>JBDTRN010000140.1:0-7770 GCA_039931715.1 Betaproteobacteria bacterium
GTGCGCACGGCTGTGAACGGGTAGCGGGCGCATGCGCGAAAGATTCCTCGGCGGGCTGGTGCGCAACATTTCGGCCGGCACGCGCCTTGCGCTGTTCCTGCCGGTGCGCTGGCCGCAGTTCAAGGCCACCCCGGGCCAGTACGCCTTGCTCGTCACCTTCAACCTGCTCGTCTGGTTCCTGTCGAGCTCGCTGCAGTCCGCCGGCGGGATGCTCAACCCGACCGCGATCCCGCTGTACCTAGCGCAGGTCCCGCTGCTCCTGCTGGCTGCGCTTGGCATCGCCACGTTGCGCGGCAACGGCTCGCTCGCGCTGCTGCTGGCCGTAGCGCTGTCGGCGAGCGATCTCGCCTTCGAACTGGCCTCGGTCGCGATCCTGGGCACCACGGCCGGGCCGGTGGCGCTGTTTTGGGCGTGGCTCGGGCTGCTCGCCTGGGGGTGGGCGGTGGCGCTGCGCGCAGTGGTGGTGTGCACTGGCGCCACGTGGCGCCAGCTTCCGATGCCCTCGCTCATCATCGCCGCGCTCATGGCGGTGTCGTTATTTGTCATCCCGCGAGCTGATCTGTGGGAGGCTGAGCCGCAGGCGGCCGGCCACGCGGCGCTGGCAAGCGAATCGGCCTTCCACGCGCAGGGTGAGCTGATCGAGCGCCAACTGGAGGCCATCGCTCCGGGGCAGCCGGGCGTGACCGAGCTGTATTTTGCCGGCTTCGCGCCCGACGGCAGCCAGGACGTGTTCATGCGCGAAATCCGCTCGGTGAAAGCGTTGCTGGAGCGCGACTTCGGCGCGGCCGGGCATTCGATCGCGCTGGTGAGCAACCCGGAAACCCTCGATCGGTACCCGATCGCCACCGCCACCAACCTGCGGCGCTCGCTGGCGCAGATCGGCGCGCGCATGAACGCCGATGAGGACGTCGTCCTCGTGTATGTGACCGCGCACGGCGACAGCGGCTTCGGCCTGTCCGCACACGCCCCGCCGCTCGACCTCGCGCCGCTCAACCCGACGGTGCTGGCGCGCGCGCTCAACGATGCGGGCATCAAGTGGCGCGTGCTGGTGATCTCGGCGTGCTATTCGGGCGGGTTCATCGAGCCGCTCAAGGACGACAACACGCTCATCATCACCGCCTCGGCCGCCGACCGGCAGTCGTTCGGCTGCGAGACCGGCAACGACTGGACCTTTTTCGGTCAAGCGTATTTCGGCCAGGCGCTGCCCAAGGCGCGCTCGTTCATCGAGGCTTTCCCGATCGCCGCCGAAGCCGTGGCCAAGCGCGAACTGGCCGAAAAGCTCTCGCCCCCGTCCAACCCGCAGATCTTCGTCGGGCGCGCGATCGCGGAAAAACTCAAGACCCTGAACGCCGGGCCCTGAAGGGTTACTCCTGGAACAGGGCGGCGCGCATGTCGGCGTAGCGCTGGTGTAGGTCCGCGTGATTGGCGGCGCCCATGTTGACCACCGCGTAGCGATAGCTGCCCAGCCATTTCATCTCGCGCGCGAGCGCAGCCCCGTGCTTCAGGTACAACATCAGGCGGGCCTCCGGAAAGCGGCTGGACATCTGCGACAGCGCTTCGCGCGAGGGCTCGGCCGCCAGCGGCTTGCCGTCGAACTTGCGCATGGCGAAGCTCGCCGCGTGGCCAAAGCGCGGCGCTTCGCGATGGGTGCTCGGCGCGTTTCCCAGCGCGAGCTCGAGGTTGAGCTGGTACAGGTTGATGCCGTCCACGCACTCGTACAGGTAGGCGAGCTGGGAGGCCATGCGTGGATTGACTTCGATCAGGTGGATGCGGCCGGTGTCGGGGTTCCAGATGAACTCGGCGTTGAAGAAGCCGTGGCGGTAGCCGATGCCGGAGATGATGCGGGTGGCGAGCTCAGCGATACGCTCGCGCACCTCCGGCGGCACGCGCGAAGGGTATTCGAAGCTCGCAAAGGCCTGCGTGCCGGGGTACATGTTGGCGTCGATGATGCCAAGCGTCGTTACGCGGCCCTCGTGCACGTAGCCATCGAGGTTGAGCTGCACGCCCTCGAGCAGTTCCTCGGCGATCATGTGGTGGGTGTCGACGCGGCAGTCGGTGTACCACGCCATGAGGTCGTTGAAGGGCTTCACCAGCCGCTTGATGATGAATTTCTCGAACGGCCAGAACGACAGGTGGCGCCTGACTTCCTCGAAGGTGTCGACGCGGCGGGCGAGCACCGAATACGTCGCCTTCACCGGCTTCACGAAGCATGGCAGGTCGAAAGGCAGGTCGTCGCGCGTCTTGAGGGTGTACGGAAACGCGGCGAAGCGCGGCGTGGCCTCCGGTGCGATGCGCGCGTACTGCATGCGGGCGTAGAACTTGTGTTGCGCGGTGATGACTGCGCGCGGGTCGTTGCCGGGCAGTCCGAGCTTCTCGGCCAGCACCGCGGCGATGACTGCCCCGAACTGCTCATTGTTGCTGACGATGCCGTCGAGCCGCTCGCGCCGAAAGCGCTGCGCCAGCGAATTGATGTAGGCGAACACGTCGAAGGTGAGCAGTCGCGCGTTGCCTGGAAAGCTGAAGAGGTCGAAGCCCTCGTAGATGAACTGGTAGCGATTGCGGTACTCGGGCCGGCTGAATTCGAGCCGGTCCCAGTCTTTGGCGAACAGGACGAGGATTTTTTTCATGGTGCGGCGCGTGCTCCTCTCGGGGCTGGTGCCAATTGTACGAACGTAATCCGCCTGCTGATGCGGAAAAATTTCCGCATTGGTGCGGAATAGTCGGGCGGCGGCGCTGTTCCTTACGCTTGCGGTTTCCTGACTGCCGGGGACTGCACGTGGACTGCGCGCGGGCAGCGCGGGCTACAGGACTTTGGCGATCACCCAGGCGAAGAAGGTAAGCAGCAGGGTGCTCGCCAGCGGCAGGGCGTAGTCGCGCCCGCGCACGCGGAAGCGCAGGTCACCGGGGATGTTACCGATGCCGAAACGCCGCGCGAGCCACGGCATGGCGGCCGAGAACACGATCAGCGCAAGCAGGGTGGTCAGGAGCCATTTCAGCATTGGGATAGACTTTCGCTCCCTACCAGCGACGAAGAGACACGCGATTATGATCGAACTGCACACATGGAGCACGCCCAACGGCCGCAAGGTATCGGTGATGCTCGAGGAATGCGGGCTGCCCTACTCGGTCCACAAGGTGAACATCGGCCAGGGCGAGCAGTTCAAGCCGGAATTCCTCTCGATCAGCCCCAACAACCGCATCCCGGGCATCCTCGATCCCGACGGCCCGGACGGCAAACCCATGAAGCTGTTCGAGTCCGGTGCGATCCTCGTCTACCTGTCGGGCAAGGTGGGGAAATTCCTGCCGGCGTCGACGCGCGGCAAATACGTCGCGCTCCAATGGCTGATGTTCCAGATGGGCGGGGTCGGCCCGATGTTCGGCCAGGCGCACCACTTCCTGCGCGCCGCGCCCGAGCAGGTGCCCTACGGCATCAAGCGCTATACCGACGAGGCCAGGCGCCTGTACGGCGTGCTCGACAAGCGGCTGGCCGAGGCCGCTTTTCTTGCCGACGAATATTCGATCGCCGACATCGCCACCTACCCGTGGATCGCGCGGCACGAGTGGCACAAGGTGGACCTCGCCGACTTCCCCAATGTGAAGCGCTGGTACGACACCATCGGCCGGCGCCCGGCGGTGGTGCGGGGGATGGCGGTGCCGACGCCGCCCTGATCTTCGAGGATGATCTCGGCGACCCGTTGCGTGCTATTATTGTGGATACATATTCATAATTGTGACCACAATAATGGATGCCAGCATCCGCGAGCTCAAGGCAAACCTCAGTGCCTACATCAAGAAAGCCGCCGCGGGCGAAACCGTGACCGTCAATGTGCATAACCGCCCGGTTGCGCGAATCGTGCCTATCAAGACCGAGGCTACGATCTCGAGCCTGGCGAAGCTCCATGGAGTGCAGTGGAACGGCGGCAAGCCCGCCGGGCTGCCAAAAGGCGAAACCATGCGCAAGGGCATCTCGTTGTCGGCGTGGGTGAAGCAAGACCGCCGGTGATCCTTTATCTGGATACGTCCGCGCTGGTCAAGCTGTATGTGCGCGAACCCGGATCCGCACTGCTTCATACGTATGCGTCCAAGGCGGACGCGTTGTCGACCTCGGTGGTTGCATATGCGGAGGCGCGTGCCACGTTCGGCCGGCTGGTCCGCGAAAAGGCCACGAGCAAGGCCCGGCATCAGCAGCGCTTGAAGCAGTTCGAAAGCGACTGGGAAGCGCTTTTGCGCGTCGACCTTGTTCCGGAAGTACTGCGTAGCGCCGGGAATCTTGCGGAAACCTACGCGCTTCGCGGGTTCGATTCGATCCACCTCGCCAGCGCGCTCTGGCTGAGGGAGCGTGCCTCGATGCCGCTGGATTTTGCTGCTTTCGATCGGCGGCTCGCGGCGGCGGCTTCGAAGGCCGGACTCTCGCTTGCGCCAGGGTCCCGGATATAGGACCTCCCCCGAAACCGGAGGTTCGTCCCGGGAATCAGTCCAGCTTGGCGCCGCTCTCCTTCACCACCTTGGCCCACTTCACCAGGTCGGCGTTCAGGTAGCGGGTGAATTCCTCCGGCGTGCTGCCCACGGGTTCGGAGCCGTCGGCCAGGATGCGCTCGCGCATGTCGGGCTGGTGGAGGATCTTGACGATCTCACCGTGCAGCCGCGCGACGATGGACGCCGGCAGCTTCGCAGGCCCGACGATGCCATACCAGCCCACGACTTCGAATCCGGGCAGGGCCTCGGCCACCGCGGGCAGGTCCGGCAGGGCCGCGACGCGCTTGGGCGTGGTGATGGCGATTCCGCGCAGCTTGCCCGCGCGCACGAGCGTCTGGGCCGCCTGCAGGCCGGCGAAGTTGTAGTGGTACTGGTTGCCGACGAGGTCCGCCAGCGCCGGGCCCGAGCCTTTGTACGGCACGTGCGCGGCCTTGATGCCGGCCATCTGGTTATAGAGTTCGCCCGCCAGGTGGCCGCCGCTGCCGATGCCGGCCGAGCCGAAATTGAGCGCGCCCTTGAAGTTGCGCGTCCACTGCACGAACTGGGCGAGGTTTTCCACCGGCGTGGACGGGTGCACCACCAACATGAGGCCTGCCGAGGTGAGCTGGGTGATCGCGGTGAAGCTGGTGACCGGGTGATAGGGCAGCTTTGCGCCCAGTGCCGCGTTGACCGTGTGCTGGTGATAAGGCAGGAGCAGGGTGTACCCGTCGGGGGCGGCATTGGCCACCATCTCGGCTGCGATCACACCCGAGGCGCTGGCGCGGTTCTCCACCACCACCTGCTGCTTGAGCGATTCGGACAGCCGCGCCCCGACGAGGCGCGCGAGGATGTCGGTGGTGCCCCCCGGCGCGGTGGGCACGAGCAGCTTGATCGGGCGTGTCGGGTAGTCCTGCTGGGCAAGCGCCAGCGGTGCCACGCTGGCCAGCGCCACGCCGAGCAGCAGCGGGAAAGTCCACGAGCGCAGGTGCTTGCGCAGTTGCTTCATTAGTTGCCTCCTCCTCAGGGTCGCGGCGCTTTGGCCGCGTATTTCGCAAGAAATGCGTTGATGTCCTTCACGCGCAGCTGGGGCTCGTCCTTCTGCGGTTTCGAGCCCACCACGCGGTTCATCCATTCCATGTTCTTCTGCATGCGCGCCACCACCGCAGGCCACTCGCGCGCGGTGTGTCGTTTCGGGTCGGGCAGCACATGGCATTGCTGGCACGCGACCCGGAACGCCTCGGCCTCGGGCGTGTTCACCGCCGGCAGCGCGGCCGGGTCGAGCGGTTGCTGCGCATTCTGCATGAGGTAGGCGACCAGCGCGCGCGTCTCTTCGGCCGTGGGGGCCTCGACACCGGCCATCATGTCGGCCATCAGCCGGCCCATGTTCCCCTTGCCCTGCATGCGCGTGACCATGCGCTCGACGATCGGCGGCCACCTGGCGGCGTGGTGCATGGCCGGGTTGGCCAGGTTGTGGCACTGGGTGCAGTAGCGCAGTTCGAGTCGCGCGCCGCGCGATCTCGGCTGCGGCAGCATGGCCGGTTCGAAGCCCGGCGGCAGGATGCGCTCGAGCATCGGGCCGTGCGGGCTTTGCGCCCAGCGTTCCCTGGCCGCGGCGGTGGGATCGGGCGGGCGGCGGGAGTCGGCGGCCAGGACCGCATTCGGGAACGCCAGCAGGAGAAGTACCACGGCCCTGAGCATGGCCTAGAGGGTATGCGAACGCTCGCCGCGCGCAAAGCCCATGAGGTTGCCCCCGATGCCGCGCCCCACGCACAGGACCTTGAACAGTTCCCCCATTTCGGCCGGCGAGAGCAGCTTCTGCGCTGCCGAGGCGAGCGGCGCGTAACGCCGCACGTCGGCCGCATCAGTGCGGTCCAGTACTTCGGTGATGCCGCAATTGACGAGGAAATTCGCCTGCGTGGCGTAGCCAAGCACCTCGAGGCCGGCGGCGCGCGCGCTCGCTGCGAGGGCGCTGAAATCTACGTGCGCGGTGATGTCCTGCAGTCCCGGATGGAAGAACGGATCGGCGTGCGCATGGTGACGGTAGTGCGCCATGAGCGTGCCGCCGCTGCGTTGCGGATGATAGAACTCGCGCGCCGGGAAGCCGTAATCCATCACCAGCAGCGCGCCGGTATCGATACGTGGCCCTACCGTAGCCATCCACGCCTGCGCGGCCAGCCCGATCTCGCTTGCGTACGGCGGGGCGATGGGAAGCGCGCGCGCCGCCGCCAGCACTTCACCCGTGGCCGGGCGCTCGTCCCATTGCAGGCGGCCGTCCACACTGCTCACGCCGCGCTCGAAAACGCCTTCTTCCCGCCACGCGAGCGCATGCACCGGCATCGCGTCGACCACCTCGTTGGCGATCATGACGCCACTCAAGCGTGCCGGCAGGGCGTCGAGCCATTCGACTTTGGCCGTGCTTGCGGAGGCAAGCCTGGCGATTGCGGCACGTTGGCGCGTTGCGAGCTCCGCGCCGGGTTCGAGGATCGCGTAGCTCTCAACCGCGCACCCCAGCGCCGCCAGTTCGGCGAGCAGGCCCCCCGCAAGCTCGCCGCCGCCCGCGCCGAATTCGAGGATGTTCGGTGCGCTGCGGCCAATGACTTCGGCCACCTGGCGCGCCAGGGTTTGCGCGAACAGCGGCCCAAGCGAAGGCGCGGTGATGAAATCGCCGGCCGGGCCGAACTTGGCCGCCCCGCCCGTGTAATAGCCCAGGCCCGGGGTGTAGAGCGCAAGCTGCATGTAGTCTGCGAACCCAATCCAGCCGCCGCGCACGGCGATTTCGGCTTCGATGCGTGCCTGCAGGGCGTGGCTCGCCGCCAGCGCTCCGGGCTCGGGCACCGGCAGGGACGCGTGCAACTGCGGCGGCGGGGGGCGCGACATCGGGCCGGCATCGTCCCCCATTTGGGTAAAATCCGCAATTCACCCCTGATCGCTGATCCAGTGTCCAACCCCATGCACGACATGTTCGACAAGGTAGTACTGGTCACCGGCGCAGCACGGCGGGTGGGCGCTGCCATCGCGCGTCGCGTCCATGCGCAGGGCGCGCGCGTCGTGCTGCACTATCGCGGCGCCGAGAAGGACGCCGCCGCGCTCGAAGCCGAGCTCAATGCGCTGCGCCCGAAAAGCGCATGGCGTGTGCGGGCCGACCTGCTCGCGCACAGTGCCCCCGAATTGCTCGTGCGCACGGCAAAGGAGAAGTTCGGCCGGCTCGACGTGCTGGTCAACAACGCGTCGAGCTTTTTTCCCACCGCGCTGGGCGAAATCGAGGAAAAGGGCTGGGAAGAACTCATGGGCGCCAACGTCAAGGCGCCGCTGCTG
>JBDTRN010000141.1:0-7762 GCA_039931715.1 Betaproteobacteria bacterium
CAAGAGCTGCGACGGTCTTGCCATGGCGCTGCGCGCCGGCCTGGCGCTGCGCGACATGGAGATGGTGCAGTTCCACCCGACCGGATTGCTTGCCGGCGCGCATACGCGCATGACCGGCACGGTGATCGAGGAGGGCCTGCGCGGTGCGGGCGGCTACCTGCTCGATGGCAACCGCGAGCGCTTCATGCACAAGTACGACGCCAAGCTCGAGCGCGCCACGCGCGACATCGTCTCGCGCGCCATGTACAGCGAGATCCGCGCCGGCCGCACTACCCCGCATGGCGGGTTGTACATCTCGATGGCGCATCTTGGTCCGGCCAACGTGCGCAAGCAATTCAAGGGCATGGTCGAGCGCTGCGCCGATTCGGGCTTTGACCTGGCCGGCGGCCTGGTGGAAGTCGTGCCGACCGCGCACTACATGATGGGCGGCGTGGAATTCAACCTCGACTGCACCACCGCGCTTCCCGGCCTGTTCACCGCCGGCGAGGATTCGGGCGGCGTGCACGGCGCCAATCGCCTGGGTGGCAACGGCGTGGCGAACTCCACTGTGTTCGGCGGCGTTGCGGGCGAGGTCATGGCTGCCTGGCTCAAGGGCGAGAGCGGCATGCGCGACCCCGACCGCGGCGCCATCGACGCCGCGGTTGCGCGCTGCGAACGGCCGCTGCGCGCCAAGGCCGCTTCCCATGGCGAAATCGAAGGGCTGCGCGAAGGGCTGTTCGACCTCATGTGGGACAAGGTCGGCATCAGCCGCGAAGCTGCCCCGCTGGGCGAAGCGCTCTCCGCGCTCGACGGGATCGATGCGGAACTCGACGCGTGCACGCTCGCCGACCACCAGCGCGCCTACAGCCTTTCGTGGCACGACTGGATGAACCTGAAGAGCCTCGTGCAGGTGAGCCGCGTGATCACCGAGGCGGCGCTGGCGCGCGAGGATTCGCGCGGCGCGCATTTCCGCGCCGATTTTCCCGAGGCAGGCCCGTTGGAGACGTCGGCCTACACGAGCGTGACGATGGGTGCCGGGGGCAAGCTCGGCATCGCGATGAAGCCGGTCGCGTTCACGCGCGTGAAGCCGGGGCAGACGCTGATCCGGGACGCCGCTTAGGAACGCTGCCTAAGAACGCTCGCAAGGAACGGTCCTGGGTCCGCATCCCAGGGAACGAACCCTTCGGAACGTTCCTTTGGACGCCACCCCAATACTGCCAATTTTCACCTGAGGCCCAGCATTGACACGACTCTGCGGGCGATATACTGCCATGCGCCTGGCTCGAACCGGTTACGGCCAGAGCGGCAACCCGCTCAATCCCGCCGTCTCTGGCTGGCCGGTCATGAGGTTGGCGTTCTGCATGGCCTGCCCCGCGGCGCCCTTGCCCAGGTTGTCGATGGCGGCCACCGCGATGACCAACCCCGTGTCCGGATTGACTGCGTACGACAGGAATACGAGGTTCGAGCCGTTGGCCCACTTGGTGTGCGGGCCGCGCCCCTTGTCGGCGGCGACGATTTTCACGAACGGCTCATTGGCGTACGCCGCTTCGGCCGCGGCATAGAGCTGCGCCGTGTCCACCTTGCCACGAGGCCGGGCATAACAGGTCGACAGGATGCCGCGCGTCATCGGCACGAGGTGCGGGGTGAATGCGACCGACGCGGTGCACTCGGCGAGGTCGGACAGCGTGCGGCGGATTTCAGCCACGTGCGTGTGGCCGGCGAGACCGTACGCGAAGATGTCCTCGTTGGTCTCGGCATAGCCGAAATCGCTCGCGCCGCCGCGGCCGGTGCCGGTCACGCCGCTCTTGGCGTCGATGGCGATGCCTTCGGGTTCGACCAGCCCGGCTTTCACCAGCGGTGCCAGCGCCAACAGCGAAGCCGCCGGGTAGCAACCCGGGTTGGCGAGGCGCGTCGTTTTGGCGATGCGCTCGCGCTGCCCAGGCAGTTCGGTCAGTCCATACACCCAGCCGTCGGCATAGCGGTGGTCGCCGCCCACGTCGACGATGCGGGTCGAGGCCGGCACGCGCGCCAGCGGCTCCTTCGACTTGCCGGTCGGCAGAGAAGCGAACAGCAAGTCCACACCGGTGAGCTTCTCCGGCACGAAGGGCTCAATGACGATGCGCCCCATGGCGTGCCCGGCGAGCGCGGGAAAGCGCTGCGCGAGGTTCTGGCCGACGGTGCTCTCGCCGCTGGCGTACACCACCTCGAAGCTGGGGTGCCCGTAGCACAGCCGCAGCAATTCGCTGCCGCCGTAGCCGCTGACCCCTGCGATGCCGATGCGCATGGCGACGCGCTAGCCGAGGTGCTTGCGGAAGAACTCGAGCGTGCGCGTGCGCGCGAGCTTGGACGCTTCGGCGTTGTAGGAGCCGCGCTGGTCGCAGTTGAAGCCGTGACCGGCCGGGTAGAAGTGCGCGACGATAGCAGCGTGCTTGGCCACCGCGGCCTTGGCCTGCTCGGGCGTGGGCGACTGGTCCTGCTCGCCGAAATTGCACATCATCGGGATCCTGGGGCCTTCGTCGGCGAAGTTGGGGATGCCGCCGCCGTAGTAGGGCGCCGAGCACGCGAGCCCGGCCGTGCGCGCTGCCGCCAGCCACGCGACTGTGCCGCCCCAGCAGTAACCCACGATGCCGACCTTGCCCGCCCCCTGCGCTTCCTTCACCGCCGCATCGACATCGAGCATGGTCTGTTTCCAGTCGAGCTTCTGCATGACTGCCAGGCCCGCCTGGATTTCCGGCTGGGTGTAACCAGTCTCGTAGTTGCGCTGCACGCGGTCGTACATGGCTGGCGCGATGGCGAGGTAACCATCGGCGGCATAGCCGTCGGCCACCGATTTGATGTGGCTGTTCACGCCGAAGATTTCCTGGATCACCACCACGGCGCCGCGCGCCTTGCCGGCGGGCTCGGCGCGATAGGCCGCGAGCTTGTGGCCGTCGGAAGCGGTGAGTTCGATCATCTTGCCCATGCTGGATCCTCCTGAGGTGACGACGGGCGGATGGCCGCCATCGGGTAAAGCGCGGCGCGAAAACACGAGGCGTCCGCGGGAGGGTTATTCTAGCTGCCGGTGCACCCCCCGCGGGTAGAATTCCGCCATGAGAAAAACGTCGGGCGAACTGCTGGTTCTCGCCGAGCAGGCGCTGGGCAGGGCCGGGGCGAGCGCCGCGATGGCGGCGGCCACGGCACGCCACCTTGCGCGCGCCGAAGAGCAGGGCCTGCCCGACGAACTGTTGCCGACGATCGAGGCACTGGCCGCGTGAACGCACTCGCGCCGCCGTACGAGCGCAAGATCCAGCGCCGCCGCAACGACTATGCGGCAGTGATCGAATTTCCGCGCATGTGCGTCGGCATTCGCATCGAGGCCGAGGCGATCACGGCGATCGTTTACCTGCCGCCGGATACACCGCTGCAGGCGCCGGAGGGCGATCTCGCAGAGCGCGCAGTACGCCAGATCGAACGCTATCGCGACGACCCGGATACCGCGTTCGACCTGCCGATGTGCGCAACGGGCACGCGTTTCCAGCGCGACGTGTGGCGCCAGATCAGCGCCATCCCGCGCGGCCGAACGCGCACCTACGGCGAGCTTGCCCGGCGCGTGGGCGGCGAGGCGCGTGCAGTAGGGCAGGCGTGTGGCGACAACCCTTTCCCGATCGTCGTGCCGTGCCATCGCGTGGTGGCGGCCGATGGCCTGGGCGGGTTCTCCCACCACGTCGATGGCTACCTCATGGACGCGAAGATGTGGCTGCTCAAGCACGAGGGCAACCTGCAGATGTACGAGACCGGATCGCTGTGGCCCGAAGCGACGTAAGCGGGGTCCGCCCTGCGGCACGCGGCGCTACGGCCGCGGAGACCGCCGCGCCTGCGGCAATGGCGGCGGACAATCCTGCCGCATCCGCGACGGTCGACGCGTTCTGCGATGCGTTGTGGCTCGAGGACGGGCTCGCGAGAAACACGCTCGAAGCGTATCGGCGCGACCTCGGCCTCTTCTCGGGGTGGCTGGGCAAGGCCGCGGGCAGGACGCTGCTTGAGGCGCGCGAAGACGACCTCGGCGGGTTCTTCGCCTCGCGCCACGCGAGCACCGGCGCGCGCCACCGGGCGTCGTCGGATGCGCGCATGCTCTCGAGCCTGAAACGCTTCTACCAGTACTGCGTGCGCGAAAAGCAGGTCGGCGTGGATCCCACCGTGCGGCTGGATGCGCCCAAACGCGCGCCGCGCTTTCCCAAGACCCTCTCGGAGGCCGATGTGGAGGCGCTGCTCGGCGCGCCGCGTGTCGACTTGCCGCTGGGCCTGCGCGACCGCGCGATGCTCGAAGTCCTGTATGCGTCCGGGCTGCGCGTGTCGGAGCTGGTGGGCATGAAGACCGTCGAGGCCAACCTCGATGCCGGCGTGGTGCGCGTGATGGGCAAGGGGTCCAAGGAAAGGCTGGTGCCGCTGGGCGAGGAGGCGGTCGAGTGGGTGCGGCGCTACCTGGTGGATGCGCGAGCGCGACTAGCCGCAGGCAAAGCCGGCTCGGATGCGTTGTTCGTCACCGCCCGCGGCAGCGGGATGACCCGGCAGGCGTTCTGGCACCTCATCAAACGCTACGGCGCCAGCGCCATTCCCGGCAAGGCGCTCTCGCCGCATGTGCTCAGGCACGCGTTTGCGACCCACCTCGTGAACCACGGCGCAGACCTGCGCGTGGTGCAGATGCTGCTCGGCCACGCCGATATTTCCACCACCCAGATCTATACCCACGTGGCGAGGGAGCGCCTCAAGCAGCTCCACGCCATCCACCACCCACGCGGCTGACGCCATGAAGCGACCGAGCCACAGCGAGACCCCCGCGACCCAGTTCCTCAAGCACGCCAAGGTCGAATTCAGCGAACACTTCTACGCATATGTCGAAAAGGGCGGCACCTCGGCCTCCTCCGATGCGCTCGGCGTACCCGAACATGCGGTGGTGAAGACGCTGGTGATGGAAGACGAGACGCGTGCGCCGCTGGTGGTGCTCATGCATGGCGACCGCAAGGTGTCGACCAAGAACCTTGCGCGCCAGGCGGGGCTGAAACGCATCGAGCCGTGCCAGCCCGAGGTCGCGCAGCGCCATTCGGGCTACCAGGTGGGCGGTACTTCTCCGTTCGGCACGCGCAAGAAGATGCCGGTGTACATGGAGCGCTCGATCCTCGCGCTCGAGCGGGTCTGGATCAACGGCGGCAGGCGCGGGTTCCTCGTGTGCCTGCCTCCGGCCGAGATCGTGCGCACGCTCGGGCCGGTGCTGGTGGAGGTTGCGCTGGCCGAGTGATTCAGCAGTGCGCTCGCTAGCGCTTGCGCTCAATTTCCACGCCGACGAGCCCGGTGTTTTTCAGGATCCCGAGCTTGGCGGCGCTCACCTTGATCGAGGCGGCGCCGAATTCGTCGAGCACGATGCGCGCGATGCGCTCGACCAGCGTCTCGACGAGGTTGAAGTGCGTGCCGGCCACGAGCTCCCGGATGCGGATGGTGACTTGCTCGTAGTCGATGCAGTCGGTGACCTTGTCGCTTTCGAACACCGCGGTGTTGGCGATGCCGATCTCGAGGTCCAGGCGCAGCGTCTGCGGCACGATGCGCTCGCGCTTGTGGAAGCCGATCAGGGTCTCGAGGCGGAAATCGCGGATGAAGATATGGTCCATGGCGCGGGCATTATAGGACGGTGGCGCCACGGGGCATCGGGGCGGCGGTGCGGCGCCTGGCTCGCGCGGGTAAAATTCCGCCGATGAACGAACCCCTCCTCGCGGTGCTCGTGGTCGGCGGCGCCTACCTCATCGGCTCGGTGTCGTTTGCGGTGGTGGTAAGCCGCCTGTTCGCGCTGCCCCACCCGCACAGCTACGGCTCGAAAAGCCCCGGCGCCACCAACGTGCTGCGCACTGGCAACAAGACTGCCGCCGCCCTCACGCTGGCGGGCGACGCGGGCAAAGGGGCGGTGGCGGTGCTGCTTGCGAAAATGGTCACCGGCGAGGACGTTGCCACCAGCCTCGTGGTCCCGCTGGCCGGACTCGCCGCCTTCGTCGGCCATGTCTTTCCGGTGTTCCATCGCTTTCTTGGCGGCAAGGGTGTGGCGACTGCGGCCGGCGTGCTGCTCGTCTTCAACGTGTGGCTGGGCGTAGCCACGCTGGCCACGTGGCTGGTCATCGCGGTGTTCTTTCGCATTTCTTCCTTCGCGGCGCTGGTCGCCGCTGCATTTGCGCCGCTGTATGCGTTCTGGCTGTTCGGCCTCCAGCCGGTGATGTGGGTCACGATTCCGATCGCGGTGCTTGTGCTCGTGCGCCACCGCGCCAACATCCGGCGCCTGCTCGCCGGCACCGAGCCGCGCATCGGGGCGAAAAAGGATGCCGCGGCCTAAGCCGTCGCGAGTTCCCAACGCGGGCGCACGCTGAACGTGGGATCGGCCGGTGGCAGGCCTGCCTTCCAGCGCAGGGCGGCGGCAAAGGCGATCATTGCGCCGTTGTCGGTGCATAGCTCCAGTTCCGGGTAGAACACCTCGAACCGATGTTTCGCTGCCGCCGCTTCGAGCCCGGCGCGCAACTGCTTGTTGGCGCCCACTCCGCCGGCGACTACCAGCCGGTCGAGTCCCGTCCTGCGCAAAGCCAGAGTGCACTTGGCGACGAGTACGTCCACCATCGCATCCTGGAAGGCGCGCGCAATGTCGGCGCGAGCCTCGGCGCCCTGGCTTTTCGCGAGCATCGACACCGCGGTCTTCAGTCCGCTGAAGCTGAACTCGAGGTCGCCCGAATTGAGCATCGGGCGCGGCAGCTTGAATACGCCCGCGCGGCCCGTCTCGGCGAGCGCCGAGACCGCCGGCCCGCCCGGGTAGTCGAGCCCGAGCAGCTTGGCGGTCTTGTCGAAGGCTTCGCCGGCCGCGTCGTCGAGCGTTTCGCCGAGCAGCTCATAGCGCCCGACACCGGCCACGCGCATGAGCTGGGTATGCCCGCCCGAAACGAGCAGGGCGATAAAGGGGAAGGCCGGCGGCTTTGCGGCAAGCAGCGGCGAGAGCAGGTGACCTTCCAGGTGGTGGATGCCGAGCGCGGGGATGCCCAGCCCGAAAGCCAGGCTCTTTGCGAACGCGGCGCCGACGAGCAGCGCACCCGCCAGGCCGGGGCCTTCAGTGTAGGCGACGGCATCGACGCTGGTGAGGTCGCGCCCCGCTACCGCCAGCACCTCTCGCACCAGGGGGATGACGCGCCGGATATGGTCCCGCGAAGCGAGTTCGGGCACCACGCCGCCATAGGCCTGGTGCATCGCAACTTGCGAATGGAGCGCGTGGGCGAGCAGTCCTTGGGCGTCGTCGTACAGCGCGAGCCCGGTTTCGTCGCAGGAGGATTCCACGCCGAGGATCAGCATCTGTTTGATTTAAAACGTTTGTATTGACTGCGAAGGCGGCGCGGCTTGCCCTCGCCCGCCGCAGGAGGTGCAATGATATCGCCACGGAACGCCCGGAAACTGGCGCAGAAAGGGGTTTTTCCGTTAAAATCCGCGCCTTTCGCTTGGGCTGAATTTCGCGCCGCAACCGAATTAACGCGGCCTGGCCGCATTACGCAAGTCATTCACGAGGGGTTATGCCGACAATTCGACTTAAGGAAAACGAGCCGTTCGAAGTGGCCATGCGCCGTTTCAAGCGCACCATCGAGAAGACCGGGATGCTGACCGAGCTTCGCGCCCGGGAATTCTACGAAAAGCCCACCGCAGAGAGGAAGCGCAAGCTTGCTGCCGCGGTCAAGCGCCACCACAAGCGCCTGCGCAGCCAGATGCTGCCCAAGAAGATGTACTGAGGCTC
>JBDTRN010000142.1:0-7683 GCA_039931715.1 Betaproteobacteria bacterium
TGGTGTCGATCGAAATGTTCGAGGCGGTGGGCGAGCGCTGGTGGCCGGCGTATTTCGCCACCCTCGCGGCGGCCCTGCGCCCGGGCGGGCGGGCGGTGATCCAGGCGATCACCATCGCCGACGAACTGTTCGCGCGCTATCGCAGGGGCAGCGATTTCATCCAGCAGTACATTTTCCCCGGCGGCATGCTCGCCAGCCCGGCGCGGATTCGCGCGCTTGCGCTGCAGGCGGGCTTCGGCATCGAGGACGAGTTCAGTTTCGGGCCGGACTACGCCCGCACCCTGGCCGCCTGGCGCGAGAATTTCACCGCCAGTGACGAAGCGCTCCGGGCGCTGGGCTTCGACCGGCGCTTCGTGCGCCTGTGGGAGTTCTACTTCGCCTACTGCCGCGCGGGATTCACCAGTGGCTCGACCGACGTCATGCACTTCACGCTGGTAAAGCGATGAGGCGCACGGGCGCGCTGCTGCTGGCCGCCGCCCTTGCCTGCCCGTTGCATGCGCAGGACGCGTTGCCTGCGCGGGACGCGTTGCCCGCGCGACTGGTGGCGGACGCGCCGGGCCTCAGGCCGCTGGGCGCGGGCGCATATCGCTGGCTCGGCCTCGAGATCTACACCGCGACGCTATGGACGCGGGGTGCGGCGCCCGACTTCGCCCAACCATTTGCGTTGTCGCTGCGTTATGCGCGCAGCATCAAAGGCACTGCGATCGCGGCGCGCTCAGCCGAGGAGATCGTCAAACTCGGCCTTGGCAGCGCCGGCGAACTGCGCGAATGGGAGCGCGCCATGGCGGGCCTGTTCCCCGACGTCTCCGAAGGCATGACGCTCACCGGGCAGAACGTGCCGGGCGTCGGCGTGCGTTTCTTCCAGGACGCTCGCCTGCTCGGCGAGATCGGCGGACCGGCGTTTGCGCGCGCTTTTTTCGCCATCTGGCTCGATCCGCAGACGAGCGCGCCGCGGCTGCGTGCCGCGCTGCTGTCGCAATGACGGACGCAGCGCTTGCGCCGGCTGCGCTGGGCACCGGCGCACTGGCAGCCTACGGCGTCCTCGCCCTGCCGTTGGCGAGCGCCGCGCTGCCGGTTTACGTGCACCTGCCCAACCTGTACGGCGGGGCGCTCGGGATGAACCTCGCGCTGCTGGGCGCGATCCTGCTCACCGCGCGCCTGGCCGCCGCGCTCATCGACCCGCTGCTCGGCGCGCTCAACGATCGCCTGCAGCGACCGCGGCTCGCCATCGCGGTAGGCATGCTGCTGCTCACGGCCGGCGTGCTCATGGCATTCAATCCGCCGCGCGACGGCGCTTCGCTCGGCGCCTGGTCCGGTGCCTCGCCCGCCACCTGGCTCGCGGCGGCCCTCGTGCCGCTCTACCTGGGCTACTCGATGGTGTCGGTGAGCTACGTTGCCTGGGGCGCGCTGCTCGGCGCGAGCCCGCATGAAAGGACGCGCGTCACCACCTGGCGCGAAGGCTTCGGCATCGCCGGCGTGATCCTCGCGAGCGTGCTGCCGCAGGCTCTCGCGCCCGACGCCGCCGGCGGACTCGCGCGATTCAGCGCCGTGCTCGTCCCGGTTGCGGTGCTTGCCCTGCTGGCGCTGCTCGCCGCTGCGCCCCGCCCGGCCGCCCCGGCCCACCGCCCACCGGTCGCGTGGAGGGCGATGCTGGCGCCGCTTTCCAATCCTCGCTTCCGCCGCCTGTTTGCGGTGTTCGTGCTGAACGGCATCGCGAGCGCGCTGCCGGCCACCCTCGTGCTGTTCTTCGTGGCCGATGTGCTGCAGGCGCCGCAGTCCGCGGGCTTGTTTCTGGCCCTGTACTTCGCCGCCGGCGCGGCCAGCCTGCCCCTCTGGCTCGCCCTCTCGCGCCGGATCGGCAAGGCCGCGGCATGGTTCGCCTCGATGCTGCTGGCGACCCTTGCCTTCAGCGGCGCGTTCCTGCTGGGCGCCGGCGACATCGCCGGCTTCGCGGCGATCTGCGCGCTCTCCGGCCTGGCACTCGGCGCCGACCTCGCCCTGCCGCCGGCCATGCTGGCGGACACAGTGCGCGCCGCGGGCGAGGAGTCGCGCGCCGGTGCGTATGCCGGGCTGTGGACCTTCGCCACCAAGCTCAACCTCGCCCTGGCCGCCGGCCTCGCGCTGCCCCTGCTTGCGCTGTCGGGTTACGTACCAGGCGACCCCGCCACCGTCCGCCCCCTCGCCTACGCCTACGGCCCCCTGGCCTGCGTGTTCAAAGTGATCGCCGCGTACGCGCTTTGGCCCGCATGCAGGCTGCGCCCTAACCCAGAAGGAGTCCGCACATGAAACGCAACATCACCACCGCGCTTGCCCTCATCGCCCTCACCCTGCTCGTCGCCGGCTGCAGTTCCGTGACACCGGCCATGTATGCGCAGGAAAAACCCGTGCTCGACCTGTACCGGTATTTCGACGGTACCGTCGACGGATGGGGACAGTTCACCGACCGCTCCGGCCGGGTGGTGCGCCGGTTCGTGGTCGAAGTGCGCGGCACGGTGGCGGGCGAGCGGCTCACCCTGGATGAAGACTTCCGCTATTCGGATGGGAGCGTCTCCAAGCGCACGTGGAATGTCGTTCGCACCGGCCCCGCCACCTTCACCGGCACCGCGGGCGACGTGGTCGGCACCGCGCGCGGGGAGGCGGCCGGCAACGCACTGCGCTGGACCTACGTCCTCGCACTCGAAGTCGACGGGCGCACCTACCATGTGGATTTCGACGACTGGATGTACCTGCAGGATGGGACTGTGATGCTGAACAACTCGCGCATGAGCAAGTTCGGCATCGGCCTGGGAGAACTTACGCTGGCTTTCAGGAAGCGCCCCTGATGCGACTTTTCGCCCCGCTCAATCCGCCCATCGCATCCTTCGCCGGGCGGCGCATCTGGCTGGTCGGCGCCTCCACCGGCATCGGGGCGGCCACCGCCGGGATGCTCATTGCCCAGGGCGCCATCGTCGCGGTCTCGGCGCGCTCGGCCGACAAGCTGCAGGCTTCCTTTGGCGGCCGCGCAGTGGTGCTCCCGCTTGATGCCACCGACGCCGCGGCCACCCATGCCGCGGCCGAGCATCTGCGCGCGCTGTGGGGCCGCATCGACCTCGTGCTTGCGGTGGCGGGTACTTACAAGGAGATGCGCGCATCCGAGCTCAACCTCCCCGAGGCGCAGCGCATAGTCGAGGTCAACCTCGCGGCCACACTCAATGTGTTTGCCGCGGTGCTGCCAGCGCTCCTCGCACAGGGTGCCGGCGGCTTCGGCATCGTCGCCAGCGTGGCCGGCTACGGCGGCCTGCCCAACAGCGTCGCGTATGGCGCGAGCAAGGCCGCCTGCATCAACCTCGCCGAGTCGCTCTACCTCGACCTGCGCAAGCTCGGCATCGCGGTGTACCTCATCACGCCGGGCTTCGTGGCAACCCCGCTGACCGCGAACAACGCGTTCCCGATGCCCTTCCTCGTGAGCGCGGAGAAAGCGGCCGGGAGCATCGTCGCGGGCCTTGCACGCGGCGATTTCGAGATCCACTTCCCGCGCGCGTTTACGCGCCTCCTGAAAATCCTCAACCTGCTGCCGTACCGGCTGTACTTCTGGTGCGTGCGCCGATTTACCGGACTGTGAGCCCCGCATGAAAGACCTCGACCGCCTGGTGGCCTTCTACGAAAACCTGTCGCCCGAGGGCGTTCGCCACATCGGCGCGTTCTACGCCGCCGATGCGTACTTCAAGGATCCCTTCAACGAGGTGCGTGGCGTGGACAAGGTCCAGCACGTCTTCGCCCACATGTTCAAGCAGGTGGCCGAGCCGCGCTTTCGCATCACCGAGCGCGTGAACGCCGCCAACGGTGCTGTCCTGATGTGGGATTTCACATTCCGGTTCAGTTCGGGCGGGGAGATGCAGACGATCCGCGGCGCCAGCCACCTGCGGTTCGACGAACACGGCAAGGTCGGCTACCACTGCGACTACTGGGACGCCGCAGGCGAGCTCTACGCCAAGGTTCCCCTGCTCGGCGGGCTGATGCGCCTGGCGCGGCGGCGGCTATCGGCCGGCGCCTGACCGCAGGGCGGACGAACGATTTCGGCGCGGGGGTCGAGCCGAAATGGCAGTAAATCCATAGCATGGTATTGCGAGCTCAGCTCGACCTTGCGCCGGATCATAGCGCCGGGTCAATGATGCTCATTACGCGCGCAACGATCTCGTCGTGAATGTCCGCTCCCAAAGATTCGATAAATCGAGCGGTCCCTGCGCGTTCTCTGGCTTCAATATCGAAAGTTCGCACCTGGTTGCACACGGCAACCCCTCGTGTGTCGTGGCCTGCGATGAGAACCACCAGCCCCATGTTCCTTGCAAATCTGCCCGCGCTGGTGACAGGCACAGTCATGACCAGGCCGAAGACGTTTATTTCCGGGGGAGTGATCACCACGAACCGGTGACGGCCTTTCATTTCCCGGCCCACGACGGGATTGGGGTCTATCCAGTACACGTCACCCTTCTGCGGGATGCGGCGGGGTTTCACGCCAGCTCACGGCCCCGCGGCTTGCCAGCTCTGGCCCATTCGGTTTCGGCGGCAAGTCTGGTCATCTTTTCAGGCGTTACATTCTGCAAGAGCTCGGCAAGGGTATAGCGCTTGCGCGGTTTGCTCTTCCGCGCCGCGGGGCGTGCGGTAAATGCGCCGTCAACCACCTGCAGTTGCAGCTCGCCTCCCACCGAGACGTTCAGCATTTTCAGAACTTCCGAGGGGATGGTCATGATCGCCGCCCCCCCTTGCTTGCGAACACTTACCGTAATCATTGGCGGGCTCCCAAAAAAGTAGCACTATAGTAGCACTGCGCGAGTTGAACGCAGCGGCGGATGGCCGGACCCAAAGACTGGGCTTCAGGTCAACACCCCGCAATCCGCCCACGCCAATACCAGCCAGTCATGATGATTTCTCCGCGAGACTGGATGTACCGACAGCACTGGCCGGGCTCCGCAGGCACGTATTGCCTCGACCACTCCGCGTATTGAAAAGTCGGGTCAGAGTCGACTTATTTAACTCGTCTTGCTTAAGTCGACTCTGACCCGAATTTTCCTGACCCGACTTTTCCGAAGTCCGCCGCGATGAGGTCGAGGCGGTCGGTGATGATGCAGTCGACGCCCCAGCCGAAGAGCTTGCGGGCCTGGGCTGGGTCGTTCACGGTCCAGCAGGCGATGGCGTAGCCGGCGGAGTGGATTGCGGCGGCCAGCGGCTCGGTCAGCTCGCTGTGCTTGCAATGCAGCGCCACGCATTCGAGTTTCTCCATGCGGGCGTGCCAGTCTGCGGGGATGCGACTCACGAGCATGCCGCGCGGCAGCGCCGGCGCGACTTCCTTCGCGGCGACGAGCGCTTCGGGCGAGAACGACGACAGCACCGGAGGCAGCTCGGCGCCACGCCACAGGTCGAGCGCCCACTGCCCCACCGCGCGGCCGGTTTCGCGCTCGAACCCCTTGGCCGGCTTGATCTCGACGTTGGCCCACAGGCCGAGCTCGCGGCACAGGTTGGCGGCCGCCACGAAAGTAGGCACCTTCTCGCCGCGGAACGCTTCGCTGTGCCATGCGCCCGCGTCGAACGCCTCGATGTCCGCGTAAGCCATGAGCGGCACGCTTCCCCTGCCCGAGGTGGTGCGCTCGAGGGTCTCGTCATGGATGAGTACCGGCGTGCCGCCGCCGGCCAGCATCACGTCGAACTCCACACCGCGAAACCCGAGCGACGCGCCGTGACGCAGGGCACCGAGCGTGTTCTCCGGCGCAAGCGTGCCGCCACCGCGGTGCGCGACCACGCGTGGGTAGGGCCAGCGGGACGCTGCGGCAGTCATCTCGCGCCTAGCGCAGCACGAGGCCGCGCGCTTCGATCACCTTGCGCGCGAGGTCGGGCCGGTCGGTGATCAGGCCATCGACGCCGTAGCCCAGCATCTTGTCCATGACCGCGGGATCGTTCACCGTCCATGCCAGCACCTTGATGCCAAGCGCCTGGGCTTCCTTCACGCCCTGCGCATCGAGGTCGCCGAAATAGGCCGACCAGAAACTGCCGCCGGCGGCCTTGATCATGCGCGGCACCGATCCGTGCTCGCGATACTGGAAGCCCGCCGTCCATGCCGACGGGCCCGACTGGTGGGCGCCGATGTTGTCGAAGCGCCGCTGGATCGTGAGGTACACGGTGGGGATCTCGGGCGCGATCTTCTGCACCACCTGCAGCGTGCGCCAGTCGAAAGAAAGGATCTGCGAGCGCCCCGCCATGCCGGCCTTGCGGATCTCCTCCACCACCGCGCGGGCAAAAGGCTCGGGCGCGACCGTCTCATGCGGCTTTTCCGGGTTGACCTTGGTTTCGATGGCGAAACGCACCGAGGTGTTGCCTGAGCGCTTGACCATCTCGAACAGATCCGCCAGGCGCGGGATGCGCGTGCCGTCGATGGCGTGCTGCTCGGCGAACTGGCGCGCGTACTGCGTGCCGGGCTTGATCCGGCCCACGTCGTACGCCTGCAGCTCGGCCCAGGTGAGCGAATGGATCGGCGGGCCGGACTGTTCGAGGAAGCGCCCTGCGGCATCGCGCGTGATGTCGGCGTTGAGCAGCGGGTCGTGGCTGATCACCAGCACCCCGTCCTTGGTGATCGCGATATCCAGTTCCAGTGTGGTGACGCCCAGTTCGAGGGCGCGCTGGAACGATGGGAGGGTGTTCTCGGGCATCAAGCCGCGCGCGCCGCGATGGCCTTGCAGGTCCAGGCCGAGCGCCGGCCAGGCCGCCACGGCCAGCGCGGCGGCCAACACCGCCGCCAGCCAGCGCCTCATGGCCCGATGCGCTGGCCGCTGGCCGCGTCGAAGAAGTGTTCCTCGCCCGGATCGAAGCGCAGCGGCAGCCGGCCTTCGCTCACCACCGTCGCCGCCGGCAGGCGCACGATGATGCGCGCCCCGTTCACCACACCGTGCGCGAGCGTATCCGCGCCCAGGGGCTCGACGAGGTCGATGTCGGCATGCATCTTCGCGTCGCCCTCGGCGCAGGGCTCGAGGTGCTCGGGGCGCACGCCCTGCAATACGGCACGGCCGTCGCGCTGGGCCGGAATGAGGTTCATGGGCGGCGAGCCGATGAACGAGGCGACGAACGTGGTGGCGGGCTTGGCGTACACATCGAGCGGCGCGCCGATCTGCTCGGCCCGTCCCGCGTTCATGACGATCATGCGATGCGCGAGCGTCATGGCTTCGATCTGGTCGTGGGTCACGTACAGGCTGGTGGTGGACAGGCGCCGGTGCAGCGCCTGCAATTCGGCCCGCATCTGCACGCGCAGCTTGGCATCGAGGTTGGACAGCGGCTCATCGAACAGGAACACCGCGGGCTCGCGCACGATGGCGCGCCCCATGGCCACGCGCTGGCGCTGCCCGCCCGAGAGCTGGCGCGGCCGGCGGTCGAGCAATTGCGACAGTTCGAGGATTTCGGCGGCGCGCTGCACGCGCTTATCGATGTCTGTCGGCGGCAGTCCGCGGATCTTCAGACCATAGGCCATGTTCTGGCGCACCGACATGTGCGGGTAGAGCGCGTAGTTCTGGAACACCATCGCGATGTCGCGATCTTTGGGCTCGAGGTTGTTGACAACGCGCTCGCCGATGGCGATCTCACCGCCCGTAATCACTTCCAGCCCGGCCACCATGCGCAGCAGCGTGCTCTTGCCGCAGCCCGAGGGCCCGAGGATGACCA
>JBDTRN010000143.1:0-7642 GCA_039931715.1 Betaproteobacteria bacterium
TCGCGGCGATCTTCGGCTTCATGGCGGTGCTGATCGGCGCGATCGTGCTGTTCACCGTCGGTAACACGATGAGCATGGCGGTGGTCGAGCGCACCACCGAGATCGGCACCCTGCGCGCCATGGGCCTGCGGCGCGGTGGCATCCGTGCCCTCTTCGTGTACGAAGGGTTCCTGCTCGGGCTCATAGGCGCGGGCACGGGGATCGTGGTCGCGCTGGCGATCGCCTGGCTCATCAACCATGGCGGGCTCACGTGGACCCCGCCGGGGCAGGTCGACCCGGTGCCGCTGACGGTGCGCGTATGGGGCGAGACCCGCCTGATGCTGCTCACCGGGATCGGCCTCACGCTCGTGGCAGTAGTGTCTGCATGGTGGCCCGCCCGGCGCGCGGCGCAACTGCCCATCGTCGATGCCCTGCGCCATGTATAAGGAGACGGATATGCACGCACGAATCCGGGAGGTGCCGGCACTGATCGCGCTGGTTGCGCTGGCCTCGCTGTCCGCGTTGGCCTGGCTGCCGGGGGAGGCGCTGGCCGCACCCACTGCCCAGGCGATCCTTACCGCCAGCGACGCGGTGCGCAATCCCGACAAGCCGTTCTCGCTGACGGTCACGCTGATCGAATACCGTAACGCTCGCCAGACCGACGGCAACACCCTCAACGTGTATTCGAAAGCCGAGGCCGCCGGCGGCCAGTTCCGCAGCCTGATCCGGTTTGCCGCGCCGGTGCGCGACATGAACAAGCTCATGCTTAAAAACGGCAACGACCTGTGGTTCTTCGACCCCTCGAGCAAGGCGAGCATCCGCCTGTCGCCGCAGCAGCGCCTGCTCGGCCAGGCCGCCAATGGCGACGTGGTGACAGTCAACCTTGCGCGCGACTACCGCGCTGAGCTGGCAGGCGAAGAAACCATCCAGGACGGCGACCGTCAGCCGCGCAAATGCCACAAGCTCGTGCTGGCAGGCATCGCAAGCGACGTCACCTACCACCGCATCGAGATGTGGATCGACGTCGCGACCAGCCGCCCGGTCAAGGCAAAGTTCTACACCGAAAGCGGCCAGCTCCTTAAGACCGCCTACTACCGCCGTTACCAGCCGCAGCTCGGCGCCGAGCGGCCGACCGAGGCGGTGATCATCGACGGGCTCGACCCAAACTGGGTCACCGTCATGCGCTACAGCGACTATGCATATCGCGATATCCCCGAGGCGTGGCTGCAGCGCGACTACCTGCCGCGCTTCCGGCCCGAATAAGCCGTGCGCAGGCCGGCGTCGTTGACGGCGCGGCGCGCGCCCGGGGTATCGGTCCGGGTCCTTGCTCGGATCCTGGCCCGGGTCTTCGTGGGAGTCCTCGCCGGCAGCGTTGCATGCGCCTCGGCACGCGCGAGCGACGACGCCGCGCTGTCGATTGCCGACCAGGCCACCGCGGTGCCGGAAGAGGCACGGGACTGGCGCTTCTACGCCGAAGGGGCATTGCGCGAATCGACCCGCCGCGCGACCGGCGCGGTGGTGCATGGTGAGCGTCTCTCCTTCGACTTGCGCTATGACAAGGCGATCGCGCCGGGTTGGCGGGTGGTGTTCGCCGATCGCCTCGACATGAACCGGTACTACGGCGGCGCCGGCGACGGAAACGTCAACACGCTTAAGGAGGCGTACCTGAGCTGGCAGGCGCAACCCGACCGCATTGCCGACCTGGGCCGCATCAACGTGCGCAACGGCGTGGCGACCGGCTACAACCCGACCGATTACTTTAAGGCCGGCGCGGTGCGTTCGGTTTCGTCGCTCGACCCGGCCAGCCTGCGCGAGAACCGGCTCGGCAGCGCCATGCTGCGCGGCCAGGCGCTGTGGGAGGGCGGTTCGGTGAGCGCGCTGTATTCGCCCAAGCTGGCCGACCGGCCGAATCCGGGCGCCTACAACCTCGACCTCGGCTCGACCAACCGGCGCGACCGCTGGCTGGTCAGCGTGAGCCAGCAGGTCGGCGCGCTCAATCCGCAGGTGCTGCTTTCGGGCGGGGAAGGGCAGTCGGCGCAGCTCGGCCTCAATCTCACCGGCTTGCTCAACGATGCGACCGTGGCATTCGCGGAATGGTCCGGCGGCCGCTCGCGCTCGCTCCTCACGCAAGCCCTGGCGGGCGCCGACGACACGGCTTTCCGCAATCGCGTGGCTGCGGGGCTCACCTACACGACGCCCTGGAACCTGACGCTGACGGCCGAGGTCGACTACAACGGCGCGGGGCTCGAAAAGGACGCGTGGAATGCACTGCGCAGCGGATCGCTGGCCGCCTACGGCCGCTATCGCACATTCGTCACGCCGCTGCAGGACCCGGCGACACGCCACAGCCTTTTCTTCTACGCGACGTGGACCGACGCGCTCATGAAGCATCTCGACCTGAGCGCGATGGTCCGCCGCGACGCCGCCGACGCCAGCCGGCTGCAGTGGATCGAGGTGCGCTATCACTGGACACGCGTCGACCTTGCGCTGCAGGCGCAGGTGAATTCCGGCCATCCTACGAGCAACTTCGGCGCCGCGACCGATCGCCGGCTTACGCAGGTGGTGCTGCGCTACTTCTTCTGAGCCGCGATCAGTCCTTGAACGGCGTGCCCTGTTCGGCCAGCCAGTCCGACCAGCCTTTCATCGCCGGGTTGTGCGGGCGGACCTTGTAGTAGGGGATCATCGCGCGCCAGTGGTCGAGCAGGTCTTTCAGCGCGTCCACCGCATCGGGCTGGCCTTCGCGCTTGGGAATGAAGTCGATGCGCAGGTCGGTGCGCGCATAGGCCTCGAAGTCGTACACGATGAGGCAGGCCGAGCGATGTCCGCCGGCGTCGCCGCCCTGCGCGCGCCCGGCGACCACCGCCGCGAGCAGGCGGTCCTCGAACAGCTGGCCCTCCGACTCACGCCACGCGCGGTCCATTTCGGGCACCACCTTGTCGGTGAGGAGCAGGTTGCCCATGACGACATAATTCTCGCCGCTGATCGCTTTGGTGTGCGTCTTGCACTGCGCGCCCGAATGCACCGCGCTGCGCCCATGCCGGTCGACGATGCCGATCTGGCGGTAGTCGAAATGCGGGTCGGTTTCGCCCAGCTCCCGGATCACTTTTTCGGGCGAATGGCCCAGCGCGAGCAGCTCGATCGCGAGCGGCCCCAAGCCAGGATCGGTATAGGCCTGCGTGCTGACCGCGCCGACGTTGGCGCGGATGAAGGGGCAGCGCCCGCCGACGGAGAGCGGGTTGGTGGATTGGGCGATGCCGAGCAGGCCGGTTTTCGCCTCGCGGGCGACGACGGTGAAAGTCATGGGATGGGTTCCGTTAGCGGTAGGGGTTGGCCTTGAGGCCGAGCTTTTCGAGGTATTGCTTCTTCGGCTCGACCGAGCCGGGATCGAGGGTGCGCTTTTCGTAATAATCGATGAGCGGCTTGAACCAGTCGAGGTTGCGGCGCAGTTCGCCCACCGGCTCGGCGCTCACATCCACGCGCAGGTTCACCAGCGGAAATTCGTGCCGGCCGAACACCACGATCGCGGCGGAGGTCTGGCCTTCCTCCTGGCCGCCGGCGTCGCGCCCGGCTTCGAGGGCGCGCATGAAGCGCTCTTCGAGCTCCTCGCCCTCGGATTTTACGAATGCCTCCGACATTGCGCGCACCACCTGCTCGCCGACCAGCACGTTACCGGTGGCGATATGGTCGTGGGCGGCGATCTCGCCCGCCCACGAGCGCGTGCGGTTGCCCGTGCGCACGGCGAAATTGCCGTAGTAGTCGAGGATCGCGAATTGGCGGAATTCAAAGTACTTGTCACCCTCGCACAAGTCCTTGAGGACTTTTTCGGGGGTGTGCCCGAACTCGATCAGCTTTTTGGCCACCTGCAGGCGGCGGTAGTCGCCATGCGCCTGGATCGTGACCACGCCCTTGCCGGGGACGATGTCGGTGATGCGCCAGCCGACGGCGGGGGTGCTGGTGGCTTGGCAGAAGCCGGCCTTGCCGGTGCGCGCGCAACGCCCGAGGATGGAGAAGGTCATGGCTGCGCGCTCAGTCGAACTTGATGCCGGAGGCCTTGACCACACGTGCCCACTTGTCCTGGTCCTTGGCGAGGAACCCGTCCATCTCTTCGGGCGAAGCCGAGGGCGCGGGGTCCATGCCCGCGGCGACGAGCCGCTCGCGCACGTCGGGCGAATGCAGCACGGCGGTGATCTCCTTGAACAGGCGCTGGACCACCGGCCTGGGGGTCTTGGCCGGCACGAGGAAGCCGTACCAGTTCGAGTACTCGTAGCCGGGCAACCCCGACTCTGCGACGGTCGGCGTGTCGGGTAACTGCGCCGAGCGCTTGAGCGTGGACACGGCCAGCGCCCGAAGCTTGCCCGAGCGCACCTGCGGCAGGGCCGACGGATCGGAGAAGAAGTAGTTGGTCTGGCCGCTGACAATCGCGGCCATGCCCATCACGCCGCTCTGGTAAGGCACGTGCAGCGTGTCGATGCCGGCCATCTGCTTGAACAACTCGCCAGCGAGGTGCTGCGAGTTGCCGATGCCGGCCGAGGCGTAGGTGAGCGCGCCCGGCTTGGCCTTGGCGGCGGCGATCAGGTCGGCGACGGTTTTGTAGGGCGCGTTGGGTGCCACCACCATGATCGGCGTGAGATTCACGCCCTGCGTGACCCAAATGAAATCCTTGAGCGGATCGTAGTTGAGCTTGCGGCCCGTGCCACCGGCAATCGACAGCGGCGCCGGGGTGCCGAGCAGTATGGTGTAGCCGTCGGCCGGCGCATGCGCCACGAGGTCGGCGCCGATGATGCCGGTCGCGCCGATGCGGTTGTCGATGACCACGGCCTGGCCGATATTGCCGGTCATTTTCTGCGCCACGATGCGCGCCATGATGTCCGGCCCGCCGCCCGCTCCGAAGGTGACTACGATGCGCAATGGGCGCGAGGGGAAAGTGTCCTGCGCGATTGCCGGGGTCGCGGTGAGCGCGGCCAGGGCCAGGATGGTGGCCGAAATCATTTTAGGGGGTCGCATTGCTGGGCTCCGGGGGGCAGGGGTGGGGGGGGGGAAGGAAGAGTCCTCCGGGCCGCAGGGTGCCTTTTTTGCCGCGCGCTTGACAAGCGTTGTTTCACTGGCGCCCGCTTCGCAGCCGCGAAAGTATAACAATCAATTACGTAGAGCTAATGGATATGCAGGTCTTGCGTCAGTTGTCTTTCCGGTTATGGAAAATTACCCAGCGCGCCTTGGGCGTTTCCCCGGGCGCTTCTCCGGGCGCTTCTTCGCGCGGCTTTCGAGCACCTCGCACACCGCGGCGGTGTCGGATTTCGCCAATCCGCGTTTCATCGCCTCGGCGTAGACGCCGCGGCTCGCCATGAACAAGGGCGCGGGGCTGCCCAGCTCGCGCAGGTAGGCGGTGATGATGGCCATGTCCTTTTGCCAGATCTCGACCCGCATGGTGGCGTCTCGGTAGTTGCGCCGGACCATCATCGGCCCGCGGACCTGCAACATGCGCGAGGCGCCCGCGCCGTCGGCGAGCACTTTGACGGCCAGCGCCGGGTCGAGTCCGGACTTGCGCGCGAGGACGATGGCTTCCGCGGTCGACACGTTGTGGATCGCCACCAGCAGGTTCGCGGCGAATTTCATCTTCGAGCCGTTGCCGAACTTGCCCAGATCGTAGTGGCCGCGAGCGAATCCGGCGAACACCCTGGCGCAGCGGCGGATGTCGGTCGAAGGGCCGCTCGCGTAGACCACGAGGTCCTTGACGCGCGCCTGCGCGCCGGTGCCACTCAGCGGGCAGTCGAGCAGGCTGATGCCGGCCTTGGCCAGCCGCCTGCGCACCTTCTCCTTGGCCGCGATGGGGAAGGTGCTGGTTTCCACCACGATCTGCCGCGGCCTCCCGACCGCGAGGATCTCGCCTGCGATGGCATCGAGCGCTTCGGTGGAAGGCAGCGACGTGACGAGGATGCCCGCTGCCGCGGCAACCTCGCCCACGCTTGCCGCCACGGTGCCGCCCTGCCGGCGATGGCGCGCGCGGCAGGCGGGTTTGGGGTCGTAGCCGATCACTTCGAACCCTGCCGCCATGAGGTTGGCCGACAGGGCCGAGCCCATGATCCCCAGGCCGATCATGCCGACCCGTGCCCGCGACGACCTCCGTGAGGCCGTCCGATCTTCGCGCGCCACGCTTGCCCTGGAAGGCGCTTTAGAGGCCCGCCTGCGACACGAACTTCGGGTTGAGGTACGACTCGATCGCCTCGGTGCCTCCTTCGGAGCCGTAACCCGAATCCTTCACCCCGCCGAACGGCACCTCGGGGATCGCGAGGCCGAGGTGGTTGATGGAGATCATGCCGGTTTCGACCGAGGAGGCGATCGCGTTGGCGGTCTTGGCCGACTTGGTCCACGCATAGGCCGCGAGGCCGAAGGGCAGCCGGTTGGCCTCCTTGACCGCATC
Source organism: Betaproteobacteria bacterium (assembly GCA_039931715.1). Taxonomy (GTDB): domain Bacteria; phylum Pseudomonadota; class Gammaproteobacteria; order Burkholderiales; family SG8-39; genus SZAS-79. Next base: position 6,398 of record JBDTRN010000143.1, read on the forward strand.
GTCGAAGGACTTGAACGGGTTCATGATGGCCACGGGGCCGAACGGCTCGTCGTTCATGGCCTTGGCGTCGTTGCCCAGTTCGGTGATGACGGTCGGCTCGAAGAAATTGCCTTCCTTGCCGATGCGGTGGCCGCCGGTGCGCACCTTGCCGCCGTGCTTCTGCGCGTCTTCCATGGTGACTTCCATGGCCGCCGAACGGCGCGGGTTGGCGAGCGACCCCATCATCACGTCCGCGTCCATGCCATTGCCGACCTTGAGCGCCTTGGTGGCCTCGACGAACTTGTCGACGAATTTGTTGTAGACGCCTTCCTGCACCAGGAAGCGCGTGGGCGAAACACATACCTGCCCGGCATTGCGGTACTTGCTTGCGGCCATGGTCTTGGCCGCGAGGTCGATATCGGCGTCGTCGAACACGATCACCGGCGCGTGCCCGCCCAGCTCCATGGTGACGCGCTTCATGTGCTGGCCGGCCATCGCGGCGAGCTGCTTGCCCACCACTGTCGAGCCGGTGAACGAAATCTTGCGGATCACGGGGTGCGGGATCAGGTAGCTCGAGATGTCGGCCGGCACGCCGTACACGAGGTTGACCACACCGGCGGGGACGCCCGCATCGGCAAAGGCGCGGATCAGCTCGGCGGGGGAAGCCGGCGTTTCCTCGGGCGCCTTGACGATGATCGAGCAGCCTGCGGCGAGTGCTGCCGACAGCTTGCGCACGATCTGGTTGACCGGGAAATTCCACGGCGTGAATGCGGCGACCGGCCCCACCGGCTCCTTGATCACGAGCTGGTACACGCCCTCGGCACGGGCCGGGATGACGCGGCCGTAGGTGCGCCGCGCTTCTTCGGCGAACCAGTCAATGGTGTCGGCGCCGGCGAGGATTTCCATCTTCGCCTCGGCCACCGTCTTGCCCTGCTCCTGGGTCATGAGCGGCGCGATCTTGTCGGCGCGGTCGCGCAACAGGTTGGCGGCCTTGCGCATGAGCTTGGAGCGCTCGAATGCGGAGATCTTGCGCCACACGGCGAAACCTTTCTCTGCGGCTTCGAGGGCGCGGTCGAGGTCCGCCTTCTCGGCGTGCGCGAGCGTGCCGATCTGCTTGCCGGTGGCCGGGTTCATGACCGGAATCGTGCGTCCGGACGCGGCGGCGCACCATGCGCCGTCGATGTAAAGCTGGGTGTTTGGGTACATGGCGGGCTCGCTGGTGGACGGGAAAAGGGGACGGGAAAAGGAACTGCCAAGTCTACAGCC
>JBDTRN010000144.1:0-7562 GCA_039931715.1 Betaproteobacteria bacterium
TCGATGTTCGGCTTCCAGCGCGTCGGGGACCTCATCTGGGCGGCCGCCGACCAGCGCTCGCGCGGCTTCCTCATCGGCGCCACGGCAGGGCGCACCACGCTTTCGGGCGAGGGCCTGCAGCACGAGGACGGCACCAGCCACCTCATCGCGGCCACCATCCCCAACCTGCGCGCGTGGGATCCGTGCTTTGGCTACGAGCTTGCGGTGATCGTGCAGGATGGCGCGCGCCGCATGCTCGAGGCGCAGGAAGACGTGTTTTATTACCTCACGGTCATGAACGAGAACTACGTCCATCCGTCGATGCCCGAAGCCGCCGCAGAGGGCATCCTGCGTGGCATGCACCTGCTGCATTCGGATAAGGGAGCGCGGGTGCAGTTGCTCGGTTCGGGCACCATCCTGCGCGAATCCATCGCGGCGGCCGAGTTGCTGCGCAAGGATTGGAATATCCCGTCCTCGGTGTGGAGCGTGACGAGCTTCTCGGAACTGGCGCGGGAAGGGTTCGCGATCGAACGCGACAATCGCCTCAACCCCCTCGCGCCCCCCAAGGCGGGCTGGGTCGGGGCGTGCCTCGGGGACACCGCCGGGCCGGTCATTGCGGCCAGCGACTACGTGCGTGCAGTGCCCGAACTCATCCGCGGTTTCGTGCCGCGCCGGTATGTGGTGCTGGGCACCGACGGTTTCGGGCGCAGCGACACGCGCGCCGCGCTGCGCGATTTCTTCGAAGTCAGCCGCGAGCATATCGCCGTCGCGGCGCTCGCCGCGTTGGCCGACGACGGTGGCGTGAGCCGCGAGGTCGTTGCCGAGGCGATCAGCCGCTACGGCATCGACGCCGGGCGTCCGCCCTCATGGACGCGCTGATCCGGCATCGGCCGGTGCGATTCGCAGGGCGCCTGCACGGCGCATGCGCTCAGAAAAGATGCACCGCCATCGGCCAGAAATAACCGATAAAGCAGAACACCACCGCAGCTACGCCTAGCGCAGCCGAAGCCCACCCGAGGGCGACCACGCTGGTGATCACCTCCGCCGAGGCGAGCACGATGGCGATCTGCACCGCTGCGGAGGCGACTTCGTAATGATGGTATGAGGCCAATGAGCGGTCGCGTTTTTCCTCGGCTTTCTTGGCGCGTGAAGCCAGCTCCTTGCGCCCCTCGTTGGTTTCGGGCTCCGACTGGTAGCGCTCGGCGGTCTTCTTCCACGTGTCGATCTGCTTTTTGACCGCCTCGGTGGCCTTGTCGCCGAACTGCGCATCGAGCCCTTCGGCCGCGGTGCGCATGGTGGTCTGGCGCAGCGTCTTGGCCTGGAAGAACGACCACAGGTTGGACGCCTCGATGTTGTAGCTCAGTGCCGCGGTTTGCGCTCCCTTGCCCAGCGTTTCGGAAAAAGCGAGGACCACCGCGAGGATCGCGATCTGGAGCGCGATTTTCTTGTTCGAGGGGTCGACGTGGGCACCGCTGGACATGGAATTCTCCTATGGGAAAAGTTATTTTAACCGGCGCGCAACGCGGCCAGCGCCTCGTTACATCCGGCCGCAAGGCGCGCGCGCTCGGTGGGCGACAGCCCCTGCGGATCGAAGCGGTAGCGGTAATGCAGGCCGGCGAGTGCGGCCAATCGGGCGCGGCTGTCCTCCCCGAGCGAACCGGACGCGCGCGGCAGCCATTCGAGCAACGGCTCGGCGGCGCTGCGCGGTGTCGTTTTCGCCAGCACGGTCTCCAGCGTATAGAACTCCGAGTTCGCACCGGGCACCGGTGCGCCGGCAGCCGAAGCGCGTTGCGCGAGGCGCACCAGCCCGCCCTCGGTGAGCAGCTTCCACACGAGGATCACCGCCGCCAGCACCACCACGCCCCAAGCCATCAGGCGGGTGTCGCCGTCGTCGCGCGTGGTCCAGCGAAAACCGGCCCAGCGCAGCAGGTCGGTGAGCTTCTGCAGCGTGGGGGCAAGCGACTCCTCGTCGGCGAACCAGGCCGCGGGCGTGGTGTCGATGTCCTGCCATTGCCCATCGATGAAGGCGCGCGTCCAGGCATGCGAGTGGCGCTCGCGCACGATCCACGCGTTCTCCCATTCGCTCCAGTCCTGCACCGCATAGCCGGTCGCGTACCGCGCCGGGATGCCGGCCGTGCGCAGGAGCAGGGTGGCCGCGGTGGCAAAGTATTCGCAGTGGCCGCGCCGCGTGGTGGTGAGGAATTCGGCCAGTGGGGTGGCGCTCCCCGGCGTGGCATCCGAAAACGGGTGGTTGCGCACGGTCGAGTATTCGAAGCTCGTCAGGTGGCGCAGGACGCGCTGTGCCGCCTGCGCCGGGGGCAGCCCCGCCAGCGCCAGTTCGCGCGCCACGGCATCGAGGACCGGGCGCTCCTTCGCTGGCACCTGCAGGTCGTCGGGCCCGGCCTGCGCGTAGCCCGGTGGCGTGGCCGCAGGCGAAGGACTGTAGATCGCATTGAAGAACGTCCACGGCACTTCCATTTCCGCCTGCACCGCGCCGAGGGGGTTGCTGCGCACACGGCTGGCCACGAGGTCGCCGATGGCAGAAGAATTGAGCGGCAGGGCCATCATGGTGCGCCCCCCCGGCACCCGCTGCGACATGCGCAGCGTTTTCGAATCTTGGGGGCTTGGCGCCGCGCCCTTTCCGCCGAGCGCGAACAGCGTGCCGTCGCCGCCCGCCGACAGCGCCTCGAGGTTGCCCTGCCGCGCAATCCACGTGGTGCCTATGTATTGGTTGTAGCTGGCCCGGTGCAGCAGTTCGGGCTTGCCAGTGCCGTCCCGGGCGGCGTATACGCGCAGCACGATGGCATCCTCGATCTTGAGCCGGCCGAGCTCGCCGATGCGCGTCGAGCTGCGGTACGGGTCGAGCAGCGGGCCGCTCAGCTGCCAGTCGATGATCCAGTCCTCGATCAGCGACTGCAGCGTGAAGAGCCCGCTGTGCGCGACGAAGCCGGCCGCCGCGCACAGCGCGAGGGCCGAGAGCCACGCCGCCGGATGGACCCGCGACGGCTTGATGCGCAGCAGCGCCGCGCCGACGATCACGACGATGCCCGCGAAATAGCCATAGCCGGGCTGGTTGGCCATGCCCGCCGCGATCAGGATCAACGCGAGGTAAGGCCCGGTGAGGTCCACCGGCGGGTCGCTGACCTTGTCGCCGCGCGCCTTCATCTTGCGCAGGTAGCGGAACAGCGCGGTCATCGGCACGCGCCCTTCGACGCACATGGTCTGCGCGAGCAGCAACGGCAGCATGATGCCGGGCAGCCAGACCAGCGACTGGTGCACGCCCGCCCTCAGGCCGTCGGTGGCGATGAATGAAGCCGCAACCGCGACATACAGGATCATGGTCAGGTCCGATATCCGGTGCTGGTCGCGTTCGGACAGCTCGAGGCGTAGCGACGTCAGCACCGGCAGCAGCATGACGAGCGCGAGGCCCGCGGCGGCCATAAGATTTTTGGTCTGCCAGCCCCAGAAGCCGAGCGCGAGCGCGAGCAGCAGCGGTGCGACCTGGAAACTGGCGTGTGGCACGCTGGCGCCCGCCTCGGTCGCAGCGATGCGGGCGGAGGTCATGCCAGCCCCATCAGTCCGGCCTCGATCCTGCCCGGCTGCAGCACGAGCACCCCTTCGGCCTGCGCGGGCGGGGTGTCGGTGACGAGGAGCACGCGCACGCCCAGCCCTGCTGCGGACAGCGCGGATACGAGTGCCTTGCGCGGCGCATCCCAGGCGAGCAGCACGAATACCGCCGACGAAAGCGTGCCGCGCATGGCAACGATTTCGCGCGCCAGCTCGTCGAACTTGGCTGGTGCTGACGGACCCAGCCCTGCGAGCACCTCGAGCAAGTGCACGTTGGAGGCTTCTCCGCGCCCTGCGGTGTGGCACTCGGGTTCGCCCGCGACGAACACCAGATCGAGCAGGCACTCCTGCGTGTCGATGGTGTAGACGAACGAGGCGGCGATCGACACGGCCTCTTCGAAAGCCTCGGTCTCGGCGGCCGCGCCGGTATCGAGCACCAACGCATGGCGCTCGAAGAATTCGGTTTCGTACTCCTTCACCACCGGTTCGCCGGTGCGCGCAAAGCTTTTCCAGTGCACCCGCCGCAGGCTGTCGCCGGGGCGGTACTCGCGCAGGCTGAGGAATTCCTCCGAGTCGCCGATCGACGAGGCGAGCGCGTGCCCGCCCGGCTGCAGCAGCCGTTGCGCGGGCAGCAGCACGGCGGGCAGGCGGTAGCGTCGCGGCAGGACCACCAGGCGCTCGGGCAGGGGCAGGCGCGCGCGCCCGTAGGCAAGGCCGAACATATCCGGCCGCACGAGGTCCACGCCCGCAAACGACAGCACGCCGCGCCGGCGCGGCAGGAGGCTCGCATGCACCTCGGTATGTGCCCCCGGAGGTGTCAGCGCGAGGGGGCCGCCTTCGGCGCGCTCGGGCAGCCGTCGCTCAACCAGGTGGCGCCAGCGGAAATAGCCCCCCTTGCGGTCGACCCAGTTGCGCCTGCCCTCGCGCGGCTCGCGCGCGCGCCGGAACTCTTCGAAGCTGGGGCGCGCGTCGCTGAAACGCTCGCGCACCGCGATGTCGGCCAGCGGCCGCGCGCCTGCGTTGCTGACGGAAATGCGATAGGTGAGCGTCTCCCCCGCGGTGGCAAAGCGCGGCAGGCTGCGGCGCACCCGCGCCCGGGGGCGGAACAACAGCGCCAGGCCCGCCGAAAGCACGAGCAGCGCGGCCAGCAGGGTGAACACCTGCGAGGCGAGCGACTGGTGTGTGTCCAGCCCGACGATGGCGGCCATGAAGGCGCTGATCGCGGCCAGCTTGCCCGCGCCGGTCAGCCTTTCGCGCACCGCCCGGTCGAACGACGTGACCAGGCGCAGCAGCCGGTAGTGGAGACGCCGCATGGGCGCGGTTCAGGCGGGAACGCGGACCGAATCCAGCGCGTCGGCCACGATCGAGGCCCCGCTTGCGCCGGCGTAGCGCGCCTGCGGCTGCAGCACGATGCGGTGGGCGAGCACGCTCATGGCGGCCTCGCGCACGTGCTCGGGCCGCACGAACGGCTCCCCGTCGATCAGCGCAAGCGAGCGCGCCACCTGGGTAAGTGCAATCGATGCGCGCGGGCCGCAGCCGAGCTGCACCGTGGGGATTTCGCGCGTGGCGCGGGCGAGCGCCACGACATAGCCCTTGATCTCCTCGGCGATGCGTACCGAATGGGCCGCCGCGCGCGCGCCGAGAATCTCGGCGTGGCTGGCGACCGCGCCGATCGAGGCCAGCGGGTGCTCGTGCTCCTGCGCGGTGAGCATCGCCACTTCCATCGCCGCGTCGATATAGCCTAGCGAAAGCCGCATGGCGAAACGGTCCATCTGCGCCTCGGGCAGCGGGTAGGTGCCGCGGAACTCCACCGGGTTCTGCGTCGCCATCACGAAAAACAGCGGATCGAGGTGCTGGGTGCGGCCCTCTACGGTGACTTGCGCTTCGCCCATCACTTCGAGCAGCGCCGACTGGGTGCGCGGGCTGGCGCGGTTGATCTCGTCGGCCAGCAGGATGCTGGTGAACACCGGGCCCTCGCGGAATTCGAACGCCTGCTCGCGCGGGTTGTAGATCGACACCCCGAGGATGTCCGAGGGCAGCAGGTCCGGGGTGAACTGGATGCGCGCGAACGGCGCGCCGATCGACTGCGCAAGCGCCTTGGCCAGGGTGGTCTTGCCGGTGCCGGGCACGTCCTCGATGAGCACGTGGCCGCCGGCGGAAAACGCCGCCAGCAGCTTCCTGATCGCCGCGTGTTGGCCCTGCAGCACCCGCTCGATGTTCTTCGCCACGCGGTCGAGCACTGCGCGGGCCGCCGTGGCGGGCAGGGGCGGGACCGGGGCGGCGGGCGCGTTCATGGCAAGGGGAAGTCTACCATCGCCTAGTTTTATGAACTTTCAATTACGCGGAGTTAATCTGAAAGCCAGTCTCCGGGCAGTCAACTTTCCTGTTTTGGAAAGTTCTCCTATAACGCCGCCGCCAGCTCGGCACCTTCCAGCATGGCGCGCTTGGCGTCCAGTTCGCCCGCCTCCTTTGCCCCGCCGATGAGGTGCGGCTTGCGTCCGCGGCGCTCCACGCCGGCCAGCAGGTCGCGTTTGGCGTCCTGGCCCGCGCACAGGATCACGGTGTCGGCCGGGATGCAGGAGTCCTTGCCGTCCACGGTGATGTGCACACCCGCGTCGTCGATCGCGCGGTAGCGCACCCCCTTGATCATGGCCACGCCGTTGCGCGCAAGCTCGATGCGGTGCACCCAGCCGGTCGACAGGCCCAGGGTCTTCCCGAACGCCAGGTCGGAGCGCTTGAGCATGGTGATGCGATGCGGCGGATGCGCAGCTTGCGGTCCGGCCGGGTCCAGACCGCCGGCCACGGTGGCATCCGCGGTGATGCCCCAATGCGCCGCGAACGCCTTGGGGTCGGTCTGCGAGCGCCCGTCTTTTTCGAGCAGGTACAAGGCCACGTCGAAGCCGATGCCGCCTGCGCCGATGATCACCACGTTGGCGCCGACCTTGGCCCGACCGCGCAGGACGTCGACGTATCCGGCCACCTTGGCGTGGTCGATGCCGGGGATGTCGGGCCGGCGCGGATCGATGCCGGTCGCGAGGACCACTTCGTCGAAGGTCGCGAGCTCCGCGTCGGTAGCGCCCTTGCCCAGGCGGACCTCGACCCCGGCGCGCTTCATGCGCTCGGCGTAGTAGGCCACGCTTTCGGCGAACTCCTGCTTGCCGGGAATCATCCTGGCGAGGTTGAACTGGCCGCCGAGTTCGTCGGCCTGCTCGAACAGCGTGACCGCATGGCCGCGCTCGGCCGCGATTGCAGCGCAGGACAGCCCGGCCGGTCCGCCGCCCACCACCGCCACCGTTTTCTTCCGGGTCACCGGCAGGAACGCGAGCTGCGTCTCGCGGCCGGCACGCGGGTTGACCAGGCACGATGCGAAGCGACCGGAAAAAATATGGTCGAGGCACGCCTGGTTGCAGGCGATGCAGATGTTGATCGCGGCGCGGTCGCCCGCCTTTGACTTGTTGGCGAACTCCGCGTCGGCCAGCATGCTGCGCGCGAGCGAAACCATGTCGGCGTCACCGCGCGCGATGATCTCCTCGCCGATTTCGGGGGCGTTGATGCGGTTGGAGGCGATGAGCGGCAGCTTGACCGCCTCGCGCAGGCGCCGCGTGACCCAGGCGAAGCCGCCGCGCGGCACCGCCTGCGCGATGGTGGGGATGCGCGCCTCGTGCCAGCCGATGCCGGTGTTGAGGATGTCCGCGCCGGCGGCTTCGATCGCGCGCGCCATGGCAAGAATCTCGCCGGTGTTCTGGCCGCCCTCCACGAGTTCGAGCGCCGAAAGCCGGTAGATGATGATGAAATCGCGGCCGACCGCGGCGCGCGTGCGGCGCACCACTTCCACGCCGAAACGCATGCGGTTCTCGAGGCTGCCACCCCATTCATCCGTGCGCTGGTTGGTGCGCAGGGCGAGGAACTGGGTGATGAGGTAGCCCTCCGAGCCCATGATTTCGATGCCGTCGTAGCCCGCCTCGCGCGCCAGCACCGCCGAGTGCGCGAAGGCTTCGATGGTGGTTTCGATCTCC
>JBDTRN010000145.1:0-7395 GCA_039931715.1 Betaproteobacteria bacterium
GGCTCGCCTCGGGGTGGCCCTGGAAGCAGAACGCCGGCCGGTCGGTGCGCGCCATGCCCTGCAGCGAGCCATCGAAGAGCGACACATGCGTGGTGCGCAGCGTGGCGGGCAGCGTGGCGGGGTCGACCGCGAAGCCGTGGTTCTGGCTGGTGATCGCCACCAAACCGGTGTCGAGGTCCTTGACCGGGTGGTTGGCGCCGTGGTGGCCGAATTTCATCTTGAGGGTCTTCGCTCCCGACGCAAGGCCCATGAGCTGGTGGCCCAGGCAGATGCCGAACACGGGGATGCGCGTCGTGTCGAGGATCGTGCGCGTGGCGTTGATCGCGTAATCGCAGGGCTCGGGGTCGCCCGGGCCATTCGACAGGAAGATCCCGTCGGGTCTGAGCGCCAGGGCTTCCTGCGCGCTGGCCTGCGCGGGAAGCACGGTGACGCGTGCACCGCGCTCGCACAAGAGACGCAGGATATTGCGCTTGATGCCGTAGTCGTAGGCAACAACATGGAACGGCGGCTGGTCGACCTGCTTGAAACCCTTGCTCAGGCGCCACGCACCCTCGCGCCATTCGTACGGCGCGGCGGTCGACACGACCTTTGCCAGGTCCATGCCGGCCAGTCCAGGGAAAGCGCGCGCTTGCTTGAGCGCGCGTTCGATGTCCATGGCCACGACCGCTTCGCCCGCCACGATGCAGCCGTTCTGCGCCCCCTTTTCGCGCAGGAGCCGCGTGAGCTTGCGCGTGTCGATGTCCGCGATGCCGACCACGCCGCTGCGCTCGAGATAGGCGGGCAGGCTTTCCTCGGCGCGCCAGCTCGACAGCACCGAGGGAACGTCGCGAACCACCAGGCCCGCGGCGTGGATGCGCGCAGACTCCCCGTCCTCTGCGTTTGCGCCGGTATTGCCGACGTGGGGATAGGTCAGGGTGACGATCTGGCGGCAGTAGGACGGATCGGTGAGGATCTCCTGGTAGCCGGTCATGGCGGTGTTGAAAACGACTTCACCCACGGCCAGCCCAGGCGCACCGAAACTCCTGCCCAGGAATACCGTCCCGTCAGCGAGGACGAGGGCGGCGGCGGGAAACTCGGACAAGAAAACTCCAGGCGTAGATACAAAAAAGCGGGAGAGGCCGCTGGCCTTTCCCGCTCCGGTAAGAAGCGCGGAATTATACCGCGACCGGTGTGCCCCAGCAATGCGCCTTGGGGCGCACGGGGCTATCGGAGGCCGAGCACGTCCTGCATGTCGAACAAGCCTTTTTTCTTGTCTTTCAGGAACTTGGCCGCCCGCAACGCGCCGGTCGCATAGGTGGCGCGACTGGTTGAGCGTACGCTGACCTCGACCCGCTCGCCCATCCCGATGAACATCACCGTGTGCTCGCCCACGAGGTCGCCGCCGCGGATTGCGTGAAACGCGATTTCCTTGGGATCGCGCTCGCCCGTATCGCCCTCGCGGCCATGCACGAAGACTTTGGCCGGGTCGCGCCCGAGCGCGGAGGCCACCACTTCGCCCATCCTCAGGGCCGTCCCCGAAGGGGCGTCGACCTTGTGGTGATGGTGTGCTTCGATGATCTCGACGTCATAGGCATCACCAAGCGCGCGCGCCGCGATCTCGGCCAGCTTGAACGTTACGTTGACGCCGATGGCCATGTTGGGCGCGAACATGATCGCGATCTTCCCGGCGGCGTCGCTGATGCGCGCTTTTTCCGCGTCGGAAAAGCCGGTCGTGCCGATCACCATCTTGCGGCCCAGCCTCACGCAGGCATCGAGATGCGCAAGGGTGCCCGCGGGCCGCGTGAAGTCGATGATCGCGTCCGACTGCGCCAGCGCGGCCTCGATGTCGGTGCTGATCGGCACGCCCGCCTGCAGGCCCATCGGCTCGCCCGCGTCACGCCCGACCTGCGGTTGACCAGCGACCTCCAACGCGGCGGCCAGCTTAAGTTCGCCATCCTTGAGCACGCACTCGACCAGCGTGCGCCCCATGCGACCCGTACTGCCTGCAATTGCGATCCTCACCCGGCCCTCACTCCTTTTTTGCTTCGGCGCCCGGGTTCGGCCCGGCCGCACCCGGCTGGCCCGCGGCTGCACCCACTGGCGCGACGGACGGTTCGGCGGGCACGTTGTCGCTGGTGAAGCGCGCGAGCTTGTTGTCCTCGAAAAAAACCGAAACGCGGCGGTGATCCTTCTTGCCGTCGGCAAGCTCGCGGTAATAAACGTAGTCCCAGCGGTCGGCGTGGAATATATCGGTGACCAGCGGCGTGCCGAGGACGAAGCGCACCTGCTCGCGCGTCATGCCCTCCTTCAGCTGGGCCACCATATCGGCGGAAAGGAAATTGCCCTGCTGGATGTCGATGCGATACGGCTTGATCGCGCTCAGCCCCGGCAGCGACGGCATCTCGGGCAGGTAACTGCAGGCGGGCACGATTGCGAGCATTGCGACTGGGAGCGCCACGGCAATCAGCGCGCGTGGTGAGTGGCGCCGGCACAATGCCGGCATGCGCCATGGGCTGCGCAACTGGGTTGCCATGGGCCTCGCGGCGACGCAGGCAGACGTCGGCATTTTTGTCAGTTCAGGCATTGCGGTCTCGGAAGGGCGCACTGCAATTTCTCGCCGCGTTGGAATGCCTATATGATAGCCGATGGGATCGGAAGTTCCGGCCCGCCGATTCGCGCTTGCCCATGGACACCTCCCAGAGCCTCAAAGACATCGGCCTCAAGGCCACCCTGCCGCGCAAGAAGATCCTCGAGCTGTTCGAGAGCAGCAAGGTGCGCCACCTCTCGGCCGAGGACGTCTACAAGGCGCTCATCGCCGAGGAGATCGACATCGGCCTGGCCACCGTCTATCGCGTGCTCACCCAGTTCGAGCAGGCGGGCCTGCTTTCGCGCCAGCACTTCGAGGCCGGCAAGGCGGTGTTCGAACTCAACGAAGGCCAGCACCACGACCACCTTGTTTGCCTGCAGTGCGGCCGCGTGGAGGAATTCTTCGACGCGCAGATCGAGGCGCGCCAGAACGAGATCGCGAAGGAAAAAGGCTTCGACCTGCACGGCCATTCGCTTGCGCTGTACGCCGACTGCACCAAGGTCGACTGCGTGCATCGCAAGGTACGCTAGGCGTCAGCCGAACCCGACCCCCGCGAGGGCGGCGATGCCCATTGCGGCGAACAGCGCTGCGGCCACATAGCGGATCGTTTTGAACGGGATCCGCGCCAGGGCGCGCTCTGCCAGCAGCACCGCCGGCACGTCGGCGATCAGCATCCCGAGCGTGGTCCCGGCCACTACCGCCGGCAAAGAATCGAACCGCGCCGCCAGTGCAACCGTGGCGAGCTGGGTCTTGTCGCCGATTTCGGCGATGAAGAACGCGGCGAAGGTGACCGCGAAAGCGCCGAACCTGCCCGGGGCCACCGGAGCCTCGTCCAGTGCGTCGGGCTTGAGCGCCCACGCGGCGATCGCGAGGAAGGAAAGGCCGAGCGCCCAGCGCAGCGTGGTCGGACTGACCGAGTCGCGGATCCATCCGCCCGCCAGGCCGGCGAGGGAATGATTGAGCAGCGTCGCCACGAGGATGCCGAGGATCACCGCCACGGGTTGCCGGAATCGCGCGGCGAGGAGCAGCGCCAGCAATTGCGTCTTGTCCCCGATCTCGCCGACCGCCACGACCAGCATTGAAACGAGCAGCGCTTCCACTCAGTGGCCGCCCATCCTCACTCCCCGAGGAGCTCGGCCGCGTGCTTGCGGGTGGTCGGTGTGATCTCGGTGCCCCCCAGCATTCGCGCCAGCTCCTCGACCCTGCCGGCATGATCGAGCCGCGCGATGCTGGTCCTCACCTTGCTGCGGCCGCCGCCCTTGGCCACCGTCCACTGGTCGTCAGCCTGCGCAGCCACCTGCGGCAGGTGGGTCACCGCGAGCACCTGCCGGTCGTGCCCAAGCGCCTTGAGCGAGCGCCCGACGATTTCGGCCACCGCGCCGCCGATGCCGCTGTCGACCTCGTCGAACACCAGCGTGGCCACTGGAGAGGACTTGCTCGCCACCATCTGCAGCGCCAGGCTGATGCGCGACAGTTCGCCGCCGGAGGCCACCTTGCCCAACGGCCGCAGCGGCAGGCTCGGGTGCGAAGCAACCTCGAACACGACGTCCTCGACCCCGTGCGCAGCGGGTTCCTCAAGCGCCGGCAGCTGGACCGCAAATCGCCCGCCCGCCATGGCCAGCTCCTGCATGCCGGCGGTCACGGCTTTGGCGAGCGCGCTGCCCGCGGCCTTGCGCTTTTCCGACAGGCGTCGCGCGAGGCCCAGGTAGCTTTCCCTGGATGCCGCCACCTGGCGCTCAAGCGCCTCGGGATTGGCGGCGAGCTCGAGCTCTGCCAGGCGCTGGCGCAGGTCGAGGGCGAGCTGCGGCAACGCAACCGGCTTCACCCGGAACTTGCGCGCGGCGGCATGCAGGGCCTCGGTGCGCGCCTCCACCGAGCGTAGCGCCTCCGGGTCGAGCTCGATCTTCGAAGCGTAGTGGCGCAATTCGCGCGCCGCCTCGCCGGCCTGCGCCTGGGCCGACTCGAGCATCTGCACGATCGGCTCGAGCATGGGGTCGTGGGCCGATAAGGTGCGCAACTGGCCCGCCACCGCGTCGAGCCGCGCAAGCGTCGCGTCGTCGGCCTCCGAGAGCGATTCCAACGAAGACTCCGCGCCGGCGAGAAGTCCAGAGCCATGCGCAAGGCGCGTGTGCTCGGCGGACAACGCCTCCCATTCCCCTTCCGCAGGCGCCAGGCGCTTGAGCTCGCTCACCTTGTCCTGCAACTCGGCCCGCTCGAGTTCGCGCTGGGCGTATTGCTCGGCTGCCTCGGCAGCGAGCGCCGTGAGGCGCCGCCAGTCGCGCCACGCCACGGCGGCTTCGCGCGCAAGGCCCTCGATTCCCGCATGGCCATCAAGCAGCGCACGCTGGGCGGCCGCGCGCATGAGCGACTGGTGCGCGTGCTGGCCGTGGATGTCCACGAGATGCTCGCCGACCTCCCGCAACTGGGCCAGCGTGGCGGCGCGGCCGTTGACGAAGGCACGCGAGCGCCCGCCCCGATCAATGATGCGGCGCACGAGCACCACGCCCGGGTCGCCGCCCAATTCGTTGTCGTCGAGGTAGGCCGCGAGTTCCCCATCGCCGGCGACCTCGAACTCGGCCGCGATCTCGGCGCGTTCGGCGCCTTCGCGCACCACGCCGCTGTCGCCGCGGCCGCCGACCAGCAGCTCGAGGGCATCGACGAGGATCGACTTGCCCGCGCCAGTCTCGCCGGTTAGCACGGTGAATCCGCGCGCCGGCTCGAGCTCGACGGCCTCTACGATGACGAAGTCGCGGATCGCGAGGCTGCGCAGCATCAGGCCCCGGGCGGAGACTTTTCGATCGGTTCGCTCCAGCGCAGCTTCTCGCGCAGCATGACGAAATAGCTGTAGCCCGGCGGGTGGACGAAGCGGATGGCGTCTTCCGAGCGCTTCAGGCGCAGGCGGTCGCCTTCGTGCATGTCGGCCAGGGCCTGCCCGTCGAAATGCGCGCGCGCATCGACCGCGTGCAGCAGGACGATCTCTATGGTGCTGCGGTCGCTCACGCTCACAGGGCGCGCCGAAAGGGTATGCGGGTACAGGGGAACGAGAGCGAATGCGGGGAGCGATGGGTGCAGGATCGGGCCCTGGGCCGACAGCGCATACGCGGTCGACCCGGTGGGCGTGGCCACGATGACACCATCGGAGCGCTGGGTGTACACGTACTGCCCGTCGATGTGGACCTCGAACTCGATCAGGCGCCCCTGCGCTCCCTTGTTCACGACCGCGTCGTTAAGGGCGAGCGTGTGCAGCACGACCTTGCCGTCGCGCACGATCTCCGCGTCGATGAGCGAGCGCTCCTCGGTGGAGTACTCACCGGCGAGGATCGCGCCGATCGAGCTGCGCATGTCCTCGAGCGCGATGTCGGTCATGAAGCCCAGCCGCCCCTGGTTGATGCCGACGACCGGGACTGCGTAGCTCACAAGGTTGCGCGCGGCCGCCAGCATGGTGCCGTCGCCGCCCACCACCACCGCGAGGTCGGCGCTGGCGCCGATGTCGGCGTAGCTCGCCGCGCGCGCCGCCGCGCCGATGTTGCTCGCCGTCTCCTGCTCGACCATCACGTCACAGCCCCGCTCGCGCAGGAAACCGGCCAGCGCATGCAACGATTCGGCGACTTCGGCGCTCTGGTACTTGCCGATCAGTGCGATGCGTCGAAAGGCGGGATTCATCGTCCGATTTAACCACAGCCCCCGGGGGAAGTGAACGCCGCCCTGCCGCCGTTCGGTGGTGTGTAAAATGGTCCGCATGCTGGACAAACGCGCACAGGTTCTGCTCAAGACGCTCATCGAGCGCTACATCACCGAAGGCCAGCCGGTGGGATCGCGCACGCTGTCGAAGTATTCCGGCCTCGACCTCTCCCCGGCCACCATCCGCAACGTGATGTCCGACCTCGAGGACATGGGCTTCATCATCAGCCCCCACACCTCCGCCGGGCGGATCCCGACGCCGGCTGGCTACCGGTTCTTCGTCGATACGCTGCTCGTCACCAAGCCGCTCGAATCGGCCGAGATCCACCAGCTCGAGGACACCCTGCACCCGGACAGCTCGCAGCGGGTGATCCTGTCGGCATCCAACCTGCTGTCGCAACTCACCCAGTTCGCAGGCGTGGTGATGACGCCGCGGCGGCGCGCGATGACTTTCCGCCAGATCGAGTTTCTCAGGCTGTCGGACAAGCGCGTGCTGCTCATCGTGGTCACCCCCGAAGGCGACGTGCAGAACCGCATCCTCGTCACCGAGCACGAGTATTCCGCCTCCGAGCTGATCGAGGCGGCCAACTACATCAACCAGAATTATTCGGGCCAAAGCTTCGAGGCGGTGCGCACGCGCCTGCAGGCCGAGCTGTTCGAGCTGCGCAAGGACATGTTCGCGCTCATGAGCGTGGCGCTCGAGGCGGGCGGACGGGCCGTATCGGAGGGAAGCGAACCGTACGTGATATCGGGCGAGCGCAACCTGCTGTCGGTGCAGGAGCTGTCCTCGGACGTGACCCGCCTCAAGCAGTTGTTCGAGCTGTTCGAGCGCAAGTCCTCGCTGGTGCAGATCCTCGACATCTCGCTGCGCGGCCAGGGGGTGCAGATCTTCATCGGCGGCGAGACTGGCGTGTCCGCGCCCGACGAGGTGAGCGTGGTGACCGCGCCGTACAAGGTCGACGGCGAGGTGGTCGGCACGGTCGGCGTGATCGGGCCGACGCGCATGGCCTACGACCGGGTGATCCCGATCGTCGACATCACTGCCAAGCTGCTGTCCAGCGCCCTTTCGCACAATTAAGAAAAAGCCGCGAAGGCGCGACTCGCGCCGATCGCGCGAGCCGGCCCGCAACCAGGAGTCCACGATGCAC
>JBDTRN010000146.1:0-7181 GCA_039931715.1 Betaproteobacteria bacterium
ACGAAGGATTCAAGTTCAACAACCCGAATGTGAAGGACGAATGCGGCTGCGGCGAGAGCTTCAACATCTAGGAAAGGTTAATATCGCGGTTGCACGACCCTCGCGTGGCCGGCCGACAGGCGGCATTCGCCTGCGGAGGCGCGTGGGAGGTCGATGCAATCCGGCGGGTCAAGGGGCGAAAGCCCCTTTTTCATTCTTATGACACTCAATATCGCTCAGGATCACTTCTCGCTGTTCGGACTTCCAAGCGCATTCGCGCTGGACGCGGTGGCGCTCGAGCGCGCCTACCGCGAAATCCAGGCGCGCATCCACCCCGACCGGTTCGTCAATTCGGGGGAGGCGGAAAAGCGTGCCTCGATGCAATGGACCACGCGCGTCAATGAAGCCTACCGCACCCTCAAGGACCCGGTGCTGCGCGCCAAGTACCTGCTCGAGCAGGCGGGCCTCGATGTCGGGTTCGAAACCAATACCGCCATGCCGCCCGCATTCCTGATGCGCCAGATCGAGCTGCGCGAATCGCTGGAAGAAGCGCTCGACGCCGCTGCGCTCGACAGCCTTTCGACCCAGCTTGCCCGCGACCGCCAGCGCCTCGAAACGCTGCTGACCGCGAAGATAGACGCGGAGAAGGACCTGCCCGCGGCGGTGGGCATCGTGCGCGAGCTGCAGTTCCTGTCGCGCTTCGGCGAGGAAGTCGGCCACGCCTACGAGGAACTGGAAAAGTAAATGGCGCTCCTGCAGATTTCCGAGCCGGGCGAATGGACCGCACCGCACGAGCATCGACTCGCGGTGGGCATCGACCTTGGCACCACCAACTCGCTCGTGGCGACAGTTCGCAGCGGCAGCGCGGTCTGCCTGTCCGACGAGCAGGGCCGGGTGCTGCTGCCCTCCGTCGTGCGCTATTTTTCCGATGGCCGTACCGAGACGGGCTATGCCGCGCAGGACGAGCAATCGGCCGATCCGAAGAACACGGTCCTGTCGGCCAAGCGGTTCATGGGGCGCGGCCTCAAGGACATCGCCAATATCGAGAACACGCCCTACGACTTCGTCGATGCCCCGGGCATGGTGCGGCTGCGCACTTCGGCCGGCGTAAAGAGCCCGGTGGAGATCTCCGCCGAGATCCTCAAAGTGCTCGCCGCACGCGCACAGGCCTCGCTCGGCGGCGAAATCGCGGGCGCGGTGATCACCGTGCCGGCCTATTTCGACGATGCGCAGCGCCAGGCAACCAAGGACGCGGCGCGCGTGGCCGGCCTCAACGTGTTGCGCCTGCTCAACGAGCCCACCGCAGCGGCCATCGCCTACGGCCTGGATAACGCCTCGGAAGGCGTGTACGCGATCTTCGACCTCGGCGGCGGGACGTTCGACATCTCGATCCTGCGCCTGTCCAAGGGCGTGTTCGAGGTGCTCTCGACCAACGGCGATGCGGCGCTCGGCGGCGACGACTTCGACCACCGCATTTTCTGCTGGGTGCTCGAAGAAGCGAAGCTGGCGCCGCTTTCGGCGCACGACACGCGCCTCTTGCTCACCAAGGCGCGCGAGGCCAAGGAAGCGCTGACCCTGCACGGCACGGCGCGCATCACCGCGCGCCTCGCCTCGGGCGACGTGGTCGAGGCCACGCTCACGACCGCGATCTTTACCCAGTTGACCCAGACGCTGGTGGCCAAGACGCTCGGCCCGACGCGCAAGGCGCTGCGCGATGCGGGGCTTTCGGCGGAAGAGGTGAAGGGGGTTGTGATGGTCGGCGGCGCGACGCGCATGCCGCAGATCCAGCTAGCGGTGGCCGAGTTTTTCAAGCGCGACCCGCTCAACAACCTCGACCCGGACAAGGTCGTCGCGCTCGGCGCGGCGATGCAGGCCAACGTGCTGGCGGGCAACAAGGCCACCGGCGAGGACTGGCTGCTGCTCGATGTGATCCCGCTGTCGCTCGGCGTGGAGACCATGGGCGGCCTGGTCGAAAGGGTGATCCCGCGCAACTCCACCATCCCGGTCGGCCGTGCACAGGAGTTCACCACCTACAAGGACGGCCAGACCGCGATGAGCTTTCACGTGGTGCAGGGCGAGCGCGAACTGGTGTCGGACTGCCGCTCGCTGGCGAAATTCGAGCTCCGCGGGATTCCTCCCATGGCCGCCGGCGGCGCGCGCATCCGCGTGGTCTTCCAGGTCGACGCCGATGGCCTGCTTTCGGTATCGGCCAGGGAAAGCACCACCGGCGCCGAGGCCTCGGTCGATGTGAAGCCCTCATACGGTTTGGCGGACGAGGACATCTCGCGCATGCTCAAGGACTCCTTCGAGCACGCCCGCGACGACATGCATGCGCGCGCCCTGCAGGAAGCGCGCGTGGACGGCCAGCGCCTGCTCGAGGCGGTCAAGGCCGCGCTGGCCGTGGACGCGGGCCTGCTCGCGGCGCCTGAACGCACCGACATCGACTGCCGCGTCGAGGCCCTCGAGGCCGCGCTAGCCGGGGCCGAGCACCGCGCGATCAAGTCCTCCTCGGATGCGCTCAACCGCGTAACCGAGGAGTTCGCCGCGCGCCGCATGGACCGCAGCGTGCGCGCCGCCCTCACCGGGCAGAAGATCTCCAACCTCAAACTGTAACGGGGGCCGAAGGGTTACCCTGCCTCGTCGATGCCCAAGATCACTGTCCTGCCCCACGCCGCGCTGTGCCCCAAGGGCGCCGAAATCGACGCCCGCAAGGGCGTGTCCATCTGCGACACGCTGCTTGAGCACGGCATCGAGATCGAGCACGCCTGCGAAAAGTCCTGTGCCTGCACCACCTGCCACGTGGTGGTGCGCTCGGGCGGCGATTCGCTTGCCGAGGCCACCGAGGATGAAGAGGACATGCTCGACAAGGCGTGGGGGCTGGAGGCGCAGTCGCGCCTGTCGTGCCAGGCGATCGTCGCGGACGAGGACCTCACGGTCGAGATCCCGAAATACACCATCAACCACGCCCGGGAGCTGCACTGATGAAATGGACCGACTCGCGCGACATCGCCATCGCCCTCATCGACGCGCACCCGGAGGTCGATCCGCAATTCGTGCGCTTCACCGACCTGCATGGCTGGGTCCTCGCGCTGCCCGGATTCGAGGACGACCCCGCCAAGTCGGGTGAGAAGATCCTCGAGGCGATCCAGATGATGTGGATCGAAGAGGCCGACTGAATGGCCGGCCGCCACCCGATCGGGATCGCCCCGCCCGACATCACGGCCAACTGCTCCGGCAACACGCCGCTGCCAGCCTAAACCGCAGCGGGGGGAGCCGCGATGCAATCGACCAGCCAACCCGTCCTGCGGGATATCGTTCTCGTGGGCGGCGGGCACAGCCATGTCGGGGTGCTGCGCCGCTTCGGCATGCGGCCGATGCCGGGCGTTCGGATCACCGTGATCTGCCGCGATACGCATACGCCCTACTCGGGTATGTTGCCGGGCTACATCGCCGGGCATTACGGCTACGACGAAGTGCACATCGACCTGCGCAAGCTGGCTGGTTTTGCGCAGGCGCGCTTTTTCGGCGACGAAGTGATCGGCATCGATCGCGCGTCGCGCAAGGTGATCTGCCGCAACCGGCCGCCGGTGGCCTACGACCGACTGTCGATCAATATCGGTTCGGCCCCAATGATCGCCAAGGTGGCAGGGGCGGCTGAGCACGCCGTGCCGGTCAAACCCATCCATGCTTTCAATGCGCGCTGGCTGGCGCTGCTCGATCGGGTGCTCTCTCACCACGGGGCCGGGTCGATCGTGGTGGTGGGTGCCGGCGCCGGCGGGGTCGAACTCACGCTGGCGATGCAGTTCCGCCTGTGCAACGAGTTGCGCGCATTGGGGCGCGAGGCGGAGGCCCCGCGTTTCCACCTCGTCGATGCCGGCCCGCGCATCCTGCCGACCCACAACGCTGCGGTGCGCGAAGTGTTCTCGCGCGTGCTGAAAGAGCGCGGGGTCGAGGTCCACCTCGGTGCTGCGGTCGACCGCGTCGAAGCTGCGCGCGTGCACATCGCCAACGGGCAGGCCATCGAAGCCGACGAAGTCGTCTGGGTCACCCAGGCGGCGGGCGCGGATTGGCTGCGCGGCACCGGCCTCGCCCTCGACGAGGCGGGGTTTATCCGCGTCACCGACACGCTGCAGAGCGAGACCGATCCGGACATATTCGCCGCCGGTGACATCGCCAGCATGACCGGCTATCCGCGCGAGAAGGCCGGCGTGTTCGCGGTGCGCCAGGGCCCGCCGCTCACCGAGAACCTGCGCCTCTCGGTCGAAGGCCGTGCGCTGCGCCCCTACCATCCGCAGAAAAGCTGGCTCGCCCTCATCAGCACCGGCGACAAGCACGCCGTGGCCTCGCGCAGTGGATTTCACGCCGAGGGCGACTGGGTGTGGCGCTGGAAGGACTGGATCGACCGGCGCTTCATGGCCAAGTTCACCGACTTTCCGGTGATGGACGAATCGGCGCCGCGACGAGTCTCGCCATCGCCGGTCAAGCTCGAGGGCGAGGAGGCCGCGCAGGCGATCTCGGCCATCGCCATGCGCTGCGGCGGATGCGGCGCCAAGGTCGGCGCGAGCGTGCTCTCGCGCGCGCTCGGGGGGCTCAACCCGGTGGAGCGCGACGATGTCCTCATCGGCCTCAAGTCGCCCGACGACGCGGCGGTGGTGCGCATCCCCCCGGGCAAGGCGCTTGTTCACAGCGTGGATTTCTTCCGCGCCTTCATCGACGACCCGTATGTGTTCGGCAAGGTGGCCGCCAATCACGCGCTGGGCGACATCTTCGCCATGGGCGGCGAGGCGCAATCGGCCACAGCGGTGGTCACCGTGCCACCGGGGCTCGAATCCAAAGTCGAGGATGTGCTCACGCAGATGATGACCGGCGCGATCGAGGTGCTGAACGAAGCCGGTTGCGCGCTGGTCGGCGGTCATACCGGTGAAGGCGCCGAGCTTGCGCTGGGCTTTGCGGTCAACGGACTCATCGACGAGGGCCTCGCGGCGGTGATGAAGAAAGGCGGGTTGCGCGCGGGCGACGTGCTCGTGCTTACCAAGCCGATCGGCACCGGCACGCTGTTCGCGGCGCATGCCCGCCTGCAGGCGCGCGGCCGCTGGATCGACGCGGCGCTGGTGTCGATGGTGCAGTCCAACCGCGCGGGTGCCGCGATCGTCATCGCGCACGGCGCCAAAGCCTGCACCGACCTGACCGGTTTCGGGCTGCTCGGTCACCTGGTGGAGATGACACGTGCCTCTGGCGTGGATGCCGAACTCGACCTGGGCGCGCTGCCCGTGCTGGAAGGGGCCGAGGAAACCGCCAACGCGGGCATCCTCAGTTCATTGCAGCCGGCCAACGTGCGGTTGCGGCGCGCGCTGCGCAACCAGGAGGCCATGGTGTCGCACCCGCGCTATGCGCTGGTGTTCGACCCACAGACCGCGGGCGGCTTGCTGGCGGGCCTGCCGGCGGAGCACGCCGAGGCTTGCATTGCCGAGCTGCGTGCCGCCGGCTATGCGCAGGCCGCAGTGATCGGGCGCATCCTCCCGCAGGGCGATGCGCTGGAGCCGATCGTATTGCGCCCCTAGCCGCGAGGAATTGAGTCTGGCGCGTCCGGCTCGCGTGTTCGACGACCCAGGGTCAGGGGCCGAAGCTCGAGCGTGACTGGATGCCCCAGCGATCGTCTTTCAGCGTGAGCACGTAGAGCGACTCGTAAACGCCGAGGGCGCTGCCGTCGGCCCGGTAGCGCGTATAGGTGAGCGCCATGTGGACCTTGGTGTCGCTTCGCTGCACCACTTTGCGCTCGTTCCACTCGCTGTGGCTCCAGTTGTCCTCGCGCCGCAGCCGGTCGAAAAGGTCCATCGGATTGGAGCCGGCTTTGTCGTACACCTTCACGTCGCCGCCGGCGATGCGGATGTGCGGGAAGTGCATGGCGGCGTCCATCGCGGTCGCATCGTAGGCGTTCAGTGCAGCCATGAAGCGGTCCAGTGTTGCCATGCATGCTGCGGTCACGCCGTCGGGGTCACCCGCGAGCCGGTCGGCAACGAATTCAAGCCTGTCCTGGCCGAAATGCATCTGCCCGTCGACGAACATCGCGGGTGCGCCGAATATGCCGCGCCCGACCGCCTCCTGCGTGACGGCCTTGAGCCGCTCCTTGACCGCGGGGTCGCCCACCATCGCCATGAACTGCGCCGGGTCGAACCCGGACTCGGTGAGCACCGCGCCCACCATTGCGGGATCGCCGAGATTGAGTTCCCGTTCCCACATGGCGCTGAACATCGCCGCCACGTACTGCTCGAAGCGAGCGTCGCCTTTCATTTGCAGGCCGACAGCGCCGCGCATGAGCGTGAGCGTGTTGATCGGGAAATGCGGGTTGCGCACGTAAGGCGCGCCATAACGGGCAGCCCAGCGCGGCAGGTCGCCCATCATCCACATGCCTTTGGACGGGGTTTCCACCGGGCTGCGGTTGCCGGTGGCCTGGAACACGCCGCCCAGCAGCATCGGCCGCCAGTCGATCGAAGCGCCGCGCGCGGCGGCTATCCTGCGCAGTTGGAACCACGCGAGGTAGCTCGCCGGGCTGCCGAAGTCGAACCAGAATTCGATCGCTTTTGTCATCGGGCCTCCCTTGACCGGCTCGCGTGTCACCAGGTTTCGAGCCACGGCCGCAGGTCCTGCTCATGCGTCCAGGCGTTTCTTTTCTGCACGTGCAACTGCCAGTACGCCTCCGCGATGGCTTCGGGGTCGAGGATGCCCTCGCGCTCCTTCAGCTTGTAGCGCTCGGGAAAAGTCTCGCGGATGAAGGCGGTGTCGATCGCCCCATCGATGACGAGGTGCGCTACGTGGATGCCCTGCGGCCCGAGTTCGCGCGCCATGCTCTGCGCAAGGGCGCGCAAAGCGTGCTTTGCCCCGGCAAACGCCGCGAAGCCGTCGCGTCCGCGCAGGCTCGCCGTGGCGCCGGTAAAGAAAATCGACCCGCGACCGCGTGGCAGCATGACCTTGGCGACTTCGCGCCCCATGAGGAACCCGGCGAGCGCCGCCATCTCCCATACCTTGGTGTAGACGCGCGTGGTGGTTTCGGTGATGCCAAAGCGCACGTTGCCGCCCACGTTGAAGACCGCGGCCTCGATGGGTGCGACCTCGCGCTCGATGTGCGTGACCAGCTTGATAACCTCGTCTTCTTTGCGCGCATCTGAGCCGAATGGCACCGCCCGGCCGCCCGCGGCCTCGAT
>JBDTRN010000147.1:0-7095 GCA_039931715.1 Betaproteobacteria bacterium
AACACAAACAGCATCCACGGCACGTCGGCGAACTGCAGCCACAACAGGCTCGCGAACAAGAGGCAGTAACACGCCAGCAGCGCCCGGCGGCCGCCGATGCGGTCGATGGTGGCACCCACCGTCAGGCGCCCCAGCAGGCTGATGCCGCCCATGGTCGCGAGCAGGCTGGCCGCGACCGGACGCGACAGGCCCAGGTCGATCGCATGCGGGACGATGTGCACCGTAATCGTCCCAAGGCAGGCGATGACCATGGCCTGCGCGGCGCACAGCAGCCACATGGCCGGCAGGCGCAAGGCGGTGCGGTAGCTCAGGTCCGGCGTCCGTGGTGCCTCGCGCGGTGCCTCGAGCGGTGACTCCAGCGGTGCCTTTGGCCCCTGGGCGGAAGAACGCTCGGCTACTGCAGCCGCCGCCTCAGTAGGCGCTTGCCATGTTCCCGGATCGCGGCGCATGAACTGCGCGGCGATCAGGAGGATGACCAGGGCGCCGGCCCCAAAGACCTGGCAGGCGATCCGCCAGTCGTACGCGGCGACCAGCGCGGCCACCAGGATCGGCACCGTCATCTGCCCGCAGCCCGTGCCGACCTTGATGATTGCCGACATGAGCCCGCGCCGGCGCGGGAACCAGCGCGCGACGGTCGACAGCGTGATCACGTCGTGCGTGCTCAGGCCGATGCCGACGACTACGCCCCAGATGAGGTACAGGTGCCACGGGGTGCCCAGGGTCGACATGAGCATGTAGCCCACGCCGTAGAAAACCGCCGATACGGTCAACACGCCGCGCGGGCCGAAGCGGTCGTTCAGGCGCCCGGCCAGGACCCCCGCGATCCCCATCGTCAGGGTCGCCACGGAAATCGCGCCTGCGATCGTTGCACGCGACCAGCCGAAGGTCGTGATCAACTCGGCGAACAGCACCCCGTAGGCAAACATTCCGCCGATCGCCACGCCCTGGATCAGGAACGAGGCGGCGACGATCGGGTAGCCTGCGCGTTGCGTTGGGTTCCGGTGCGTTGCGTTCAAGGGTGCGCCTGGGCGAGGGGCGTGAAACCTAGCCTGCGCAACCGGTTCTGGCAACCCGAAACGCGAAACGCCCGCAGTGGTGGCGCAGGGGGCGCAGTGGGGAATATGCGATCTTGCTGGTGCAATCGTTCGCGGGCGCCGATGCATGGCCCTAGAATGGCGTACTCCAAAAGGTCCACCACCCATGGCTTTTATTTCCAGCCGCGCAGGCCACATCAAGGTTTCGCCCTCCAACCTTGCGGCGCAGCGCGCACGCGAGCTCAAGGCGGCCGGCCGCGACATCGTCAACCTCGGCCAGGGCGAGCCGGACTTCGACACGCCCGCGCACGTCATCGACGCCGCGCACAAGGCCGCGCGCGAGGGGCAGACGCGCTACACCAACGTCGACGGCACGCCTGCCCTCAAGGCCGCCGTGATCGAGAAGTTCTCGCGCGAGAACGGCCTGGCCTTCAAGCCGGAGAACATCAGCGTCGGCAACGGCGGCAAGCAGGTGATCTTCAACGCGCTGATGGCCACGCTCGACCCCGGTGACGAAGTGATCGTTCCCGCGCCGTACTGGGTTTCGTATACGGACATGGTGCTGTTTGCCGAGGGCAAGCCGGTCTGTGTCGCGACCCGGCCGCAGGACGGCCTCAAGCTGACCCCCGCCTTGCTCGACGCCGCGATCACGCCGCGCACCAAGTGGCTGCTGCTCAATTCACCCTCGAACCCCAGTGGCGCGGTCTACTCGGCCGAAGAGCTCAAGGCGCTAGCGGGCGTGCTCGAGCGCCACCCGCACGTGTGGGTGCTCTCGGACGACATGTACGAGCACATCCTCTTCGATGGCCGGCGCTTTGCGACCATGGCGGCCGTGGCGCCGCAGCTCGCCTCGCGCACGCTCACGGTCAACGGCGTGTCGAAGGCTTACGCGATGACGGGGTGGCGCATCGGCTTCAGCGGCGGTCCCGCCGATCTCGCCAAGGTCATGGCCAAGATGCAGTCGCAAAGCACTTCGAGCGCGTGCTCGGTCAGCCAGGCGGCGGCGCTCGCCGCGCTGGCCGGCCCGCAGGCGCTGGTGCACGAGCGTTGCGCGGAGTTCGAGGCGCGACGCGACCGGATCCATCCCGTCCTGGCCGCAATCCCCGGCCTCGAATGCGCGCTGCCGGAAGGGGCGTTCTACTTTTATCCGTCCTGCGCCGGCGTGATCGGCAAGCGCACGACGCAGGGCAAGGTGCTGGCCAGCGATGAGGACGTCGCGCTCTACCTGCTCGACGCGGGCGTTTCGCTGGTGCATGGCGCGGCCTACGGCTTGTCGCCTTACTTCCGCATCTCTTTTGCGACTTCGATGGACCAACTCGGAGAGGCCTGTCGCAGGATCGGCGCGGCCTTCTCCGACCTCAAATAACCGGGAAACCACATGAACCTGATGCCACGCGCACTGCAATGCTTATCCGCCCTCCTGCTTGCGGCGACCTTCGGCTCGGCGCACGCGCAATACCCGACCAAGCCGATCCGCATGATCGTGCCCTACGCAGCGGGCGGCACCACCGACGTGCTGGCGCGCATCATGGCCGACAAGCTCGGCACCGCGCTTGGCCAGGCGGTCGTCATCGAGTACCGGCCCGGCGCCGGCGGCACCATCGGCGCAGAGGCGGCGGCCAAATCGCCGAACGACGGCTACACCATCGTGATGGGCGCGCCCGGCACGCATTCGACCGCGACCAGCCTCTACGCAAAGCTGCCTTACGACCCGGTGAAGGATTTCGCCCCGATCGTGCACGTGGCGAACGTGCCCAATTCGATCATCGTCAATCCAAGCCTGCCGGTGAAATCGGTGCCCGAACTGATCGCCTACGCAAAATCGAAGCCCGGTGCGCTCACCTACGGATCGGCGGGCACCGGCGCGACTACGCACCTCACCGGCGAACTGTTCGCGCTGCTGGCCAACGTGAAGCTCACCCACATCCCCTACAAGGGCTCGGGTCAGGCCATGGTCGACCTGCTCGGCGGCCAGATCCAGATGATGTTCGAGAACCTGCCGGGCGCGGCCACCCAGATTCGCGCGGGCAAGGTGCGCGGCCTCGCCGTCACCAGCCTGCGGCGCTCGCCGGCTTTCCCCGACCTGCCGGCCGTGTCCGAAACACTGCCGGGCTTCGAAGTGGTCGCGTGGTTCGGCTTGTTTGCGCCGGCGGGCACCCCTGCGGCGATCATCGCGCGCCTGAACGCCGAATCCGACAAGGCGCTGCACATGGCCGACGTGCGCGAGAAAATCGCGCAGGCCGGCTCCGATCCCATCGGCGGCACGCCAGATGACCTCGCCAAGTTCCTCGCCGGCGACATCGCCAAATGGGTGCGCGTGACCCGCGAAGCCGGGATCAAGCCGCAGTGACCGGCGGCACGCGAACACCGGGCGCAGGCTTCGCGCTCGGCATCGACATTGGCGGAACGTTTACCGACCTCGTGCTCGACGGTGGCGCGGGCTCGCAGAATGCGGGCGAGGGAGGGTCGCGCCACTCGCTCAAGGTACTCACCACGCCCGACGATCCCTCGCGCGCAGTGGTTGAGGGCGTGCGCACCCTCCTCGCGCAATCCGGGGTTGTGGCGGCAAACGTCGGCCGCGTCGTGCATGCCACCACGCTCTTCACCAACGCGCTGATCGAGCGCAATGGCGCAGTCACCGGCCTCATCACCACGACGGGTTTTCGTGACGTGCTCGAGATAGGCCGCGAGCGCCGCTTCGAACTTTACGATCTCAACATCCGCATGCCCGAGCCCCTCGTGCCAAGGGACCGGCGGCTGGAAGTGGCCGAGCGCACCGCGGCCAGCGGCGCGGTCGAAACCGAAGTCGATGAGGCCGAACTGCATCGCGCAGCCACCGAGTTGGTGCAGGCCGGGGTCGCGTCGATCGCGATCACCTTCCTGAATTCGTACGCCAATCCGGACAACGAACGCCGCGCCGCGGCTGCCTTGCGCAACGCTTTCCCGAAGATCGCGCTGACGGCCTCGCACGAGATCGTGCCCGAGGTGCGCGAATTCGAGCGCAGTTCCACCGCGGTGGCGAATGCCTATGTGAAGCCGCTCGCGGCCCATTACCTCGACGGGATTCGCGCCAAGCTGGGCGTGCTCGGCATCGAGGCGCCGCTGTCGTTGATGCTTTCTTCCGGCGGCTTCACCCATATCGCCGAGGCCAAGTCCGCACCGGTGCACCTGCTCGAATCCGGCCCCGCGGCCGGCGCGCTCGCCGCTGCCTACCTCGGCAAGGGCTACGAGCGGCTGCTTGCTTTCGACATGGGCGGTACCACGGCCAAGCTGTGCATCGTCGACAACGGCATCCCGCTGGTGGCGCAGGGCTTCGAGGCGGGGCGCACGCGCCGCTTCATGGAGGGCAGCGGCCTGCCGATCCGCGTGCCGAGCGTCGACCTGATCGAAATCGGCGCAGGCGGCGGCAGCATCGCGTCGCCGGACGCGATCGGCTTGCTGAAAGTGGGCCCGCGCAGCGCGGGCTCCGTTCCCGGCCCGGCGTGTTACGGCCTCGGCGGAAGCGAACCGACGGTGACCGACGCAAACCTCGCCCTCGGCGTGCTGAACCCGGACTACTTCGCCGGCGGCACGATTCACATCGACAAGGCCAAGGCCGAGGCGGCACTCGAGGCCCTGGGCAAGCGCATGGGCCTGTCGATGCTCGACACCGCGTGGGGCATCGTCAACGTCGTCAACGAAAACATGGCCAGCGCCGCGCGTGTGCATATCGCCGAGCGCGGCCGCGACCAGCGCGCCTACGTGCTGCTCGCCACCGGCGGCGGCGGCCCGGTGCACGGCTACCAGGTGGCGAAGAAGCTCGGCCTGGCGAAGATGATCTGCCCGCCTTCGGCAGGCGTGGCCTCTGCCATCGGCCTCATCTCGGCGCCGGCGCGCGTGGACCGTGTCGCCACCGTCGGCTTGCGACTGGACACGGCCGACCTGGGCGCGTTGGAAGCGCGGTTTCGCGCGCTCGAGGAAGAGGCGCTCGCTACGCTGGAGCAGACCGGCGCGAGAAGGGCGGATGCGGTGCTCGAGCGCAACGCTGACGGGCGCTTCGTCGGGCAGGGCTTCTACCTGTCGGTGCCGATTCCCGCCGGACCCTATGCCGATCGCCAGGTGCTTCGAGCCGCCTTCGAGGCCGGCTACCGAGAGAAATTCACCCACACGCCGCCGCAGGTGACGGTGGAGTTCGTCAATATCCGCGTGACCGCCAGCGCTGCCGCGGGCCATGCGGGCGCGAGATCAGGATCAACACCGGGCTCACAAGCCACCCAAGCCGCCGCCAGGACTGCTACGGGCAGCCCATCGATCCGCAAGGTGTACTTCAAGGAAGCCGGCGGCAGGGTCGACACCGCCGTGTATCGCCGCGAGCAGCTCGGCGCAGGCTTTGCCGCCGCGGGCCCGCTGCTGGTGGAAGAGGACGGCTCGACCCTCGTCGTCGCCCCCGGCGGGCGCGCGACGCTGGCCGCGGATGGCAACCTCATCGTGGAGCTCGCATGAGCACGCAGCCCGGTTCGTCGCAGTTCGATCCCACCTCGCTCGAAGTCCTCTGGACCCGCCTGCGCTCGGTCACCGACGAGGCGGCCAAGGTCATCGTGCGCACGTCGTTCTCCACGCTGTCGATCGAGGCGAACGACTACTCGTGCGTGCTCACCGACGCGGCGGGCAATTCGCTCGCGCAGAACACCGCGAGCATCCCGTCCTTTATCGCGACGTTGCCGGCCACGACGCGGCACATGATCACGACGATCGGCATCCCGAACATGCGTGCGGGGGATGTCTACATCACCAACAACCCGTGGATCGGCACCGGTCACCTCAACGACATCTCGCTGGTGAAGCCGGTGTTCCTCGCCGGGCGGCTGGTGGCTTTTGCGGCGACCACTTCACATGTGCCCGACATCGGCGGGCGCATCCGTTCGGCCGAACCGCGCGAGATCTACGAGGAAGGTTTCCATATCCCGCCGATGCGCCTGCTTGCGGCCGGCGTCCCGGACGAGAGCCTGCTGCACCTGCTGCGCACCAACGTGCGCACGCCGGACCAGACCGTGGGCGACATCTTCGCGCAGGCGAGCGCGCTCGGCCTAATGGAACAGCGCGTGGCGGAGCT
Organism: Betaproteobacteria bacterium; assembly: GCA_039931715.1. Classification (GTDB taxonomy): domain Bacteria; phylum Pseudomonadota; class Gammaproteobacteria; order Burkholderiales; family SG8-39; genus SZAS-79. The sequence goes on from JBDTRN010000147.1 coordinate 6,127, forward strand.
CATGCACGACCACGGCCTCGCCGACCTCGACAGCCTCGGGGCGCAACTCTTCGGCCTGGCAGAGAACGCCATGCGCGCGGCGATCTCGGCGCTGCCCGAAGGCACCTACACCAACGAATTCCTCACCGACGGGCTCGAACAACCCTTCACGTTCCGGGTCGCGGTGACGATCCGCGGTGGCGAGATCCTCGCCGACTTCACCGGCACCTCGCCGCAGCAGCCGCGTGCGATCAACTGCGTGCTGGCGTACACCTATGCGATGACGGCTTATGCGATCAAGGCCGCGCTGCTGCCCGACCTGCCCAACAACGAAGGCATGTTCCGGCCGATCAAGGTCACCGCGCCCGAAGGCTGCATCCTCAACCCGCGCATGCCGGCCTCGACCGGCGGGCGTGCCGCGACGGGGCACTATGTCCCGCCGCTGATCTTCGGCGCCCTCGCAAGCGTGATCCCCGAGCGCCTCATGTCCGCGCCCGGCTCGCCGTTGTGGATCCTCACCGTCGCCGGCGTGAAGGCCGACGGCAAGTCGTTCGCCAACGTGTTCTTCTACAACGGCGGCATGGGCGCCACCGCGCAGAAGGACGGCGAGCCGGCGCTGTCGTGGCCCTCCAACATCTCGTCTACGCCCTCAGAGATCGTCGAGCGCGACACGCCTTTCATCACGCGCTACAAGCGCCTGCGCCCGGGATCGGGTGGCGTGGGGAAATTCCGTGGGGGCCTCGGCCAGGAGTTGCTGCTGGAGAACCGCCACCCGACGCCACTGCCGGCCCTGTTCATCACCGAGCGGCTCAAGTTTCCCGCGCCGGGCCTGCTTGGAGGCGGCGCCGGCGCGCTCGGCGAGGTGCTGCATAACGGCGAGCCGCTGGCCGATCCGCGCGTGCAGATCATCCTCGCGCAAGGCGACACGCTGCTGTTGCGCACCCCCGGTGGCGGCGGCTACGGCGACCCGGCCGAGCGCGATCCCGCGGC
>JBDTRN010000148.1:0-7072 GCA_039931715.1 Betaproteobacteria bacterium
TCTAGTTTCGCGTACTGCCAGGACATGCGGTTAGGCAGCAGGCTGGCAAGGATGCGCCCTCCGTCGAGGGGCAGGATGGGCAGCAGGTTGAGGAACATGAAAATGAGGTTCACGCGCACTCCCGCCTCGCACATGCGCACCAAAGGCTCGAAATAGCTGGTTTCTGGCAGCACCAGACCGGTCTTGAGCAGCAGTGCCCAACCCAGCGCCATCGCCAGGTTGGCCGCCGGCCCGGCCGCGGCGACGAGCGCCATGTGCTGCCGGGGCTTGCGCAGCGCCGAGTAGTTGACCGGTACGGGCTTGGCCCAGCCGAACAGGAACCGGCCGCCTGAGACCAGCAGCATCGCAAGCGGCACCAGCAGCGTGCCCACCAGGTCGAGGTGGCGCATCGGGTTCAGGCTTACGCGCCCTTGCGCAAATGCCGTCATGTCACCGAAATGCCGGGCAACGTAGCCATGCGCAGCCTCGTGCAGCGTGATCGCCAACAGCACCGGCAGCGCGTAGATGGCAATGGTCTGTATGAGTTGATTGAATTCCATCGCCGTGGGACGAACTTAAGCGCACGATTTTAACAGATCGCCCCGGTTGTCCCGGTCCCGCCGCAGCGGGCCGGCGGCGCGGGCGGGAACTTAGTCCACCGGTTCCAGGCCGAGGACCTCGACCGGCCCGCTCCCTTGGCGCAATACCACGGGCGCCTCGCCGGTCAGGTCGAGGACGGTGCTCGGCACGATGCCGCAGTGGCCGGCATCCAGGATCAGGTCGAGTTCGTGCTCCAGCCGCTCACGGATCTCGCTGCCTACGGAAAGCGGTGTAGCGTCCCCGGGCAACTGCAGCGTGGCCGAGAGCATGGGCTCGCCGAGTTCGGACAGCAGTGCATGGGCCACCGGGTGCTGCGGCACGCGCACCCCGATCGACTTGCGGCGCGGGTGCATGAGGCGCCGCGGCACTTCGCGCGTGGCGCGAAGGATGAACGTATAGCTACCCGGCGTGGCCGCCTTGAGCAACCGGTACTGCACGTTGTCGACCATCGCGTAAGTGGCAATGTCGGACAAGTCGCGGCACATCAGGGTCAGGTGGCGCTTGTCGTCCAGCCCGCGCACGCCGCGAAGACGGTCCATCGCATCCTTGTCGCCGATGTGGCATCCGATTGCGTAGCAGGAATCGGTCGGGTACGCGATGAGGCCGCCCTTGCGCACGATCTCGGCGGCCTGGCGCAGCAGGCGGGGTTGGGGATGCGTCGGGTGGACGCTGAAAAACTGCGCCATGCCTCACACCGGCCAATCGTGCCACACGGGCGTCAGCCGCGCGTCGAGGGCCGGCAGGGTGCCGAAGTCGGCGTTGCCTTCGCCCGGGCCGTGGAAGTCCGAGCCACGCGAGGCGAGGAGGCCCTGGTCTGCGGCGATGGCCGCGAACATTGCGTACTGGTCGGGAGAATGGCTGCCCGTGACGACCTCGATCGCCTCACCGCCGGCCGCACGGAACTCCGCCAGGAGGTCGGCCAGCGCGCCGGCCGACAACGAGTAGCGGCCGGGATGCGCGAGCACCGCGCGGCCGCCCGAGGCGCGGATCCAGCCCACCGCAGTGACGACGTCGGTCCACTCGTGCGCGACGTAGCCCGGCTTGCCGGGCACGAGGAAGCGTTTGAAGGCGGACTTGGAATCGGGAACCACGCCGATCTCGGCCAGGAAGCGCGCGAAATGCGTGCGCCCAACCAGGCTGCGGTTGGAGGCGAACTTGAGCGCGCCTTCGAACGCGCCCTTGATGCCCGCGCGGGCCAATTCGTCGCCGATGCGCTCCGCGCGCCCGATCCGGCCGCCGCGAACGGACTCCAGGCCATCGATGATGGCCGGGTGCGCCGGATCGATGCGCAGGCCGACGATGTGCACAGTGGTGCCGCGCCACGTGACTGACACTTCGACGCCATTGATGAATTCGATGCCCGCGGTGCGTGCCGCCTGGCGCGCTTCGTCGAGCCCGCCTATTTCGTCGTGATCGGTCAGCGCGAGCACGTTCACGCCTTGCGCGGCGGCGCGCGCGACCACCGCCGCAGGCCGCATTGACCCGTCGGAGACCGACGAATGGCAGTGCAAGTCGAAGTCCAATCGCGCGGCGCCCATCACGCCGTCCCTTGTGCAGCGGCCGGCGACGCGAGGAACGCCTCGATCAGGCGGGCCACCGCCTCGGGCTGGTCGTGGTGCAGCATGTGGCCCGCATCCTGCACGGTTTCGTAGCGCAGGGTCTTGAAGGCGGCGCGGCGACGCGCGTAGTCCTCGGAATCGATGCCGATCTGCTTGAGCGTTTTGGATTCCGCCGCGTCCACCCACAGCACCGGGGCGGTGACGTGCTGCCAGAAAGCGAGCATTTCCTCGAGGCGCGAAAGCGTTGCGTTGACGATCTTGTGGGCCGGATCGCTGCGCAGCTGGACCGAACCGTCCGGGCCCTCCTTCCCCCAGTGGCGGGCCAGGAACTCGGCCCGCTCGCGCAACAGGCGCGGGTTGCTTTTCTGCATCCGGTCGGCGAGCGCAGCGTAACCTTCGTAAGGACGCAGCGTCGGCGGCTCACGCAGCTCGTCGAGCCATCGCGCGAGCCGCTTGGGCGCCTGCTCGGGGCTGGTGCGCGCCATGCCGAAGCCTTCTAGGTTGACGAAACGGGCAATGCGCTCCGGGCGCGTACCCGCGTACACCGAGGCGACGTTGCCGCCGAGGCTGTGCCCGACGAGGTTGACGGGCGACCCGGGCTGGATGCGCTCGAGCACATGGTCGAGGTCGGCGACGTAATCGTGGAACCAGTACGCGTCGGCGTTTACCCAGTCGGTCAGGCCATAGCCGCGCCAGTCAGGGGCAAACACCTCCCATGCCGGATCGAGCGCATCGACGAGGAACTGGAACGAGGCCGAGACGTCCATCCAGCCGTGCAGCAGCACCATGCGATGCGCAGGCTCGCCCACGCCATCGCCCGCCCATCGCCTGACGTGATAGCGCAGGCCGCGGATGTCGAAGAAAAGGGATTCGCTCGGGCGCATGGCGGGCGCGATGATATCAGCGCCGGGGACGAGGATTCTCATGCCGGTATGATAGCGGCCGCGAATAATCGCCCCTGACCCAGAAAGCCCCTACTCCCATGCCTATCTTTTCCCTGGCCGAACGCCGCGTCACCTTCCGGGGCGAGCGTCATTTCATCGCGCCGAACGCCATGCTCGCCGGGTCCATTGCGCTCGGCAACGACACGAGCATCTGGTTCGGGGTGACGATCCGCGCCGACAACGACCAGGTCGAGATCGACGCCGAAACCAACATCCAGGATGGCTCGGTGCTGCATGTCGATCCCGGGTTCCCGATGAAGATCGGCCGGCGCGTCACCATCGGCCACAAGGTCATGCTGCATGGCTGCACAATCGGCGACGGCTCGCTGGTCGGCATCAACAGCGTAGTGCTCAATGGCGCGAAGATCGGCAGCGGCTCGCTGATCGGGGCGAACAGCCTGATCTCCGAAGGCAAGGAAATACCCGACGGCGTACTGGTGCTGGGCTCACCCGGCAAGGTCATCCGGGAGCTGAAGCCGGAGGAAAAGGCCAGGATCCTCGAGGCCTCGCAGAGCTATGTGGATCGGGCGGAAATTTTCCGTCGCCAAATGCGTGAGCAGCAATTGCCGGACTCTGCGCGATGAAAGACTACTACCGCGTCATGGGGCTGCAGCCGGCGGCCACCCTGGCCGAGATCAAGGCCGCCTACCGCAAGAAGGCGTCAGCACTGCACCCTGACCGCAACCCCTCGGAGAAGGCGCACCTTGCTTTCCAGGAGATGCAGGAAGCGTACGAAGTGCTGTCCGATCCCACACGACGCCGCGGTTACGACGACAACCGCCGCCGCAGCCTGATCGAGCACCCGATCGAAACCGCGCGTGAAATCTGGAGCGCTTACCTGAAGGCTGCCCTCACTTGAAGCTGTCCCCGTTTTTCAGCGACCTTTCTGCTTCGTACGGCTACGAAATCGAAGACCTCACCTACGACTCGGCCGGCGACAACGTGCTGGCGTCGCGCCTGAAGGTCAAGCGTGACCAGTTCGCCGACCTCATGCCGATGTGCGAGTTCGACCCCGTCATGGTCGCGCCCGCGTTCCGCGACGGATTCCGGTTCGAGGTCAAGGCCGTGTTCGACCAACTGGTCGCCGCCCATCCCGACGACTTTCCCGCCTGGGAGGACGTGGCGCCTGCGGCAGGCCTCGAGCCCTGGGCCAGCTCGCTCGCGCAGCACGCCCTGGCCAGTCCCGGCGGCGAGCGTTTCATGCTCATCGCAGCGGGCCTTGAATACATCTCGTCGGTGCCCGGCGCCGGGAACCAGGTGGAGGCCGAACCCGCACGGGAATCCGAGGAGCGCCGCGAGGCCGGGGACGACGACTCCGGCGACAGCCCGGACCTGGCCGAAGCCGGCGAGGACTATTTGAGCGAGCAGGGCTTCGATCGCCGCAGCTAGCCACGCATTCACCAAAGACGATTTCAAGGTAAACCCATGGCACATCCCGTAGTCCTCAAGGCTTCCGCGCTCATCCATGCCGGCGATATCGTCGCCGCGGAGTCGGCGCTGGTCGACCTGGTCGAAAGCGAAGGCGATACCGCGCTGGTCACGGTGCTCGACCAGCTCGCGCCGAAGGACCTGCTGGCCATCATGCGCGAGTACGACTCGGCCAAGCCCTCGCTCATCAACCTCCTCGTGACGCCCAGGCAGTTCGCCGATGCGGTGATCATGGAAAGGCTGTATGCCGAGCGCAACCGGGACCGCCTGCGCTCGATGATCAACTCGGTGGTCTTTCGCGAGGACGTCGCGCCGGACGACTTCATCGAGGCCCTGGCCCAGAAGGACCTCGGGCTGGAGGTGCTTGCCGACTACCTCGACGAGCGCTTGGACGAGCTGGCGGTTTTCAAGGCCACCGGCCGCTTCGCGCTCATCGAAGAAGAGCGCACGCCAAAGGACGAGGAGCACGACTCCGTGCGCGAGGACCACTTCGAGATGCCCAAGGACGGGGTGGGGCTGGACGAGGTCAGCGACGGGGACTGGATGGAACTCACGTGGCGCCTGGCGCACCACTTCCCCGACGAATTCTTCCACGTGTTCCAGATCCTCTCTGCGCGCAGCCGCGCCGCCGAGGAAGCAGCCGCGCCCGCGGTCGAGACCGCGCAAGGCGCCGAGGGCTCGTCAGATGCGCCCCGGGCCCCGGGACGCTTGCCTGTGGAAGAGTCCGCACTTTGAGCGACGCAACGACCGCATCCGCCTCGCCACAGTCGCTCGCCTCCTACGACGACCGCCCGTACTTCGCCCGCGCGCTGGACCACGGGCTCAAGAACGGCCTCATCGACTCGGACAAACTCGACGCCATGCGCTCCGAAGGCGCCAAGGGCATCGTCCAGATCGCCGACTTCTTCGGCACGGCCCACCTGCGCACCGATCTTGACGAGGCGCTCAAGCGCATGGTCTACCTTGCAAGCCTTTACGTGGAGCACTTGTCGAACGGCAGCCTCAACCGCGCGGCCCGCTCCCTGCAGGAGAACTCATTCCTGTCGCACTCACGCGGTGGCTCGCAGATGCTGAAGGCGCTTTACGCAATGCCCACCGATTCGACCATCCACGAGCCTGCGGAACCGCATGACGTGCGCGAATTCCTGCGCGATCGCACACTGGGGGAGCAGTGGAGCGTGGTGGAGTACCGGGCCCGCCTCGCCGAGCGCCAGACCTGCCGGGACGAGATCGAGGCGGCGCTCTGGTTTGCCGACGTAATGGAACTTTCGCGTGAGGCCCTGTTTGGCGAATCCGCCGAAAGCGTGCTGGATGCCTGCCTGCTGACGCGCATCGCTGGGCGCGAGGAAGGCGGCCTGCTGGGCGCCGAGGAGATCAAGGCCTTCTTCAAGGCCATGCGCCGCTCGAAGAAAAAGCGCGCGCTTCCCGAAACCCTGCTCGATGACGTCCCCGACGCGCATCGCGCCGTGGCCGAAAGGCACCTTGATCGCATCGTGGCCAAGGACCTGCCGCGCATTTGCGACACCAGCATTGCGTTCGACGAGCTGGTGCGCGAATACCACGATCGCTTCCACCATTTTTCGCTCTCGTACGGTGTCGGGGAATACGACACGCTGGTCACCGACGAGTGGCGCAAGGTCACCAAGGGCAAGACCGATACCGACTCGATGAACACGGTCTTCCTGTGCCTGGCCGCGGGCAGGCCGCCGAAGCCCGCTATTTCGGCGGCCGAGGCGCGTGCTGCGATTCGTGCGATCCGGGCAGCCGGCCCGGCCGTGGACGCAGCCCCGGCATTCATCCTGGCCTGCGCGCCGCACCAGATGGTCGACGGGCTGGTCTCGCTGTGGGAAGACGAGTTTTACCCGGAGATGATCGAGCAGTTGATCCTGCAGGATCCGGAAGGCGCGGCCGAACCCGTCGTGAGGATCCTCGCCGAGCACTGCCATATCAAGTTCCCCGCCCGAAAAAGCTGACGGCGGTCCTTTCCCCAACCGCCCGGGACACCCGAATGCACACCGAAAGCTTCATCCCAGGCAAGGACGCCTCGCTCGAATCGACCATCGCGACGATGCAGGCCAAGCTCGCCGCGCGCGGCTTCCACATGGACGAATCGTCGTGGCTGAACCCGGTCGAATCGATCTGGTCGGTGCACGTGCGCGACCGCGAGTGCCCGATGCTGTTTTCCAACGGCAAGGGCGCCACCAAACTGGCGGCTCGCGCGAGTGCGCTAGGCGAATTTTTCGAGCGCTTGAACACGCATTATTTCTGGACCCACTTCTACCTCGGGGAGACGCGCGCTAATCGCCCGTTCGTGCACTACCCCCAGGAGCGCTGGTTCGCGCCTACCGGCGCGCCGGACTGGCCGGCGGAACTGCTCAATCCCGAACTACATGCTTTCTACAATCCCGGCAACGAGATCGATCGCGAGGTGCTGGTCGACCTCAATTCAGGCAACGTGGCACGCGGGATCTGCGCCCTGCCCTACACGCGCCTGCGCGACGGCGCCCAGACCTGGTTCCCGGTCAACATCATCGGCAACCTGTATGTAAGTAACGGCATGGC
>JBDTRN010000149.1:0-6951 GCA_039931715.1 Betaproteobacteria bacterium
CGAGCGGGGTGAACACGTAGACCTCGTCGGGAAAGAGATCCACCTTGATGTGCTCGAGGAACTCGGCCGAATCGCCCGACTGGTTCTGGATCTCGAGCAGCGACTGCAGCCACTGGTGGGTTTTTTTCTGCAGGTCCGACAGCGTCGCGCCCTCGTCCTTGTACATCCAGTGCGAGGCCACGCCGGTTTCGGCGATGCGGTGCATCTGCTCGGTGCGGATCTGCAATTCCACCGGCGTTCCGAACGGGCCGATCAGCGTGGTGTGCAACGACTGGTAGCCGTTGGCCTTGGGGATCGCGATGTAGTCCTTGAACTTGCCCGGCACGGGCTTGTACAGGCTGTGCAGCGCGCCGAGTGCGAGGTAGCAGGCCGGGATGCCTTCCTTCACGATCACCCGAAAACCATAGATGTCGTGGACCTCTGAGAACGTGAGGTGCTTTTCCAGCATCTTCTTGTAGGTGCTGTAGATGTGCTTCTCGCGCCCGTTGACGCTCGATTCGATGGCCGCATCGACCAGCCGCGCCTTGATCGCCTCGAGGGTCTTGCCGACGACTTCGCGCCGGTTACCTCGTGCCGAGCGCTGTGCCTTGGTGAGCACGCTGTGGCGCAGCGGGTACAGGTGGGCAAACGACAGCTCCTCGAGCTCCTGGTACAGGTTGTTCAGGCCGAGCCGGTTGGCGATCGGCGCGTAGATCTCGCGCGTTTCGCGCGCTACGCGGCGGCGCTTGGTATTGGAGACCGCCCCCAGTGTGCGCATGTTGTGCAGCCGGTCGGCCAGCTTGATCAGGATGACGCGCACGTCGCGTGCCATGGCCAACAGCATCTTGCGGAAGTTTTCCGCCTGGGCATCCTCGGCCGACTGGAACTCGATCTTGTCGAGCTTCGACAGGCCATCGACGAGGTCGGCCACGGGGCGGCCGAAGGTGTCGGAGATCTCGTCCTTGGTGACGGAGGTGTCCTCCATCACGTCGTGCAGCAGCGCGGCCATCAGCGCCTGGCTGTCCATGTGCCAGCCGGCGAGGATCTCGGTGACCGCGAGAGGGTGGGAAATGTACGGCTCGCCCGACTGGCGGGTCTGGCCGGCGTGGGCCGCTTCGCTGAAGCGGTACGCTTCGCCGAGCTTGGCGATGTCGGCCTGCTTCAGGTAACTGAACAGGCCTTCGTTCAGCGTGGTGACGGCAGCCATCGGGGGGTGGGCTAAGGCGGGCGCCTGCGTATGCAGTGCGGGATCGATGTCCGGTGCGGCTGGCCCCCCACTTGCCAGACGGGCGCCGGACACCTCTGGGGTCAGGGCGTCGCGATCGGCATCGGCGAGGCGGGGTTCTTCTTGAGCACCTCGAGGCCGACCTTGCCGCTGGCGATCTCGCGCAGCGCGATCACCGTGGGCTTGTCCTTGTTGGGCTCCACCATCGGGGAAGCACCCGTGCTGACCTGGCGTGCGCGGTAGGTCGCGGCCAGGGTCAGTTGGAAACGGTTGGGGATGCGCTTGAGGCAATCGTCGACGGTAATGCGTGCCATGGTCTAGTTCCCGAGTCTGAAGAGTTCCGGATGCCGCGCAAGTTGCCTGGCTGTGCCGAGGCGCGCGCTGCGTATGATTGCGAGGAGGTCTTGCGAGGCCTCATCGAAGTCCTTGTTAATAATAGCATAATTGAACTCCGGCGAGTGGCTGATCTCGTCCCTCGCGACGGCCATACGGCGGCGGATGACTTCGGCGGAGTCCTGGCCGCGCTTCTGCATGCGCCGCTCCAGCTCCTCGATCGACGGTGGCAGGACGAAAATGCCTGTGCAATCAGGGTACAGGCGGCGCACCTGCTGCGCGCCCTGCCAGTCGATCTCGAGGATCAGGTCGTGCCCGAGGGCGAGTTCGCGGTTGAGCGTGGCCTCCGAGGTGCCGTAGCGGTAGCCATGCACCTCGGCCGATTCGAGGAAGTCGCCGCGCTCGAGCATGGCGAGGAACGCCGCATCGTCGACAAAGTGGTATTCGCGCCCATCCTGCTCGCCGGGCCGCGGGGTGCGCGTGGTGTAGGACACCGAAAGCCGCAGCGCGGGGTCGGCTTTCAGCGCCGCGCCAATCAGCGAGGATTTGCCTGCGCCCGAGGGCGCGGTGATCACGATCAAGTGCCCGCTCATGGCCTACTCGATGTTCTGCACCTGCTCGCGCATCTGCTCGATGAGGAGCTTGAGCTCGAGCGCGCAGTCGGAAATGGCCTGCGAGGCGGCCTTGGAACCGAGGGTGTTGGCCTCGCGGTTGAGCTCCTGCATGAGGAAGTCGAGGCGCTTGCCGGCCGCGCCGCCCTTGGCCAGCACGCGCTCGACTTCGCCCAGGTGCGTGACCAGGCGCTGGAGTTCCTCGTCAACGTCGATCTTGATGCCGAACAGCGCGATCTCCTGGCGCACGCGCTCGTCGTCGGCCGAACCCAGCGCTTCGCGCAGTCGCTGCGCCATCTTTTCCTGGTAGGCGGCAATGGCTTCCGGCACCAGCGGAGCGACCGCGGCGGAGCTCTTCTTCATGGTGGCCACGCGTTCGCGGATCACGGTCGCGAGCCTCGCGCCTTCGCGCGCGCGCGCGGCGACGAGTTCAGCTATCGCGGTCGCGCCGAGCGCGGCGGCCTTGTCGCGCAATTCGGCTTCCGACACCGTTCCTTCGGCGAGCACGCCGGGCCAGCGCAGGATGTCGGCGGCGCGCAGCGGCCCGGCCTCGGGCATGGCGGTGCGCACGATGGCGGCGAGCTTGCCGAGTTCCTCGAGCGCCGTGACGTTGAGTGCCTGGGCGCGCGGCCCGGTGGCGGCGGTGGAAATCGACAGCCGGCAATCCACCTTGCCGCGCGAAAGGCGCGCGCTGATCGCTTCGCGCAGGCTGACTTCGAGCATGCGCAGTTCGTCGGGCACGCGAAACTGGATGTCGAGGTAGCGCGAATTCACCGAGCGCAGCTCGATATTGAGCGTCCCGCCAGTGATCTCCGCCGACGCGGCGGCGTATCCGGTCATGCTGTGGATCATGGAGCACGCAATGTGAGGTGATGTGAGGGCAAATGTGCACTACTGCGCAGCCCCCAGGAATCAGGCGCGTATCATAACAGTCTGCCGCACACGCCCTTCGCCGCCGCCGCGCGACCTTCCGTGACCGAAATCCAACAGGCCAACCAGTCACTGCCGGAAGGCTTCCAGCTCGAGGATTACCGCATCCTGCGCGTGCTTGCAGCCGGTGGCTTTTCGTTTGTGTACCTCGCACACGATGAGAAAGAGGTCCCCGTCGCGATCAAGGAGTACCTGCCTGCATCGCTTGCGCTGCGCACCGACGGCAAGCCCGCGCCCGCGGTGCCGGAGGCAAACCTCGCGATATTCCGCTACGGCATGAAGTGCTTTTTCGAGGAGGGCCGCGCCCTCGCGACGCTGTCGCACCCTAACGTGGTGCGCGTGCTCAATTTTTTTCGCGCCAACGACACGGTGTACATGGTGATGCGCTACGAGCGCGGCCGCACGCTGCAGGAGCACATCCAGGCGCGCCGGGGTCCGCTGTCGGAAGCGTGGATCCGGCGCACCTTCAGCCAGCTCCTGCACGGCCTGCGCGAAGTGCACTCGCATAAGCTCCTGCACCTGGACATCAAGCCGGGCAACATCTACGTGCGCAACGACGGCTCGCCGCTGCTCATCGATTTCGGCGCCGCGCGCCAGACGCTTACCGCCGAGGGCACCCAGCTCCCGCCGATGTACACCCCGGGCTACGCGTCGCCCGAACACTACGCCAACCGGCAGAACCTCGGCCCGTGGAGCGACATGTATTCGGTCGGCGCGGCCATGTATGCCTGCCTGTCGGCCGACGCGCCGCAGCCTGCCGACCGGCGGATGGAGGCCGACAAGGTCGAGCCGGCGCGCAGGGCGTGGAGCGGCAAGTTCACCAACCAACTGCTCGATACCATCGACTGGTGCATGCGCCTGGATCACCTCGAGCGCCCGCAGAGCGTGCTGGCCCTGCAGAAAGCGCTGCTCGGGCAGAAGGATCCGGGCCATCGGGGCGAGGCCCCGCTCATGGACCAGTTGAAGGGCATGCTCGGAAGGTTCACCAGGCGCGCGGCCGATGCGAACGGGAAGGTGGCCGCCGGCGAGGCGCCAAACAAGTAACGCGGGCCGCGGCACGCCGATGAAATTTTCCATCTTCCAGGACAGCCGCCCGGGCGGGCGCGAGTACAACCAGGACCGCCTCGGGCACTGGTACACGCGCGATTCGCTCCTGCTTGTGCTCGCCGACGGCATGGGCGGCCACCTGCTGGGCGAGGTGGCGGCACAGATCGCGGTCGATACGCTGGCAGCGGCGTTCCAGAAGGAGGCGCAGACGCACCTCCCCGACCCCGGGCCATTCCTTGAACGCGGTGTGCGCCGCGCGCACGCCGCCATCGACGCCTACACAGAAAGGCTCCGTCTGCCGGATTCGCCGCGCACCACGCTCGTCGCCTGCGTCGTGCAGGACGGCACGGCGTGGTGGACCCACGTCGGGGATTCGCGCCTTTACCTCGTGCGCCGGGGCGCGGTCCTCGCGCGCACGCGCGACCACACGCGCGTGCAGCAACTGGTGGACCAGGGCCGCATCCGCGAAGAAGCCGTGAGCTCGCATCCCGAACGAAACCAGTTGCTGCGATGCCTTGGTGGCGGCCATGTACCGGCCATCGAACCCGTGTCGAGCGCGCCGCTGGCCCGGGAGGACATCCTCCTCCTGTGCTCGGACGGGTTCTGGGGACCGCTTTCACAGGGCGTGATGCTGGGCAAGCTGGGCCAGAAGAGTCTTGCCGAGGCGTTGCCCGATTTGATGAGCCTCGCGCAGGTTCGCGGGGGTCCGGGGTGCGATAATCTGTCCGTCGTCGCAATCAACTGGGGTGACGACGCCGCCGGGCAGCACGCGCTGGCCGCCCCCATCACCGTGCCTTCGTACGATTTGCCCACCGACCCGCGCGCACTTGCTGCCGACGATCCGGCGCTGGCAGAGGTGCCGATGACCGACGCCGAAATCGAGCAGGCGATCGCCGACCTCAAGGTGGTCCTTAAACAGCACAGCCAAGGAAAGAAATGAGACTTAGCAATCGACGGCCCGACGAGCTTCGCAAGGTTTCCATCGAGCGAAACTACACCAAGCATGCGGAAGGTTCGGTGCTGGTGTGCTTCGGCGACACCAAGGTGCTGTGCACCGCGAGCGTGGAAGCCAAGGTCCCACCGTTCCTCAAGGGCCGCGGCCAGGGGTGGCTGACGGCGGAGTACGGCATGCTGCCGCGGGCGACCAACACGCGCGGCGACCGCGAGGCCGCGCGCGGCAAGCAATCGGGCCGCACGCAGGAAATCCAGCGGCTCATCGGGCGCTCGATGCGCGCGGTCGTCGACCTCGCCCGGCTGGGCGAACGCACGATACAGATCGACTGCGACGTGCTGCAGGCCGACGGCGGCACGCGCACGGCGTCGATCACCGGCGCATTCGTCGCCGTCCACGACGCCCTGACGTGGCTGAAGGCCGGCGCGACCATCGCCGAGCTGCCGCTGAAGGATTTCGTTGCCGCCGTGTCGGTCGGCGTGGTCGGTGGCGTGCCGTTGCTCGACCTCGATTACGCCGAGGATTCCGCCTGCGGCACCGACATGAACGTGGTGATGACCGGCAGCGGCGGGTTCGTGGAAGTGCAGGGCACCGCCGAAGGCGCGGCTTTCTCGCGCGCGGAACTCGACGCGTTGCTCGTGCTGGCCGACAACGGCATCCGCGATCTCGTTACGATGCAAAAGCGCAGCCTCGGCCTGTGAACCCACGCGGGCAACGCACGGAGTGAGAAAGCTCGTCCTCGCCAGCGGCAACCCCGGCAAGCTCGGCGAGATCCGCGCCCTGCTGGACCCGCTTGCGATCGAAGTGGTATCTCAGGGCGACCTCGGCATCGCCGACGCCGACGAACCGCACTGCACGTTCCTCGAGAACGCGCTCGCCAAGGCGCGGCACGCGAGCCGCGCTTCGGGACTGCCGGCGCTGGCGGACGACTCGGGGATCTGTGTTGACGCCCTCGCTGGCGAACCCGGCGTCGATTCGGCCTATTTCGCCGGCCACCAAGGCAGCCGCGAAGAGCGCGATGCGCGCAACAACGCCAAGTTGCTGGAGGCGATCAAGGATCACGCCGTCAAGAGCGCACACTACGTTTGCGTGATGGTGCTCGTGCGCCACGCCAGCGACCCTCAGCCGCTGGTGGCGCAGGGTGACTGGCACGGCGAAGTGACCGATCGGCCGCGCGGCAGCCATGGCTTTGGCTACGATCCCCTGTTCCTTGTTCGCGGCCTGGGCAAGACCGCCGCCGAACTCGACAGCGCGCACAAGAATCGCATCAGCCATCGCGGCATCGCCCTGCGGGAGCTGGTGGCGCGCCTGCACGCAGGCGGCTGATGCCCGCGCCCGTCGCCGTCGCATTGTCCCGGCCCGGCACGATGCGCTTCGAGGCGCTCCCGACGCTGTCGCTGTACGTCCACATGCCGTGGTGCGTGCGCAAATGCCCGTACTGCGATTTCAACTCGCACGAAAAAAAGGGCGACCTGCCCGAAGATGCCTATTGCGATGCGCTGGTCGCGGACCTTGAGCATGCGTTGCCGTGGGTCTGGGGCCGGCGCATCACCAGCATATTTTTCGGCGGCGGCACGCCCAGCCTTTTTTCCGCTGCCTCTATCGACTGGCTGCTGTCGGCGTTTCGGGCGCGCCTCGCCATTGCCGCCGATGCGGAGATCACGCTGGAAGCCAACCCGGGCACGTTCGAGGCGCAGAAATTCAGGGATTTCCGCGCCGCGGGGGTTAATCGCCTGTCGATCGGGATCCAGAGTTTCGACGATGCGCACCTGAAAGCGCTCGGGCGCATCCACAGCGCCGCCGAGGCGCGCCGCGCGATCGGCATCGCACAGGAGAATTTCGCCAACATCAACCTCGACCTGATGTACGGGCTG
>JBDTRN010000150.1:0-6710 GCA_039931715.1 Betaproteobacteria bacterium
GCCGCCGAGCCGCTCACCGACAAGATCGTGTGGGAAAACGGCAATCGCTACACCTTCCGCCTGCGCCCGTCGACCTATATGCAGACGGCGATGCTGATCCCCGACGCGGTCAAGCTCAAGAAAGCCAAGTGGGCCATCGTGTACCCGAACTACGAGTACGGCCAGTCGGCCACGCACTGGTTCAAGAAGCTCATGCAGCAGCACCAGCCCGGCGTGCAGATCGTCTCCGAGCAGGCCCCGGCGCTGGGCAAGATCGACGCCGGCGCGGTGGTGCAGGCGCTCATCGACGCCAAGCCCGACGCGATCTTCTCCTCGCTCTTCGGCCCCGACCTGCAGAAGTTCGTGCGCGAAGGCAATACGCGCGGCCTGTTCAAGAACACCGTGGTGTTCAACCTGCTCGCCGGCGAGCCGGAATACCTCGACCCGCTCAAGGACGAGACGCCCGAAGGCTGGTACGTGACCGGCTACCCGTGGAACGAGATCAAGACTCCCGCGCACCACAAATTCCTCGCCGCCTACCAGGCCAAGTACAAGGACTATCCGCGACTGGGTTCCATCGTCGGCTACTCGACCATGTACACGGTGGCCAACGCCATCAAGAAGGCGGGCTCGGTGGATTCCGAAAAACTCATCGCCGCGTTGAAGGGCCTCGAGATGGAAACGCCTATCGGCCCGATCGTGTACCGGGCGATCGACGGCCAGTCCACCATGGGTGCCTATGTCGGCCAGCTGGCGAAGAAAAACGGCAAGGGCGTGATGGTCAACTGGCGCTTTGCCGACGGCGCGCTGTTCCTGCCGCCGTTCGAGGAAGTGAGGGCCATGAGGAAGGAATAAGGGCTTGACGGGGGCACTGCACCCCATCAGACCCCCCGGGGCCACTTCGCACGAGGTACCCCGGGGTTTTTTTGAATGACTGCGTCCTCGGTCCTCATCCAGTTCCTCAACGGGCTTGCGAGCGCAAGCTCGCTGTTCCTCGTGGCCGCCGGGCTGTCGCTCATCTTCGGCGTCACCCGCATCGTCAATTTCGCCCACGGCTCGCTCTACATGCTGGGCACCTACATCGCCTACAGCCTGGTGGAATACTTCGCCCACGGCGCGCTCGGCTTCTGGGGCGGCGTCGTGCTGGCGGGGGTGGCCGTGGCCGCGTTTGGCGCGCTGGTTGAGGTGGTGCTGCTGCGCCGGATCTACGCCGCGCCGGAATTGTTGCAATTGCTCGCCACCTTTGCGCTGGTGCTGGTGGTGAAGGACTTCGCGCTGTGGGCGTGGGGGCCGGAAGACCTGCTTGGGCCCCGCGCACCGGGGCTGGATGGCGCGGTCACCATCGCCGGGCGGCGCTTTCCCGAATACGACGTGTTCCTGATCTTCCTCGGGCCCCTGGTGCTGGCGGTGCTGTGGGCGATTTTGACGCGCACGCGCTGGGGCACGCTGGTACGCGCCGCGACCGAGGACCGCGAGATGGCCGGCGCGCTGGGCGTGAACCAGAAATGGCTGTTCACCGGCGTGTTTGCCCTCGGCTCGCTGCTGGCCGGGCTTGGCGGCGCGGTGCAGATCCCGCGCGAACCGGCCACCCTGTTCATGGACCTGTCGGTGATCTCGGATGCGTTCGTGGTGGTGGTGGTCGGCGGGCTGGGGTCGATCGGCGGCGCGTTCCTCGCCGCGCTGCTCATCGCGGAGATCAAGGCCTTCTGCATCGGCATCGGCGACGTCGAGTGGCTCGGGCACGTGTTCTCGTTCTCCAAGCTGACCCTCGTGGTCGAGTTCATCGTCATGGCGGTGGTGCTGGTGATCCGGCCGTGGGGGCTCCTCGGCCGCCAGCAGGCCGCCGTGCGCGGCACGGCGCCGGCGGAAGCACCGCTCGCGCTGCCCACCACGCTCGAGATCCGGTTGCTGCTCGGGGTGGTCGCGGTGCTCCTGCTGGTGCCGGTGTTCTTCCGCGGCTACGCGCTGGTGCTGCTCATCGACATCCTCGTGTTCGTGCTGTTCTCGGTGAGCCTCTACTTCATCATGGGGCCGGGCGGGATGCACTCTTTCGGCCATGCGGCCTACTTCGGCCTCGGCGCTTACGGGGCCGCACTGCTCGTCAAGGGTGGCGCCGCAATGGAGGTCGGCCTCATCTTCGGGCCGTTGCTCGCCGGCATCGGCGCACTGGTGTTCGGCTGGTTCTGCGTGCGCCTGTCGGGCGTCTACCTTGCCATGCTCACGCTAGCGTTCGCGCAGATCGCCTGGTCGATCGTGTTCCAGTGGGACGCGGTGACCGGAGGTTCCAACGGCCTCATCGGCATCTGGCCGGCGGCGTGGCTCGCCTCGAAGACGGCGTATTACTACCTCACGCTGTCGGGGTGCCTGCTGGGCGTGTTCGCGCTGTGGCGCATCCTGTATTCGCCCTTTGGCTATGCCGTGCGCGCGGGCCGCGACTCGCCCCTGCGCGCCGACGCGATCGGCATCGACGTGCAGATGCGCCAGTGGGCCGCGTTCGTCATCGCCGGGCTTGCCGCAGGCGTGGCCGGGTCGCTGTACGTATTCTCCAAAGGCTCGATTTCGCCCGAATCGATGGCCGTAACGCGCTCGGTCGACGGACTGGTCATGGTGCTGCTGGGGGGCATCCAGAGCCTCACCGGACCGGTATGGGGCGCCGCGATCTTCACCTGGCTGCAGGACGCCGTGGCGCGCGAGATCGACTACTGGCGCGCGGTGCTCGGCGCAGTGATCCTCACGCTGGTGCTGGCCTTTCCGCAGGGCATCGGCGGATTCTTCCAGGCCCTCCTCCACCGGGTGCGCGCGCGGCCCGCGGCAGCATGAGCGTTCTCACGGTGCGCAACCTGTCGAAAGCCTACGGCGGCGTGCAGGCGGTGGCCGATGTGTCGTTCAGCGTCGAAGCCGGCGAGATGCTCGCGCTCATCGGCCCCAACGGTGCCGGCAAGACCACCTGCTTCAACATGCTCAACGGCCAGATCGCCCCCGACCGCGGCACGATCGAGCTCGACGGGCGCAGCCTCGCCGGCCTCAAGCCGCGCCAGATCTGGCGCCTCGGCGTGGGCCGTACCTTCCAGGTCACCGCAACCTTCGCTTCGATGACGGTGCGCGAGAACGTGCAGATGGCGCTTCTCTCGCACCACCGGCGCCTGGACTCACTCGCGTCCATCGCCACGCGGGCTTATGCCGCCGAGGCGGACGCCCTCCTTGCGCGCGTCGGCATGGCCGCGCAGGCCGAGCGCAGTTGCGCGGTGCTGGCCTACGGCGACTTGAAGCGCGTCGAACTCGCCGTGGCGCTGGCCAACCAGCCGCGCCTGCTCCTCATGGACGAACCCACCGCCGGCATGGCGCCGCGCGAACGCACGGCGCTCATGCAGCTCGCCGCCGACCTCGCGCGCGACGCAGACATCGCGGTGCTGTTCACCGAGCACGACATGGATGTCGTCTTCGCGCACGCACATCGCATCATCGTGCTGGCCGGCGGCAAGCTGATCGCCGAAGGCAAGCCCGCCGAGGTGCGCGCGCATCCCAAGGTGCGCGAGGTCTACCTCGGCAGCGGCGCGACCTTCGGGGCCGCGCATGCTTGAGGTGCGCAACCTCGACGCCGCCTACGGCCAGGCCCGCATCCTGTTCGGCGTCTCGCTCGAAGCCGGCGCCGGCGAAGTCGTGGTGCTGCTCGGCCGCAACGGCGCCGGCAAATCCACCACCCTCAAGACGCTCATGGGACTGGTGCGCGCGCGCTCGGGCGAGGTGCACTTCAACGGCACGCGCATCGATGGGCTGCAGCCTTTCCAGATCGCGCGCCTTGGGCTGGGTTACGTGCCCGAGGACCGGCGCATCTTCTCTGACCTCAGCGTGACCGAGAACCTCGAGGTCGGCCGCCAATCGGCGCGCGCGGGCGCGGCGCAATGGACGCCCGAGCGGCTCTACGACCTGTTTCCGAATCTCGGGCGCATGAAGGACCGCCGCGGCGCCCGCATGTCGGGTGGCGAGCAGCAGATGCTCACCATCGCACGCACGCTCATGGGCAATCCCTCGATGGTGCTGCTCGACGAGCCCTCCGAAGGCCTGTCCCCGCTCATCGTCGAGCAGATGGCCGCCACCATCCGCAACCTCAAGAGCGAGGGGTTGTCGGTGCTCCTGTCAGAGCAGAACCTGCACTTCGCCCAGCTGGTGGCCGACCGCGCCTATATCATCGAGACGGGCCAGATCCGCTACCACGGGACGATGGCCGAGCTTGCCGCCAACGATTCGGTCCGCGAACAATACCTGTCCGTATGAACCGCATGCCTTTAAATTTTCACCGCCCGGGACGCCCGCCCTTCGCATGAGCCCGCCCGTTGCCCCCGCGTGGATCGCCGGCATCGACGTCGGCGGCACCTTCACCGACCTCATTGCCATCGACACGGCCAGCGGTGACGTGCGCCTGGCCAAGGTGCCCACCACGCCGGACAACCAGGCGTACGGCGTGCTGGCGGCGATCGAATCGGCGGGCCTCGACCTCGCAGCGCTTGCGCTGATAGTCCACGGCACCACCACTACGACTAACGCGCTGCTCGAAAGGAAACTCGCCCGCACCGGACTCATCACCACCAAGGGTTTTCGCGACGTGCTTGAGCTCGGCCGGCGCACGCGCCCCAAGCCCTACGGCCTCACCGGGACGTTCGAGCCGCTGGTGCCGCGCGAACTGCGCCTGGAGGTCGCCGAGCGCGTCGATGCCGACGGCAACGTGGTCATCCCGCTCGACGAAGCGGCGGTCAGGCGGGCCGCCGAGCAATTGAAGGACGCGGGATGCGAAGCCCTCGTCATCCATTTCCTGCACAGCTACATCAACCATGCGCACGAGGCCCGCGCGCTCGCCATTGCACGCGAAGTGTGGCCCAACCGGTACGTTACCGCCGGCCACCTGGTCCTGTCGGAGTACCGCGAGTACGAACGCGGCGTCACTGCGGCGGTCAATGCCTCGGTGCAGCCGATCCTCGACCGCTATATCCAGCGCCTGGTGGACGAACTAAAGGGGCGCGGCTTCGTGCGCGACCTCCTCGTGATGCAGGGCAACGGCGGCACGGTGGCCGCCGGGCTGGTGGCCGAGACGGCGGTCAATACGGTGATGTCGGGTCCGGCCTCGGGCATCATCGCCGCGGCGTATTCGGCCACCGCCTCGGGCGTGGCCAACGTGATCACCTACGACATGGGCGGCACCTCAACCGACGTGGGCCTCATCAAGGACGGCGTGCCGACGGTGTCGGCCGAGCTCGAGCTCGAGTACGCGATGCCGATCCACGTGCCGATGGTCGATGTACACACCATAGGCGCGGGCGGTGGGTCGATCGCCTTCATCACCGATGCGGGCATGTTGCAGGTGGGCCCGCGCAGCGCTGGCGCCCTGCCCGGCCCGATCTGCTATGGCCGCGGCGGCACCGAGCCGACCATCACCGACGCCAACCTCGTGCTCGGGCGTCTCAACCCCGACAAGCTGCTCGGGGTCGACAACCCGGTGAGCCTCGCGCATGTGCGCGGAATTTTCGAGGCGCGTCTCGGCCGGCCGCTCGGGCTCGATGCGACGGCGGCCGCCGCCGCTGTGCTGCGCATCGCCAATGACAAGATGGCCGGTGCCATCCGCATGGTGTCGCTGGCCAAAGGCCACGACCCGCGCGATTTCGCCCTGTTCCCTTTCGGAGGCGCGGGCCCGCTGCATGCCGCGGCGCTGGCGCGCGAACTCGGCATCCCGCGTCTGCTGATCCCGATGCGTCCGGGCATCACCAACGCGCTGGGCTGCGCGGCGGCCGACCTGCGCCACGACTATGTCAACACGGTGAACAAGCCGCTCGCTTCACTGGACGATTCGCTCGTGACGGCGGTGCTCGAAGCGCAGATCAGCGAGGGCCGCGCCACGCTCGAGCGCGAAGGGGTGGCCATCGAAGGCGTGCGCCTGCTGCACTTCGCCGACATGCAGTTCCAGGGCCAGAGTCACATCCTCACTGTGGCGCTGGAGGGCACCAGCGTATCGCGCGACCAGTTGCAGGCGCGATTCGACGCGGCCTATTGGGAGCGCTTTGAAGTCGAGCTGCCGGAGATCCGCGCGGTACTCGTCAACCTGCATACGGCGGTGATCGGCCTGAGGAAACGCTTCGACCTCGCCGTCCTCGCCCGGTCGGACCGGGCGAAGACCCTCGATGAAGCGACCAGCGTCTACCAGCGCGAACGCCTGCCCGCCGGCGCGGTGTTCGAAGGCCCGGCGATCATCGAGCAGCTCGATTGCACCACGGTGATCGAGCCCGGCAACAGGGTCAGGCTGGATACGCTTGGCAACCTGGTGGTGGAAATTGCCTGAAGCGCGTTGGGAGGTCGCGGCAAGTCATGCGCAAAGGCGCATCACCGGCCGCGCCAGGAGGCTATCGGGCCACCACTACCATGCCGACCAAGCCATTGTTCATGTTGACCTGCACGTAGTCGGAGCCAACCTGGAACCACTTGAAGCTGCCCGAGGGCTGCGAAAGGCCGCGCGCCGCCCAGTCTTCGACCACAAAACCGTTGTTGAAGTACTGGCTTGGCAACGCATCGCCGAGGCGGATGTTGCGCCCCGGGCCAGCGCCTTCGCCGGGAATCGCCGTCTGCAGCGGGCCGATCCCGCTGCGCGTTGCATTGCGCTGCATGTCCCACTGGCGACGCTGCTCTTCCGGGAGGATGGGCGTGACGCGCGCCTGCTGGCGGGACCGCAACTGGTCCTGGCGGAG
>JBDTRN010000151.1:0-6629 GCA_039931715.1 Betaproteobacteria bacterium
GCTCGGCGCCGACGTTGAAGATCTGGATCACGCCCTTGGCGTCGGTGGCGATCGACGAGAAGTTGGCGCTGTTGAGGATGGCGCTCTGCAACGCCTCGGCGGTAAGGAGCGCCTCCTGCCGGCGGCCTTCGGTTACGACATCGACCGTACCGGCGGTCTCCTCTATGGGGCTCATGCCGCCATGGTACGCCGATGCCGGTCTGGCCTCCGTGCGGTGGGTCGCTTAGCGGGTTACGCCAACCCCGGCGCGAGCGGCAGGGCGACCCGGAAGCACGCGCCGCTTCCGGCTTGATCCTCCAGCGCCAGGGTGCCGTCGAGGCGACGCATGATCTGCCAGCTGATTGCCAGGCCCAGGCCCGCACCCGGCGCGCCGGTCTGGGTGTGCGCCCAGCCGCGCACGAACTTCGAAAACACGTGCTCGCGCTCGGCGGCACCGATGCCCGGCCCGTTGTCGGCGACCAGGACTTCATACATACCGTCGCGCACCCGGCTATCGATCCACACCCGGGGGTCGGCGCTGGTGTTGTACTTGATCGCGTTCGCGATCAGGTTGATGAAGACCTGCGAGAGGCGGTCGGCGTCCGCGAGGACGCACGCGCCGGGTTGGCGCTCGCGGCTCTCTATCAGGACCCCGGCTTTGGCGGCCAGCCCCTGGCAGGCGCGCATCGAGTTTTCCAGCGCCTCTTCGGGATCGATGCGCAACAGCACCACCGGCGCCTCGCCGCGCTCGAGCAGGCTCAGGTCGAGCGTGCTGTCGAGCAGGCGCGTGAGGCGTACGCTCTCCTCGTGGATGATGCCGACATAGCGCGCCTTGGTTTCCGGCGCGAGATCGGGAGTTTCGCGCAGGATCTCGGAAAACGAGCGGATCGAGGTCATCGGCGTGCGCACCTCGTGGCTCACCTGGCTCAGGAAATCGTCCTTCTGCCGGTCGAGCCGGGTGAGGCGATCGTTGGCTTCGACCAGCTGCTGCGCCGCGGCCTCGAGTTCGCGCGATTTGTCCTCCAGCTGCTGGCTGTGCACCCTGATCCGCCCGGTTTCGTCGGCGATCTTCAGCAGCTCGTCGAGGCTTATGGTCTCGACAGTGACTACTTCGGAAATCAGCGACCGCGCGGTCGCGGCACCCACGCCCCCGGCCAGCTTGCGTTCGAGCTGGGTGATGAAGGCGTCATCTGCGATCGGCGTGTCGCCTGCGTGGCCCTGTTCCATCGCGGCCTGGCGGAAGAATTCGCGCGCCTCGTTGGTGCCGAGGATGCGCTGCGCGAGGTCATCCAGGTCCTCGACCGCGGCGGTGCGCCGCATCAGGACCGAGGCGGCATCGGCTGGCGTGCGGAAAACGTCCACGAACAGTGTGCTCTGCAGGCGCTCCAGCGGCCGCTGCTCGCGCGAAAGCGAAACCCCCACGAAGAGCAGGATATTGGCCGACATGCTCCAGAAAACCGAATGCACCAGCGGATCGAGACGGTCGAGCCCGAACAGTGCGTGCGGCCGCAGCCACGACTGCTCGAACAGGCCGTGCGCCATGACCTCTGCCGGGATGATGAAGTAGAAGTTCGGCAGCAGGAGCGTGTAGGCCCACACAGTGGCGCCGGCCGCCAGCCCGGCCAGCGCGCCATTGACGTTGGCATGCCGCCAGAAAAGGCCGCCCACCAGCGAGGGAGTGAACTGCGCCACGCCCGCAAACGCGATCAATCCCATCGAAGCAAGCGCGCTCGAGGAACCGCTCAGGCGGAAGTACAGGAAACCGAGCAGCAGCAACGCGCAAATGCTCGCGCGCCGCGAGAGCAGCAGGAAGCGCCGGATCTCGCCGCTGACGCCCGCATGCACCCAGCCAAAACGCAGTGCCACCGGCATCACGATGTGGTTGGAGACCATCGTCGAGATGGCGATGCAGGCGACGATCACCATCGAGGTCGCCGAGGAGAAGCCGCCGAGGAAGGCGAGGATGGCGACGCCATCGCTGCCCGCCTGCATCGGCAGGGTGAGCACGAACATGTCCGGGTTGGATTCCGGCGGCAGCAGCGCGAGGCCGGTGATCGCGATCGGCACGATAAAGAGACAGATCAGGAACAGATACAGGGGAAACAGCCACGACGCAGTGCGCAGGTGGCGCTCGTCGGAATTCTCGACCACCATGACCTGGAACTCGCGCGGCAGGCAGACGATGGCGGCCGCGGCGAGAAAAGTGGTGGTGATCCAGCCCGGACCGAATGCCTCTTTGGCGTGTGGCAGTCCCGATGCAGCCAGGGAAAAGATCCGGGTGGGCCCGCCCCCCATGCCCCAGACCACGAGCACGCCGACGGCGATGAGCGCCACCAGCTTCACGACCGCTTCGAGCGCGATCGCCGCCACGACGCCGTGGTGCTGCTCCTTGGCATCGATGTTGCGCGTGCCGAACAGGATCGTGAACACCGCCAGGCCGACGGTGATCCAGAACGCCGAGTGAAAATCGGGCCCTGCGATGGGCAGTCCGGCGAGCGGTTCCGGCCCGGGATTGACGATGACCTGGAAGCTGGTGGTGATCGCCTGCAACTGGAGCGCGATGTACGGCATGGAGACCACAGCCGAGATCAGGGTCACCAGCGCCGCGAGGAGCGCGCTCTTGCCGTAGCGCGAGGAGATCATGTCGGCGATCGACGTGATGCCGTGGATGTGCCCGATGCGCACCAGCTTGCGCAGCAGGACCCACCAGCCGATGAACACCAGCGTCGGGCCCAGGTAGATGGTGGCGAACTCCAGCCCGCCGCGTGCGGCGGAACCGACCGCGCCGTAGAACGTCCACGAAGAGCAGTACACCGAGATCGACAGGGTGTAGACGAGAGGCGATTGCAGCCATTCGCGCCGGCCCGCGCGCGCGCGCCTGTCGCCGAGGTAGGCCACCGCAAACAGCACCGCGACGTACAGCATCGCCACGGCAAGCACTACGTTGGCGTTACGCACGGGTTCGCCGCATCGCGTCAGGCGTGCAGGGGGGCCGCGTCACAGCCGGCGGGCGAGCAGCGCGGTCGCCGCGATCAATCCGAGCCAGACACTGAACACGTAGACCACGATCAGTGGAACGCCCATCACGAAGGTGTTCCCCACGAACAGGGTGATGACCGGCGGCATCAGCAGCACCAGTCCGAGCACCGGCAGCAGGACCGCCGCGTCGCGGATGCGTCCGGTCGGTTGCGGCGTCTCCATGGATGCGTGTGCGGGTCTCAGCCCTGCCCGGTCACGCGCCGGACGGCGGCCACGATGTCGCTGTTCGAGAAGGGCTTCGTCATGAACTCGTCGACCCCGATCTCTTCGGCCATGCGCCGGTCCTGCGCCTGCCCCTTGGCGGTCAGCACGATCACCGGCAGGGACGCCAGTGCCGCATCCGATTTCACCAGCTTGAGCACTTCGAAACCGTTCATCCGCGGCAGCATCAGGTCGAGGATCATCGTCGCCGGGCGGGCAGCGCGCAACTGGCGCATCGCATCCTCGCCGTCGAGCGCCGCGACGACCTCGAAGCCCTCGCGCTCGAGCACGAAACTCAGCGACTCCACGATGTTGCGATTGTCCTCGGCGATCAGGATCCGGGCGGCCATGCGTTGTCTCCCCTCCCCGCGTCGTACGGGTGTCTGTGACCGAAGTGTATCCGCGCGGGCGCATTCGTACACCACTGTCCCCGGCGCGAGATCAGGCGTCGATTCAGGCGTCGATTCAGGCGTCGATGATGGGATCCTCCTCGCGATAGGCGCACTGGCGCCGCACGCATAGCCGGCAGTTCGCGCCGACCGGGACCGAAGGCGCCGCCGACGAGCTGTCCATCCCGTCGCCATAGACCGTCTGGTCGGCATACAGGGCGTCGCAGGCGAGCATCATCGACCACAGGCGCCGCGGCATCGCGAACGCCGGGCGGTTTTTTTCCACGGTGCGCGCGACGAAAAGGAACCGGTCGCCATTCGGGAATTCCACCAGTTGCCGCAACATTGTGCCGGGCGCCTGGAGCGCGCCATACACCGCCCACAACGGGCACGCATTGCCGTGCCGCGGCAGCAGCAGGTGCGGCAGTGCGAAACGCTTGGTCACAAAACCGGCCGAGTCCACGCGCATGAGCCCGAAGGGAATGCCTTCGGCGCCGGGGCGGCGCAGCGTGCTCAGGCGGTGGCAGGTCTGTTCGAAGCCGGCGCCAAAGCGCTGCGCGAGTGACTCCACGTCGTAGCGCATGGCCTGCGCGGCGGCGCGAAAGACGTCATAGGGCATCAGCACCGCGGCGGCGGCATAAGAGGAGAGCACATGTTCTGCGCGGCTCCTGGCGGCACGGCTGGTGAGCACCTCGGCGCGCGCAATCTCGTCGGCGATCACGCCTCCCGCATCGGCAAGAACTGCCGCGAGCCGCGCAATGGCAAAGCGCCGGGTCGAGGAAGGCGCGGTGTCGGCGACGGCGAGGATGCGTGAATCCGGGTCATAGGAGGTGCTGTGGATGCCTCCCCCGGCCACCAGCTCGGCGGCAGGCTGCACTACCAACCGCACTGCATGCGTGTGTTCGAGGTAATCGAGCAGCGCGTTTTCGCGTGTGTCATCGAGCAGCCCGGCCGCCGCCCGCACGCCTTGCGCAAGTTGCTCGAGTGCCGGGAAGTAGTTGTTGCGCTCGAAGATGAAGTCGTCGATCTCCTCCACCGGCGTGATCGAACGCGTGCCGGTGTGTGCGCTGTCGAAAAATGCCGCGAGCGCCTGCGCCACGTCCGAAAGGCGGCGGCTTTCGGTGCCGATGATCGATGCAAAGCGGGCGCGCTGCGCGGGCTGGAGGTCGTCCACGCTCTCGAGGATCTCGGAAGAAGAGCGGATCGCCGACACCTTGGTGAGCATGTCGTGCACCGAGTCGGCGAGGAACGGGTCGTGGGACAGGCGGTCGGACAGCGCGCTGACTTCGCGGTTGCGGTCGAGCCATGAGCGATGCAGGGTGATCAGCGCCCTCGCCCACGGCGCGTTCCGGCTGGCCAGTTCGTCGGCGGAGGCGCGGCTCAGGTGCAAATCCGCGAACAACGGCTCGCCGATCAGTTCGCCCAGGTCGCCGAGCAGGCGGCGCTCCGCGGCACCGTCGATCTCATCGACCGCCAGGCCAAGCTCGCCTGCGATCCGTTGCAACAGCGCGCCGCCGATGTTGCGCTTGTTGCCTTCGATTAGGTTCAGGTACGAGGCCGAAATGCCGGCCCGGTCGGCCACGCCGGCCTGGGTCAGGCCGAGCGTGCGGCGACGGCTGCGGATGCGTGGGCCGATCAGCGAGCGCGCCATGGCAGCCTCACGCAATCCCACGCGAAGAGTGCGTTCCGTGCTGCAGCGCAAGGTGGAGAATTGACATATTTACCCTTCATAAAGTTGATTATCGACAAAATTAGGCAATAAAGTCAAATACGTATTGAACTATTAACTTCCTGAGACGAGCATTGGCGTTGGTTATTAGGCAAGACCAACGATTGATTCACCCCATCGAATTCAGGAAAAGGAGATCCCAAATGAGCGACAACACTACCGCCAAAGGCCGGCGTGACGTTCTCAAGGCCGGCGCAGCACTGGGCCTGGGGCTCGCGCTGCCGTCAGTTTTCCCCGGCCGTGCAATGGCCGCCAATGCCCCGATCGGAACCTATCCGGCGGGTTCGGCCGGAAGCTCGGTCTTTATTGGCATTACCGTGCCACGCACCGGCAGCTATGCGCTGCAGGGCGAGGACGAGCTGAAGGGCTACCAGCTCGCGGTCGAGCACATCAACAGCGGCCATGAACTGATCCGCAAAATGTCGCCCAAGACCAAGAAGGGCGTGCTGGGCAAGGAGGTGAAGTACGGTGTGGCCGACTCGGCCGCCAAGCCGAACGACGCAGTCCAGGCGCAGCAGCGCTTCATCACCGAGAACAAGGCCATCCTGATGACCGGCTCGACCTCGAGCGCGGTCGCCGTGGCATTGAACAAGCTCGCCCAGCGCGAAAAGGTCCTGTACGTCGCCGGCATTTCGGGCTCCAACGACACCACCGGCAAGGACTGCGTGCGGTATGGTTTTCGCCAGTGCTTCTATGGCCAGACCGCCGCGGCGGCCGTCGGCCCGGTGCTCGTGAAAACCTTCGGCAAGAACAAGAAAGCCGCGTACATGACGCCCGATTACACCTACGGGCATACGGTCACCAAATCGATGCAGGACTATCTTGCCTCTGCCGGATGGACCACGGTCACCAACCAGGTGTCGCCGCTTGGCGCGCCGGATTTTTCCTCGTACCTGCTCAACGTCGCCAACTCCGGCGCCGACGTGCTCATCAACGTCAACTGGGGCCACGACGCGGTGCTCTCGATCCAGCAGGCCAAGCAGTTCGGCATCTTCGACAAGATGAAGCTGGTGGTGCCCTACCAGGTCCCGTTCCTCGCGCGCGAGGTGGGGGGCGGCCTGATGTCCGGCGTCTACGCGGCCACCGACTTCTGGTGGACGATCCAGGACAAGTATCCCCTGGCGAAGATGTTCGTCGAGACCTTCGAGAAGAAGTACGGCTACAAGCCCGAATGGGGCGCGGAGAACGCCTACATGGAATTCGCGCTGTGGGCCGAGGCCGTGGAAAACGCCGGCACCTTCTACCCGCCGGACGTCATCAAGTCGTACGAGGCCGGCCGCAAGATCCAGTCG
>JBDTRN010000152.1:0-6564 GCA_039931715.1 Betaproteobacteria bacterium
GATGGTGTCGCGCTCCTCGCCGATGGCCGCCGCGAGGTTCTCCACGCCCACCGGCCCGCCGCCGAAGCGCTCGATCACCGCGCGCAGCAGCTTGCGGTCCATGACATCGAACCCCAGCGGATCCACGTCCAGCATCCTGAGCGCGGCTTCGGCCACGGCCTGCGTGACCACGCCATCGGCCTTGACCTGGGCGAAGTCGCGCACGCGGCGCAGCAGCCGGTTGGCGATGCGCGGCGTCCCGCGCGAACGCCGCGCGATCTCGGGCGCCCCGTCACCCTGCACACTCACCCCCAGCAACAGCGCCGAGCGCTCGACGATCAAGGTGAGCTCGGCCTGGTTGTAGAAATCCAACCGGGCGACGATGCCGAAGCGGTCACGCAGCGGGTTGGTCAGCATCCCGGCGCGCGTGGTCGCGCCCACCAGCGTGAACGGCGGCAGGTCGAGCTTGATCGAGCGCGCGGCCGGCCCCTCGCCGATCATGATGTCGATCTGGTAGTCCTCCAGCGCCGGATAGAGGATCTCCTCGACTATCGGGGACAGGCGATGGATTTCGTCGATGAACAGCACATCGCGCGGCTCGAGGTTGGTCAGCAGCGCCGCGAGGTCGCCCGGGCGCTCGAGCACCGGCCCCGAGGTCTGGCGCAGGTTGACGCCCATTTCGCGCGAGATGATGTGCGCGAGCGTGGTTTTTCCCAGGCCCGGCGGCCCGAACAGAAGCACATGGTCGAGGGCTTCGTTGCGGCCGCGCGCGGCCTGGATGAATATCTCGAGCTGCTCGCGGATCTTTTGCTGGCCCACGTACTCGGCGAGCTTCTGCGGGCGCAACGCGCGCTCGATCTGCTCCTCCTGCACCGAAACCGGCGCAGCCGAAATCAACCGGTCGGTTTCGATCGCCACTTCAGGATTTTGCCAGAGCTTTCAGCGCGGCCCGGATGCCTTCGGCCACGGGCATGTCGGGGGTCAGCTGGCGCGTGGCGAGCAGCGCCTCCTTCTCGCTGTACCCCAGCGCGAGCAGCGCGTTCAGCACGTCGGAAGAAACGCTCGTGCGCGCCCCGGCCGTCCCGGCGCCGGGCAGCGCATCGGCGAGCTTGCCCTTGAGCTCGAGCAGCAGCCGCTCGGCGGTCTTCTTGCCGATGCCGGGGACCTTGGTGAGGCGCGCCGGATCCTGCGTGGCGACGGCTTGCGCGAGGTCGCCCACTGAAAGCCCTGAGAGCACCGACAGCGCGGTGCGTGCCCCGACGCCCGAGATACGGATGAGCTTGCGAAAGGCGGAGCGCTCCTCCTCGCTCGCGAAGCCAAACAGGATATGCGCGTCTTCGCGCACCACGAGGTGGGTGAGCAGCACCACTTTCTCGCCGGTGGCCGGCAGGTTGTAGAAAGTGCTCATGGGCACGTCGATTTCGTAGCCCACGCCGCCCGCGTCCACCATGACCTGCGGCGGGTTCTTGCTCACCAGCACGCCGGAAAGCCTGCCGATCATGCCGGCCCGCCCGTCTTGTACACCGTGCCTCTCACACCAGCCTCCCGTTCTTCATGCGGCGCCCGAGGGTCGGAAACGCGCCCAGGCCCTGCCCCGCGTGGGCATGGCAGATCGCGCAGGCGAGCGCGTCGGCCGCGTCCGCGCTCGGATCGCCGGTCAACCCCAGCAGGCGTCGCACCATCATCTGCACCTGTTCCTTGCCGGCCTTGCCGGCGCCGACCACCGATTGTTTGACCTGCAGCGCGGTGTACTCGGCCACCGGCACGCCGGCGAGCACCGCAGCGCAGATGGCCGCGCCGCGCGCCTGCCCGAGCAACAGCGTGGATTGCGGGTTCACGTTCACGAACACCTTCTCGATCGCCGACTGGGCGGGGCGATTGGCGGCGATCACTTCGGCCAGGCCCTCGAGCAGCACCTTGAGCCGCAGTGGCAGTTCACCTTCGCCGCTCTTCACGCAGCCGCTGGTCACGTAGACAAGGCGCGTGCCGATCTTGTCGATCACGCCGAATCCGGTCACGCGCAAACCCGGGTCGATGCCGAGAATGCGGACCGAGGCAGTCATGGGGACCTCAGCGCTGCGGGCAAAGGGCCGCCCGCGCAGGGGGCAGGTAAAAGCAGGTCGCGGCCTCGCTCAAGCCTCGTCCAGCACGGCGGTGGTGAAGACCTCCTGCACGTCATCGAGGCCCTCGAGCGCGTCGAGCAGCTTGCGCATCTTCACCGCGTCGTCGCCCGCGAGCGGGTTTTCGGTCGTGGCCTTCATGGTGATTTCGGCGATCTCGGCCTTGAGCCCGGCCTTTTCAAGCCCCGCCTTGACCTGGGTGAAATCGGCCGGCGTGCTGATGACTTCGATCGAGCCATCTTCGTTGGCGACCACGTCCTCGGCGCCGGCCTCGAGTGCCGCCTCCATGGCCTTGTCCTCCGACAGCCCGGGGGCGAACAGGAACTGGCCGCAATGCTTGAACAGGAACGCCACCGACCCGTCGGTGCCGAGGTTGCCGCCGTTCTTGGCAAAGGCATGGCGCACCTCGGCCACGGTGCGGGTGCGGTTGTCGGTCATGCAGTCGACGATGATCGCCGCGCCACCGATGCCGTACCCCTCGTAGCGGATTTCCTCGTAGGCCACGCCTTCGAGCGTGCCGGCGCCACGACCAATGGCGTTCTGCACGCTGTCCTTGGGCATGTTGGCCTCGCGCGCCTTGTCCATCGCGAGGCGCAGGCGCGGGTTGATGGCGGGGTCGGCGCCGCCCATGCGCGCGGCGACGGTGATTTCCTTGATGACCCGCGTGAAGATCTTGCCCCGCTTGGCATCCTGACGGCCCTTGCGGTGCTGGATATTCGCCCACTTGCTGTGTCCGGCCATCGATCGTTCCGGGGAGTGATGCTGGAGAACGTATAATTTTACCTCCATGGTCCCGCCCCTGCTCATCGCGAAAAACAGCCACGCCGAATGCGTGCTCTTACCGGGCCTCGCCAACCGCCACGGCCTGATCGCCGGCGCGACCGGCACCGGCAAGACCGTGACGCTGCAATCGCTCGCGCAGGCCTTCTCGTCCATCGGCGTGCCGGTGTTCATGGCCGACATCAAGGGCGACCTCGCCGGCATGGCCAAGGCCGGCGGCGCCAATGCGCGCGTCGAGGAGCGCATCAAGCTGTTGCAGCTCGACGTTCGCTACGAGCCCTGCCCGACGGTGTTCTGGGATGTGTTCGGCGAGAGCGGCCACCCGGTGCGCGCGACGATCTCCGACATGGGGCCGTTGCTGCTGTCGTCCATGCTCAACCTGAATGACATCCAGGAGGGCGTGCTCAACCTGGTGTTCAAGATCGCTGACGACCACGGACTGCTGCTGCTCGACGCCAAGGACCTGCGCGCGATGTTGCGGCATGTGGGCGAGAACTCGGCGCAGTACCAGACCGAGTACGGCAACATTTCGGCGGCTTCGGTGGGCGCGATCCAGCGCGAACTGCTCACGCTGGAGAACCAGGGCGCCGACAAGTTCTTCGGCGAGCCGATGCTCGACATCGCCGACCTCATGCAGACCATGAGCGTCGACGGGAAAATGCGCGGCGTGGTCAACATCCTGGCCGCCGACAAGCTCATGAACTCGCCCAAGCTGTATGCGACGTTCCTCCTGTGGATGCTGTCCGAGCTGTTCGAGCACCTGCCCGAGGTGGGCGACCCGGAAAAGCCCCGCCTGGTGTTCTTTTTCGACGAGGCGCACCTGCTCTTCACCGATGCGCCGCGGCAGTTGCTCTCCAAGATCGAGCAGGTCGTGCGCCTTATCCGCTCCAAAGGTGTCGGCGTTTACTTCGTCACCCAGAACCCGCTCGACGTCCCCGAATCAGTACTCGGCCAGCTCTCCAACCGCGTCCAGCACGCCCTGCGCGCCTTCACGCCCAAGGACCAGAAAGCGGTCAAGTCTGCGGCCGACACGCTGCGGCCCAACCCGAAGCTCGACACTGTGCAGGTCATTACGGAGCTCGAAGTGGGCGAAGCCCTTGTGAGCATGCTCGACGAAAAGGGCCGCCCGGGCATGGTTGAGCGCGCGTACGTGGTCCCGCCCGGCAGCCAGCTCGGGCCCATCGCCGCGGACGAGCGCGGGAAGATCATCGAAGCCTCAACCCTCTACGGCCATTACGAAAAGGCCGTCGACCGCGAGTCGGCGTACGAAAAGCTCACCGCCCGCGCGACCGACAAACACGACAGCGCCGCGCCGCCGCAGGGTTCGGCGCCCGCGCCGGCGGGCTCGGGCTCCTCGGGCGGCAGCGTCTTTTCCGACATCCTGTTCGGGCGCAAGGGCCCGCGCGGCGGCCAGCAGTCGAAAGGCGTTGTCGAGGCGGTAACGACCAGTGCCGCGCGCGCGATCGGCTCCGAACTTGGACGGCAGATTCTGCGGGGCGTGCTCGGCTCCATCCTCGGCAGCTCGAAGCGCAGGTAGTGGCCGGCGTCTCGTACCGGACGTGGGGGCTGCTCAGGCCGCGCGCGGCGCCGGCCCCCACCCAAGGCGGTTCGCTCCCCCATCCATCCACAGGCAGTGAACTGCCTTATCGGCCACGACAATGATCACTACTTCCGGCATCACCATGCAGTTCGGCGCCAAGCCGCTGTTCGAAAACATCTCGGTCAAGTTCGGCGGGGGCAACCGCTACGGCCTCATCGGCGCCAATGGCAGCGGCAAGTCGACCTTCATGAAGATCCTCGGCGGCGAGCTCGAGCCCTCCTCGGGCAACGTGTCGGTCGACACGGGCGAGCGCATCGGGCGCCTGCGCCAGGACCAGTTCGCCTACGAGGACCAGCGCGTGCTCGACGTGGTGCTCATGGGCCACGAGGAGATGTGGGCCGCGATGGCCGAACGCGACGCGATCTACGCCGACGCCGACGCCACCGAAGACGACTACATGAAGGCCGCCGAGCTTGAAACCCAGTTCGCCGAGCACGGCGGGTACGACTCCGAGTCCCGCGCCGGGGCTCTCCTGATGGGCCTGGGGATCCCCGAGGCCCAGCATCGCGGCCCCATGAGCGAAGTGGCGCCGGGCTGGAAGCTGCGTGTGCTGCTGGCGCAGGCGCTGTTCGCCGACCCGGACATCCTGCTGCTCGACGAGCCGACCAACAACCTCGACATCAATTCGATCCGCTGGCTCGAGGGCATCCTCGATGCGCGCCAGAGCACCATCATCATCATTTCGCACGACCGGCACTTCCTGAACAGCGTCTGCACCCACATGGCCGACCTCGATTACGGCGCCCTGCGCGTCTACCCCGGCAGCTACGACGAATACATGCTCGCCTCGACCCAGGCGCGCCAGCAGCTCTTGTCGGCCAACGCCAAGACCAAGGAGCGCATCGCCGACCTGCAGGACTTCGTGTCGCGCTTCTCGGCCAACAAGTCAAAGGCGCGCCAGGCCACCTCGCGCCAGAAGCAGATCGAGAAACTCAAGGTCGAGGACGTTAAGCCCTCCTCGCGCCAGTACCCGTTCATCCGCTTCGACTACGACGAAAAGGAAAAGCTGCACCGTCACGCGGTCGAGGTGGAGAACCTCGCCAAGGGCTACGCCAAAGGCAAGCCCGTCTTCCACGCCTTCAACCTCATCATCGAAGCCGGCGAGAAGGTCGCCATCATCGGGCCCAACGGCATCGGCAAGACCACGCTGCTGCGCTGCCTGTGGGGCGACCTCAAGCCCGAGGGCGGCAAGATCCGCTGGACCGACAAGGCGCGGCCCGGCTACTGCGCGCAGGAGCACACCGCCGACTTCGCCGAGGACAGCACCCTCACCGAGTGGATGGGGCAGTGGAAGCAGGCCTCGGACGAGGACCAGGTGGTGCGCAGCACGCTGGGGCGGCTCTTGTTTTCGGGCGACGAGGTGGGCAAGTCGGTCAAGGTCGTGTCCGGAGGCGAGGAGCAGCGCCTCATTTTCGGCAAGCTCATGCTGCAAAAGCACAATGTGCTGCTCATGGACGAGCCGACCAACCACCTCGACATGGAATCGATCGAATCGCTCAATACCTCGCTCGACAAGTTCAAGGGCACGCTGGTGTTCGTGTCGCACGACCGCGAGTTCGTCTCGTCGCTCGCCACCCGGATTATCGATATGAGGGTTGACGGCATCGTGGACTTTCGCGGAACCTACGACGAGTTCCTGCTCAGCCAGGGGGTCGCCTAGGCCGGCGGGGGGCGCTGCGCGCCGGCGGCGGTCGCATACACATCCAAGGAGCACAAGATGGATCTGGGCATACGTGGCAAGACCGCGCTCGTTACCGCGGGCAGCAAAGGGCTGGGCAAGGGCTGCGCAATGGCGCTCGCGCGCGAAGGCGCGAGCCTGGTCATCACCGCGCGCGGCAAGGAGGCCCTCGAAGCCACCGCCGAGGAAATTCGCAAGGCCCACGGCGTCAAGGTCACCACGGTGGCGGGCGACATCACCACGCCCGAGGGCCGCGCCGCAGCGCTGGCCGCGTGCCCCGCGCCGGACATCCTCGTCAACAATGCCGGCGGACCGCCGCCAGGCGATTTCCGTGACTGGGACCGCGAAGTGTGGATCAAGGCGCTCGACGGCAACATGATCACGCCGATCCTGCTGATCCGCGCGGT
>JBDTRN010000153.1:0-6541 GCA_039931715.1 Betaproteobacteria bacterium
CCTGCCCACGGACGATCCTGCGCCGCGCATGCGCGTCATGCGCACGTTCGAGGCGCTCGGCGCCGCGATCATGCGTGACGGGGTGTTCCTCCTGCCCGAAACGGCGGCCAATCGGCAGGCGGTGGAGCGGCTGGTGGAATACATCAATTCCAACGCCGGCAGCGCCCACGCGCTCAAGGCGGCGCCGCTCGACACCACCCAATACGACGTTTTTCGCCGGCTTTTCGATCGCTCGGCGCGTTACGAAGAACTCACCAAGACGGTGGAAAGCCTGCGTGTCGGCTTCGGGTTGGCAGACCCGAGCGCGATTTCACGCGTGCTCCACAAGCAGCGCCGCGAGTACGATGCGATCGGCCTGCTGGATTTTTTCCCGACGCCGGCGCGCGATAAGGCGCGCGACGCGCTTGCTGCGGCCGAATCCGAGGTCCGCAACCTGCTTTTCCCGACCCGGACGGCGCCGGGCGAAAAGACCAGCGAGCGTTTCCTTGGGCGGACGTGGGCGACGCGCAAACCGCTGTGGGCCGACCGGCTCGCTTGTGCCTGGCTGGTGCGCCGGTTCGTCGATCCTGAGGCGACCCTGGTGTGGCTCGACAAGGCGCAGGAGTGCCCTCCGGGCGCGATCGGATTCGCTTTCGACGGGGCGCGCTTTGCCAACAGCGGCAACCGCATCACGTTCGAGGAAATGCTCGCCCAACTCGATATGCACGGTAACGCGGCTCTGATGAAGATTGCGAGCATCGCCCGGTTCCTTGAGGCGCGCAGTGGCACTTCGGTACCCGAAGCCGCCGGCGTGCAGACCCTGCTGCAGGGGGCCACCCGGCGCTCGGGCAGCGACGACGAGTTGTTGGGCGAAGCCGAGAAGACCTTCGACCTCCTCTACGAGGCGTACTGCGACCCGGGCAGGAAATAGCCGGCGCTTGGGGCCTTGCGCCACCGGCAAGCCATGCCCGAGCGTGTGTGAAGGTGTGCCTGCCTGGCAGGGACTACCGCGCCGAGGTCATTTGAGCGGCTTGCTTTCGGCCGTCAGGCGGGTGCGGATTTCTTTCAGCCGCGCCTCCACTGCCGAGAGTTCATAGAAGTTGCCATCCCCCGCCGTCTGCGCAAGCTGCAGTTGTTCGATCGCCGCGGGCAGGATTCCTTGCTGCACGTACACCTCGGCCTGGGCCTGGTGCTGCAACAGGCGTTTGCCTTGGGCCGCATAGCCCTTGGCCTGCATGCCCAGCAACTGCGCGTCCTTGGGATACAGGCGCAACTGCTCGCGCAGCGCGGCCATGGCATCGTCGACGCGTTTGGCATCCAGCAGGGCACCCGAATAAGCGTAGAGCATCGGGCGGTAATAGGGATTGCGGCCGATCGCCCCTTTCAGGAGCGCGATTGCCGAGCCGCTGTCGCCCGCCGCAACCATCGATCGAGCCGTCAGCGCCTCGAGCATTGGGCTCCTGGCCGTGCCGCCGAGCAGCTTCTCCGCCTCGACCCTGGCCTCCGCGAACTGCCGGTTGCGCAGCAAAGCAATCGCCAGGCCGTAATGCGCCGCCGTTTCATTGGCGAAGCGACGGTCTTTCAGGATTGCCCTGAACAACACCACGGCGTCGCGCGATTCGCCGGTCTCAGCGCGCAGCTTGGCGCGGACGAGGTGGAACTCCAGGCTGTCGGCGTGTTGGTGATAGGGCGCGTTCTGGGCGCGATTCTGCGCATCGGCCACGCGATCCACGGTGAGCGGGTGGGAACGCAGGTACCCCGGCGCCGACCCGTCGTCCATGATGCGTGTGAAGCGTTGCAGTTTCTCGAAAAAGGCGGGCATCCCGCGCACATCGAAGCCAGCGGCCTGCAGCGTCTGGAACCCGATGCGATCGGCTTCACGCTCGAAATCGCGCGAGTAAGCGAGCTGGCCCGAAATCGCCGCTCCCTGCGCCGCCATCGCCGCGCCTGAGGCGAGGTCGGGGCGCGACTTGGCCGCCAGCAACGCCGCCGCCATCGCGATCATGGCGGGCAGCTGCATCTGCTTCTGCGCGCCGAACAGGCGGGCGATGTGGTGCTGGGTTACGTGCGTGATCTCGTGCGCGAGCACTGAGGCGACCTCGGACTCGGTGTCCGCAGCGGTCAGCAGGCCGGTGTGGACGCCGACAAAACCGCCGGGCAGCGCGAAGGCGTTGATGGTGGGCTCGCGGATCGCGAAGAACTCGAAGTCCTGGCGTGACCCAGGCACCGCGGCCAGCAACTTGTGGCCAAGCGTATTCAGGTATTCGTTGATCTCGGGATCGTCTACAAAGCTCGGCTCGCCGGCGCGGATCTCGCGCATGACGCTTTCGCCCAGCTTGCGCTCCATCATCGGGGACAGCACGCTCGAGGACGCGTCGCCCAGGTCGGGAAGGGCATTCTGGCCCCAGGCCCGGGGCGCCACCGACGCCATCACGGCAATCAGGCACAGGAGAAAACGCATGCGGGTATGATACCTTGCGGCCTCTCCGAGTTCCCCCGCGAGTTCCCATCACAGCCGCGCGAACCCACCGCGGCAAGCCAGCGGAAAGTGCCACCCAGATGAAGCCCCGCAGTCCCCGTAAAGCCGCCACATCCGCAACCAAAGCCGCAGCCTCGCTCACCCATTTCGACCGCCGCGGCCAGGCGCATATGGTCGACGTCGGCGCCAAGGACGAAACCCATCGCGTCGCCACCGCCGGCGGGCGCATCGAGATGCAGGCCGCCACGCTGGACCTCATCCTCAAAGGCGGCGCGCGCAAGGGCGACGTGCTGGGCGTGGCGCGCATTGCGTCGATCCAGGGCGCCAAGCACGCCTCCGACCTGATCCCGCTGGCGCATCCACTCCAGATTACGCGCATTGCGGTGGAATTCGAGCCCGACCATGCCAGGCCCGCCATCAGCGTGCGCGCGACGGTCGAGTGCCGCGGCCGGACCGGGGTCGAAATGGAAGCCCTGGCCGCGGTCAGCGCCGGACTACTGACGATCTACGACATGTGCAAGGCAGTCGATCGCGGGATGGTGCTGCAGGAAGTCCGCTTGCTGGAGAAACGCGGGGGCAAGTCGGGCACATTTTTGCACCGCGTCAGGAAGGCGCCGCACCCGAAACCGCGCCGCCGGGCTTAACGCACGCAGAGTCGGCCGGGCCGGATTTCGGCAGCGCTGCCCTTCAGTCAGGCCACTTTTCGCGGTACGCCGCGAGTGCCGCATGCCATCGTGGCGAACCGAAGCGTCCCAGGCTGGTGTGCGTGATCGCAATGGGCCAGGTCCCCATCCGCAGCCCGGCGACCTCGGCGCTGCGGCAGAAGTCCAAGTCGTAGAAATCGAACTCGAAGCGCTCGTCGAAACGAACACCGCGCTCAAGGAGCGTTGCGCATCGCGCTGCGAGGAACACGCCATCCAGCGTGAGGCATTGCAACCCGGGAGGACCGTAGCGCGACGGTTTTCCCCAAGGCTGCTCGCCATCGGCCACGATGCCGCTGAGGTAGCGGCGATCCTCCGGTGTGAAGGGGTTTTCGGTGGAAAATCCCCAAGCGGGCTGGCGCGGAAGCCGACGCGTGTTGCCGGCCAGGCCGACCACGTCGAATGTCCCAAGCGCCTCCCTGACCCGGTCGTAGACGAAGCAATCGTCCAGCCACACGTCGTCGTGGACGAACAGCAGCATCTTGTCGCGGTTTTCCTCGATGATCTGCCGGTTGTAGACCGCGGAAAGGCCGTCGCCGTTGTTGAAGGCCGGGCGCGCCTCAAGACGACGATCGAACGACAGACGGCGCAGCGAGCGCCCCAGCGGCATCGATTCCATGAAAGGATTGGGCGCTTCGCGGGTCGCGGCGACGATCAGCAGCTTCTGATTTAGCATGCGAATGCGCTCAACAAAAGATTGATTGTACCGAGGGGGGAAACGCGCGCAGTTATTCCCGTTGCGCGAGGACTGCGAACCATGGCCGACACCTTCATCCACCAGATCTGTTACTCCGCGCAGAGCCGCGCCGAGCTCGATCCGGGCTTCATCGAAATGGACAACCTGCGCAATGAGCGGCCGGACTGGCGCGAATACTGGCCGATCCGCCGCTTCCTTCTCTGCACGGCATTGCAGGAGGACGCCTACTATGGGTTCTTCTCGCCCAAGTTCGGCGCCAAGACGGGCCTCACAGCCGAGGACGTGTTCGCTTTCGTGGCCGCGCAGGGTGGCACGGCCGACGTGGTGCTTTTCTCGCCCTTTTTCGACCAGATCGCCTATCCACTCAACATATTCGAGCAGGGCGCAATGCAACATGCCGACACCATGCGCACCTTCAGGGAAGCGGCGCTGTGCGCCGCCCCCGGCATCGACTTCGATGCGCTGGTGATGGATTCCACAAACACTGTGTTCTGTAATTTCTTCGCCGCCAGGCCCCGCTTTTGGCGCGAGTGGCTGGAAAAATGTGAAGCGCTCTACGCGGTCGCCGAAGGATCCCCCACGCCGCTCGCCGCGCGCCTCAATGCGAGCACGAACCACGACGGTGGCGGTGTGCCGGCCAAGGTGTTCGTGATCGAGCGCATCGCTTCGCTCATGCTGGCCAGCGGCACGGGATGGAAGGTCAAGGCCTTCAACGCAGAGTCGCTGCCGTGGTCGGGCTCGCCGCTTGGACAGTTCAGGCTGGAGATGAGCTTTCTCGATGCACTGAAGATCGCCTACGCCCGCGAGGGCCATGCACATTACCTCGCGGCCTTCCACAACCTGCGCCGATGGGTGGGCGAAGCGCTGCAGCCACCGCGGCCGTGACTCATCCGCGACTGCCCGCCCGCGTCGCCGATTCTCCCGCAGGATGATCCGGCCCCTGTCCGCGTACGGCAGCCAGGCGCTCGGCCCGGCACGAATGCTCGCCGCTTCTGCTGCGGCATCGGCCGCCCTCCTCGCCTACTTCCTGTGCGCCAGCATCGAGGGCCGCTCGATGGGCGCTTTGGGGACTGCTGGCACACTGGTCAGCGGGCCCGCGCTTTCGCGCGCCGAGTTGCTCGCATTCATGTGGGGCCCGGAGTTCAGCGGACCCATAGTCACTGCGACCTCCCTGGCCCTGCTCGCGCTGTGCATTGCGGGTGCCGCCGCGCTCCTCAAGCCACGTGGCCCCGTTGGTACTGGCTTGGGCGCTTTCGTTCTCTGCGCCGGGCTCGCGGGCAACTGGGCATTGCTGACCCCGCCCCTGCAGGCGCCGGACGAAGCCGACCAGTTCCTGGGATTTTTCGAGCGCCCCTTCCCGTCCACGGTCGCGCGCCCAGACGTCCTTGCGTGGGCCAACAGGATGCATTTCGAACGCATCAAGTTCCGCCGCAACCAGGGGTTAAATGGCGCCTACGTCGACACGCCGCTGACCGGGGGGTGGGCAGCGCATATCGCCCCCGTCGAAATGCACACGCGCGCTCCGCTCACATTCCTCGCATGGCAGGGGCTCGCCCGGGCGTTTTCAGGCACGGGCCTGTCGGCCGGCGTATGGCTGCTCCTGCTGCGCAGCGTCAACGCGCTCGCGCTTGCGGCTGCGCTCTCGCTGGCCTGCGGCGCGCTTGCCGCGATGGCTCGCACGCCACCGGGCGGGGAGCGCCGACAGGACCCCATTGCGTTCCTCGTGCCGCTCTTGCTTATCCCGACGTTTTTCTTTTTCGCCGTGCACGTATCCAACTATGGCTTTTTCATGGCGGGAATGGCGGTGTTCTGCGCGGGAATCTTTGCTGGTCTGGAGGACGCCGATCGCGGCGCGGTACATGAGGGGGCGGTCGGTCTGCTGGTCGGTGGCGGGATGGCCATCGCGATGCTGTCGACGCGCTCGGCGCTGCCGATGGCCTCGATACTCGGTTTCCTGGTCGTTGCACGCATCCTGTTCGGCACGCGATCCTTGGGGAGGACAGTCGTATTCTGGCTCGGCATAGGCGTGTCCATGCTTGCAATCCTGCAACTAGCCGATGCGGCCTATCGTGAAAAACTCGACGAGGGCTTGCGCGAGGTTCTCGCCAGCCGCAACCTGCCCGGCGCATCTTTTTCCTCCATGCGCATTGCATTGGTGGGGCTCGCAATCACGCTGCCAGGGCTCGAAGCGTTGATCGGATTTGTGCGCCAGCGGCTCAGCGCCCGGTTCCTGCTCGCCGACGGCGCGCGCGCCTTTTATGGGGTGGCGATTGGTCTTTCCGCGTGCGTGCTGGTGGCAGCGAACATTTCGCCGGGCGCGCTGGCCGACAACGAGATCCGTCATCCGCTGTTGGGTCTCACCTACGTGCGCCCGGTCACGCTGCGCTTCGTCGACCAGTTGTTTCCCTTGTCGATACCGGACTTCTTCCTCGCATCCTCTTTCTGGGGTGGCTTCGGCTGGCTCGACCGGCTGCTTCCAGCACCGATTGTGTTTTTCATCAAGATGGCGCCGCTTGCCGGGCTGGCAGCCTGTGGCGTCCACGCTGCTCGCCATCCCCTCTTTCGACCGGTGTTCCTGCGCATGGCGACGCTGTGCGTTGCGGCAGTGACGCTGGTCGCCGTCAACGCCTATCTCGTCTCGTGGCTGGTGCGACTACCGGGGGATCCGCCCCTGCTGGCGATCAA
>JBDTRN010000154.1:0-6478 GCA_039931715.1 Betaproteobacteria bacterium
GCATGCCCGACCACGCCGGCATCCTGTCGCCGATCCTGCATGTGCTGCCGCTGCAACTGCTTGCCTATCACGCGGCACTTGCGCGCGGCAACGATGTGGACAAGCCGCGCAACCTCGCCAAGTCGGTGACCGTCGAGTAGAGGCGGAAAGCGCCGGGTAGGGAGCTTTCAATATTACTTCTACGATAGTAGAATATTTAGCGCATGAGCTCATCTTTCACTAAATATTCTACGTTCGTAGAAGAAATTTCGCCCGTTTCCTCCGTCGAGGACTTCGGGCGCATTCTTCGCGAAATGCGCAAAGCGCAAAAGCTGACCATCCATGATGCTGCGGGCTTGGCTGGCGTGAGCGTTCAGTTCCTGCACGATCTCGAGTCCGGTAAACCTTCGATTCAGATGGGACGGGCGCTCAACTACGCATCGATGCTGGGGCTTGGCATCGCCGCACTGAAGGTGCGCGAACCAACCCGCGTCGTGCCCGAAACCAACGGTGCCGCCAGGCCCATGTGATGGGAGACGTCCTCGGCGTTTTTCACGCTGATCGGCGCATTGGACAGCTTCGCTTCGACGCGGCCGAGCAACTCTATGCATTCCAGTACGAAAAATCCTGGGCCGATGATCCGCACGCATTCAGCCTCGCCCCACTGCTGCCGAAGCAGGAAGCGCTGCTCTCGGGCTCTGCGGTAAAGTTTTTCTTCTCGAACCTTCTCCCCGAAGGGCAGATGCTGGAGCTCGTTGCGAAGTCCCACGCGGTATCGCAATACGATCCGTTCGGACTGCTGCGAAAAATCGGCGCCGAATGCGCCGGCGCCTTGAAGATCCTCGAGACAGAGGTTGCCTCGGGTGACGGCAGGACTTACACGCCGGTCTCAAACGGGGAACTGTCCGCGAGAGCGCGAGTGGATGCCCCCGACGTCCTCTCGAACCTGGGTGGGAAGGTTCGCATGTCGCTCGCGGGAGTGCAGGACAAATTGCCCGTGGTCGTTGACGGCGAAAACAGGGTTTTCGTGCCGGAGATGGGCTCGGCCTCGACGCATATCCTCAAGCCCAATCATCGTGACTGGAAGCGGTTTCCGCATACGACCGTAAACGAGCACTTCTGCATGACCCTCGCGCGCAGGCTCGGCCTCGATGTGCCTCGCTCATTCCTGATATCGGTTCCTGAACGCATTTACGTGGTTGAGCGATTCGACCGGGTGTTCGTAACACCCTTGGTAGTCGTGCCAAAGGCAGGTGCATTTGAGTTACAGGGCGAGCCCGTGCATCGACGCCACCAGATCGACGTGTGCCAATTGCTCGGCCTGCCGCCCACGCAAAAATACGAGGAGCCGGAGTACCAAACCGTCCCCGGGCCAGGCGTCGCTGCGGTTGTCGAGGCAGTTTCCGCCGCAACCGGTGAGGCGCTTCGCTCGAGGCGCTCGCTCATCGATTGGGTCATCTTCAATTACCTGATCGGCAACAGCGACTCACACTCCAAGAATGTTTCCTTGCTGTGGGTCGATGAGCGCTGGCGCCTCGCGCCCTCGTACGACCTGCTGAGTGTCGCTGTCTATTCCGATGACCCGGAAAAGCTGCATGATTTTGCACTTAAGATAGGCGGCGAGACACACTATGGATGGATCACGGGCGCAAGCTGGCATGAATTCGCGGCGGCGCTTGGCGTTAGCTATCGCTACGTGGGAAACGCCCTGAAAGGGATGGCCGAACGAATCACGAAAGAAAGCGCCGCGCTCAAAGCGGAGATCTCTTCCACACTCGCGGCGGAGGAGAAAATAGTGCTGGCAAAAATTGTTGCGCTGATCGCGCTTCATGCGTCGTACGCGGACGAGTCCTCCAAGACCATCAGTCAAGCCGCGCACTCCGCGCGCGCCAGCACACCACGCGCCCGCTCGCCCCGCTGAACGACGCCCATGGCTCATAACGATCACGATCACAGTCACACCCACGGCCCTGCCCATGATCACGGCCACGCGCACGGCCACCACAACCACATCCCTCCCGGCGCGAACGAGCGCACGCTCTGGATTGCGCTTGCGCTGACCGGCAGCTTCACGCTGGTCGAAGCCGTCGCTGGGTGGATGACCGGCAGCCTCGCGCTGATGTCCGACGCGGCCCACATGTTCACCGACAGCGCCGCGCTGGGGGTGGCCCTTGCGGCGGCGCGCTTCGGGCGCATGCCGGCCGACGCCAAGCGCACGTTCGGCTACCAACGCTTCGAGATCCTCGCCGCGGCGCTCGACGCGGCGCTGCTGTTCGTGGTGGCGTTGTACATCCTGTACGAGGCCTGGCAGCGCTTGTTCACCCCGGCGCCGATCAACGCCACCGCCATGCTGGTGGTCGCGATCCTCGGCTTGATGGTGAACCTGGTGGCCATGCGCCTGCTGCATGCGGGCAGCAAGCAGAACCTCAACATGCGCGGCGCCTACCTCGAGGTGGTCGCCGACCTCGTCGGCTCGGCCGGGGTGATCGTCGCAGCGCTGTTGATCGAATTCACCGGGCGCACCTGGATCGACCCGCTGGTGGCGGTGGCCATCGGCCTGTGGGTGGTGCCGCGCACGTGGGTGCTGTTCAAGGCGAGCGTCAACATATTGCTTGAAGGCGTGCCCGAGGGCCTCGATATGCAGGAGGTGCGCGCCAGCATCCTTGCCGTGCCCGGCGTGTGCGGCGTGCACGACCTGCACGTGTGGGCCGTGGCGAGCAACGAAGCGAGCCTGTCGGCGCACGTGGTGGTGGAGCGTGCCGAGGACGCGGAACCCGCGCTCACGGGGGTGGCCCACATGCTGGAGCAGCGCTTTCGCATCGGCCACAGCACGATCCAGGTCGAGTCCGGCGGCTGCCCGGCGGCGGGCAGCGCGCACGGCCTGCACTCGTAGTCCCGGCTCGACCGGCAGGTCGGCGCCGCCGCGCCGTTCTGTGCGCTTGGTAACAAACTGTTACACAGTCGGCTGTTTCAGCCGGCAACTCCCGCCCTCACCTGTCGCTCTAACCGCTGACGCGCAACCATCGCCAGCAACCAACCGATAGAACCCCGAGGGGAAACCATGCCACGCAAGTCCATCGCATCCTATTTCGCTGTCGCCGGTGTCGCCGCTGCAGTGGGCGCCGGCCTGTCCCAGTACGGCTGGCCCGAAATCCCCGTCGCCCAGGCGGTCACGCCGCAGGGCGTGACCCAGATGGTCGCGCCTGCAGCTGCCCTCGGCGCAGTATCGCGGCCGCTGCCCGACATCGCCACGCTGGTGGAGCAAAACGGCCCCGCGGTGGTCAACATCAAGGTCAGTTCGGTCGCCAAGGCCGGCGTCGACCTGCCCGACGAACTCAAGAACTCCCCGTTCGGCGAATTTTTCCGCCGCTACGGCGTGCCTGGCCAGCAGTCCCCCGGCACGCCTTCGCGCGGCGAGGGCTCGGGCTTCATCGTGAGCGCCGACGGCATCGTGCTGACCAACGCGCACGTGGTGGCCGACGCCTCCGAAGTCACCGTGCGCCTCACCGACGGGCGCGAGTTCAAGGCGAAGGTGGTGGGCAGCG
The DNA here is from genome assembly GCA_039931715.1 of Betaproteobacteria bacterium. Classification (GTDB taxonomy): domain Bacteria; phylum Pseudomonadota; class Gammaproteobacteria; order Burkholderiales; family SG8-39; genus SZAS-79. Next base: position 3,525 of record JBDTRN010000154.1, read on the forward strand.
ACCAGAAGACCGACATCGCAGTGCTGCGCATCGACGCCAGGAACCTGCCCACCGTGCGCATCGGCAACCCCGCCACCACGCGCGTGGGCGAATGGGTGGTGGCCATCGGCTCGCCCTACGGCTTCGAGAACACCGTCACCGCCGGCATCGTGAGCGCCAAGTCGCGCTCGCTGCCCGACGGCACCTACGTGCCGTTCATCCAGACCGACGCCGCGGTCAACCCGGGCAACTCGGGCGGGCCACTGTTCAACCTCGCCGGCGAAGTGATCGGCATCAACTCGCAGATCTACAGCCGTACCGGCGGCTACCAGGGCCTCGCGTTCGCGATCCCCATCGACGTCGCCATGCACATCGAGCGGCAGCTCGTCGCGCATGGTCGCGTGAGCCGCGCCAAGCTCGGCGTCGCGATCCAGGACGTCAACCAGGGCATCGCGGACTCGTTCGGCCTGCCCAACCGCAATGGCGCGATGATCGCCAGCGTGGAAAAGGACGGGCCGGCGGCCAAGGCCGGCCTCAAGGAAGGCGACGTGGTGCTCAAGTTCAATGGGCGCGCCATCGCGCGCTCGGCCGACCTGCCGCTGGTGGTGGGCGAAGCCGCGCCGGGGTCGACTGCGCAGATCGAGGTGTGGCGCAACGGCCGCACCGAGACCATCAGCGCCAAGCTCTCGGAGCTGACCGAAGCCAAGGTCGCGGCGGCGAATACGCCTGCGGCGAAGAGCGAGACCGGCAAGCTCGGCCTCGCGGTGCGCCCCTTGACCGAGGCCGAGAAGCGCCAGGCGGAGGTGCAGGGCGGATTGCTGGTCGAGGAAGCGCAGGGCCCCGCAGCCCGCGCCGGCCTGCAGGCGGGCGACGTGATCCTCGCCTTGAATGGCAAGGCGGTGAACAGCGCCGAGGAACTGCGCAGCCTCACCGGCACGAGCAAGACCGTGGCGGTGCTGGTGCAGCGCGACGGCGGACGGCGCTACATCGCCATCCCGCTGGGTTAAGCAAAACAATACTGCCAATTTTTGCCTGAAGTCCGCGCCCTGCTTGACTCAGCGGGGGATATGTTGCCAACGGGTCGTCTGCTTCGCGGCGTCAGGCCACCGCGTAGCGCTTGATGAAATCCTCATTCAGCGTCACGCCGAGGCCCGGCCGGTCGGGAATCTCAAGCATCCCGTCCTTGACCGGAAACCCCTCCACCGGCAACTCCTGCAGCAGCGGGTTGGCGCCGAACGAATACTCGAGGATGAAACCGCAGGCCGTCGCCGCCGTCACGTGCATGCCGGCGGCGAAAGCCAGCGCGCCCGTCCACAGGTGCGGCGCCAGGCGCAGGTTGTAGGCCGACGCGATGGCGGCGATCTTCATCGCTTCGCTCACGCCGCCGCAGATCGCGAGGTCGGGCTGGAAGATGTCGGCCGCGCCCAGCTCGGCCAGTTCGCGGAAGTCGAAGCGGTTGAATTCCGATTCGCCCGCCGAGATCGGCACTGAAGACGAGCGCCGCACCTCGGCGTAGCCGCGCTTGTCGTCGGCGGTGACCGGCTCCTCGAACCACATCAGGTCGAGGTCCTCCACCTGGCGGCAGAACTGCTTGGCTTCGGCCACGCTCCAGGTGCCATGCGCGTCGCACGCAAGGCCGATGTCGGGCCCGAGTGCAGCGCGCGCCGCCTTAACGCGTTCGACTGAATTGCGCACGCTGCCGTCGATGATGCCGACGCGCATCTTGACCGCGCGCACGTTGCCTTTCTTCACGTAGCCAAGCAGTTGCTCGCCGATACCGGCGGCGTCGGCCCACCCGCCGGAAGCGTAGACCGGCATGCGCTCGGCCTTGCGCCCGCCGAGCAGCCGCCACACCGGCGCGCCGAGCGATTTGCCGAGGATGTCCCACAACGCGATGTCGATGCCGCTCATGGCGCAGATCGACGCGCCGCGGCGGCCCAGCGCCGGGAACACCCGCCCGTGGGTGAGGGCATAGTGGCCGCGCACCCCGCTGTACATGAGCTCGTTCAGGCGCACGATGTCGCGCGGGTCCTCGCCGACCAGCAGCGGCTCGTACTTCTCGTTGATCGCCGTGGTGACGGTGCGGTTGTTGCCCGCACTGCCGACCTCTTCCTTGGCCTCACCCCAGCCGACGATGCCGCATTCGGTTTCGATCCGCACCAGCGTGCAGTCGAAAGAGGCGACACGGCCGAAGTCGGACACGTGCTGCTGCTTTTCCGGGATGGGGACGTGCAGCCAGGTGGCCTCGACGCTTTTGATGCGCACCGCTTTCTCCTGTGGCTAGTGCGCTGCGCTCTTGACGAGGTAGCCGCCCGACTTGCCGTCGCGCTCGAGCACCACGAGGTTGCGCGCGGCGGCTTCCTCGAGCAGCTGGTTGAACGACTTGAAACCGTAGTAGCCCTCGGAGAACCCGGGTTTCCTGCGCTTGAGCGCCTGCTTGACCATCGAGCCCCAGATTTTGTCCTCGGCGCCGCGCTCGGCCGCCAGCGCCTCGGTGGTAGCGAGCACCAGCTCGAAGGCTTCCTGCTTGCGGTCCTTTTCGTCGGCCGTGGCCGCGGGCGCGGCGGCCTCGGCGGCGGCTTCGCTGGCCGTTGCCGCCGTCCCGGACGCAGCGGCCTTGCCGCGCGCGGGCTTCTTCGCCGCAGCGCGCCGGGCGGGCTGCTTCTTCTGCTCGCGCACGAGGTCGTCGTAGAAGATGAATTCGTCGCAGTTTGCGATCAGCAGGTTGGAGGTCGAGTTCTTCACCCCCACGGCGATCACGGTCTTGTTGTTCTCGCGCAGCTTGGACACCAGCGGCGAGAAATCCGAGTCGCCGCTGATGATCACGAAGGTATCGACGTGCGACTTGGTGTAGCAGAGGTCGAGCGCGTCGACGACCATGCGGATGTCGGCCGAGTTCTTGCCGGATTGCCTCACATGCGGGATCTCGATCAGCTCGAACGAGGCCTCGTGCATGCCGGCCTTGAACTCCTTGT
>JBDTRN010000155.1:0-6459 GCA_039931715.1 Betaproteobacteria bacterium
CGTGCGGCGCCTGCACGAGACGGGCGCACGCTACTTCGATGCGCACCCGCGCCTTGCGGCATGGCTGGAACGCCTGCAGCGGCAGGACCGCGCCTACCTCGCGCACGAATACTTCAACCGCGACTGGCATCCGGCCACTTCCGACGAAGTGGCGCAGGCGATGGCCGGGGCGGGCCTCGAATTCGCCGCCAGCACCGACCTTGCCGAAGAAGCCGAAGCCACCGGCTTTGGCTCGGCCGCGCGCGATTTCATTGAATCGATCGCGCAACCTGACCTGCGCGAGGCCGTCCTCGACCTGGTCGCGCACCGGTCTTTTCGCAGCGACATCTTCGTGCGCAACGGCCACCCCCACGCAGCCGGCACGCCGTACGAAAACCTCGCGCGGTGGCGTTTCGTCCTGCTGCAGCATCCCGATCACCTGCCGGGCAGTGTCCAGATCGGGCGCACCAGGTACGCGCTGCCCGCCGAGGTGTACCACCCGTTCGCAATCGCCATGGCCGCGCAGGACTACGCACCCAAGTCGCTCCGCGACCTTGCGGCCCACCCGGAATGCCGGCACCTGAGTGGCGCACAACTCGCGCAGGCCGCGCTGGTGCTGACTGACGCGGGCTGCCTGCACCCGACACAGCCGCCGGCCGACCGCGCGCTGGCGGCCCGCCGCTGCGCCGGACTGAACGCGCTCATCCTCAAACGCGCCGCCACTGCGACCGAGATCACCGCCCTGGCCTCGCCGCTCTTGGGCGCAGGGGTGGCGGTTGCGCGCGAGGAAATGCTGTTCCTGCGCGCCCGCATGCAAGGCCTGCAAGACCACGACGAATGGGCCTGCCACGCGTGGGAAAGCATGGGCGCAGGCGATCCGGCCGTGCTGGGCTCCGCTGCGCGCGCGTTCGCGAGCATCCGGCTCCCGGTTCTCCAGGCCGTTGGCGTCGCATGAGCACGCCCCGGGACGCCGCCACATGAGCCCCGCCGAATGGCTCTGGATCCCGGTCACGGTCTGGGCGGCGTTTGCCCAGACACTGCGCAATGCCGCGCAACGCAGCCTGGTCCAGGAGCTCGGCACGCTCGGCGCCACGTTGGTGCGATTCCTGTACGGGCTGCCTTTCGCGATCCTGTGGCTCGTCGGCGTTCAGGCCGCGGGAGGGTACGCAGTGCCGGCCCTGCACCTCACGTTCGCGGCGTGGGTGAGCTTCGGCGCCCTCAGCCAGGTCATCGCCACCGCGTTGTTGCTGCGCGTGATGGCGGAGCGCAACTTCACCCTCGGCGTGGCTTATTCCAAGACCGAGATCCTGCAGGTCGCCCTGTTCGGCCTGCTGGTGCTCGGCGACCCGCTCACGGCCGCCACCGCGCTCGCGGTCGCCTGCGGCACGCTCGGCGTCCTGCTGCTGTCCCCGGCCGACCGCGAGCGGCCGCTTCGCACCATGCTGGCCGGATGGACTTCGACACCGGCGCTGCTGGGGATGGCTTCGGGAACGTTCTTCGCGTTTTCGGCGATCGGCTTTCGCGGCGCGGCGCTGTCGCTTGCGGACACACCCTTCATGATGTCGGCCGCGATAACCCTCGTCGCCGCCCAGGCGTTGCAGACGGTGGCGCTTGGCGGATGGCTGCTCGCGCGCGACCCGGCGGTGGTCGTGCGTGTGCTGCGCGCCTGGCGGCGCTCGCTGTTCGCCGGCTTCATGGGCGCGGCGGCCTCGGCCGGATGGTTCACCGCCATGGCGATCGAGCCGGTGGCGCATGTGCGCACACTGGGCCTGGTGGAATTGGTGTTCGCCTCAGTCGTATCGCGACGCCTGTTTCGCGAGCGACTTTCACGGCTCGAGCTCGCCGGCATGACGCTGTTGGCGATGGGAGTGGCGGTCGTGACGCTGGGAAGCTAGCAGCAGGGCGAATATCCCAGCGTCGCGACTCCGGGTATAGCGCGGACCCGGGCGCGCGCCACCGCGTCGCTTCAGGCCATGCCGATCGGCTCGGCGAGGATTTCCGCGACCTTCCCCGGTCGCTCGCGCATGAGATCGTGCAGGCGCTTTTGCACGACTGCGTAAGCCGGGTCGCCGAAGCGGTTGACCGTCTCGGCCGGGTCGTTCACGAGGTCGTAGAGTTCCCCCCCACCGCTGCCCAGCTCGAAGGTTGCCTTGTGCGTTTTGGTGCGCACCGTGCGCAGTTGCAGCGCCACGCCGCAGCGCGAAGGGTGAACGTGCCACTCGCTCCAAGCCGCGTTGCGGGTTTCTTCGCCACCCCCCAGCAGGGTCGCCAGCGACCGGCCCTGCTGCGGCAGCGCCGGCTCCACGCCGGCCATCGCGCAGAAAGTAGCCGCGAGGTCGAGCGTCGACACCGGCTCGTCGACCACGCGGCCGCTCGCCACGCCTGGGCCCGCGGCGATCATGTTCACTCGCAGCAGGTCCTCCAGCGGCCAGGGCCCCTTGAGGTAAAGCCCATGGTTACCGAGCATCTCGCCGTGGTCGGTGGTGAATACGACGAGCGTATCTTCCTCCAGCCCCAGGTCCGCGAGCTTGGACAGGATTCGCCCGACGTTATGGTCGATGAGCGAAATCATGCCGTAGTAGTTCGCCGTCATCTGCGCGAGCTGCGCGTCGGTCTGGCGCGGCATGCGCGATACCTTAGCGCGCAGGTGGCGGAATTCCGCGTCGGCCAGTTGCGGCGTGCCCTCGAGCGTGGCCTTGTACCACCATGGGCGCAGGAAGGGATCTTCGCCGCGCGTGGCCGGCAGGGGCATGTCCTTCGGGTCGTGCAGCAGGCTCCACGGCACCGGGCAATCAAAAGGCTGGTGCGGATCGGGAAACGAGACCCACGCGCAAAACGGCTTGGACGAGTCGCGCTCCTCAAGCCAGCTTACGGTGCGGTCGCCAAGCCAGGAGCTCGAATGCCACGCGCCCGGCAGCGCCGAATGCCAGGTCTGCGCCGCACCGCCGGTGTCCGGGCCGGTGGCCGCGGTACACAGAGCGATCATCGATTCCTCGTCCCCGCGCGACAGGAGCCAGCGCTCGTAGTGGCCCACAGGCGGGCGCTCGAGCGGCATCGGGTTGTTCATGTGCCCAAGCACAATGAGCTCCACGTGTTCGAAACCCATGTAGGGTCCGCGCCAGGCGTCGCCGTACTTCGCGCCGCTGCGCATGCACTCTGGCGTGCCGGTGGGCTGGAAGGTCGCCTTGGTGGCGAAGTGCGCCTTGCCCAGGTACAGCGTGTCGTATCCCGACTGCGCGAGCGTGCCTGCGAAGCCTTTTTCACCGACGCGCGGGTCGAGGTCCACGCCGTTGTCCCACACCCCGTGCGTAAGCGGCAACTGGCCGGTGAGGATCGAGGCACGCGAAGGCTGGCACACGAGGTTGGGCGTGATGCAGGCCGAGAAGCGCGTGCCCGACTGCGCGAGGCGATCCAGGTGCGGCGTGCGCACGGCCGGGTTCTGGAGACCGAAGCAGTCGGCGCGATGCTGGTCGGAGGTGATTAGAAGGATATTGGGTCGTTTCGTCATATCATATGCGGCATGTATAGCCGCTTCCGCAAGTTGGTCCGCCCCGCCCTGCTCGCCGCAATGCTTGCGCCGTGCGTGGCGGTTGCGCAGAACTATCCCACGAAACCCATCCATTTGATCGCGCCGTTCGCACCCGGCGGGGTCATGGACCTCACCGCCCGCTCGGTCGCCGCGCCTCTGCAGGAGAGCGTGGGGCAGTCGGTGATCATCGAGAACCGCGCCGGCGGCGGCGGCAACATCGGCACCGACCTCGTCGCGCGCGCCACCCCGGACGGCTACACGCTGCTCATGCTCGGCGACAACAACACCATCGCCCCGGCGCTCTACTCCAAGCTCAACCACGACGTGCTGAAGGATTTCGTGCCGATCACCGCGCTGGTGACGGGCTCGCACATCCTCGTCGCGCACCCCTCGCTGCCGATCAACAGCGTGAAGGAACTCATCGCGGCGGCGCAAAAGGAACCGGGGATGCTCAGCTACGCGTCACCCGGCAATGGCACCGCCCAGCACCTGGGCGTCGAACTCCTCAAGATCATGGCCGGCAACCTGCAAATCACCCACATTCCGTACAAGGGAGGCGGCCAGGCGATCGGCGACGTGGTGGGCGGACAGGTGAAGCTCGCCATTCTCGGCCTGGCGCCGGCGCTGCCGCACCTCAAGTCGGGCAAGCTCAAGGCCCTCGCGGTCACCGGCCGCCAGCGCGTCGCGCTGTTGCCGAACGTACCCACGGTGGCCGAATCGGGCCTGCCGGGATTCGAAACCCTGCAGTGGTACGGCGTGGCAGCCCCTGCCGGCACGCCACCGGCCGTCATTGCCAAGCTGTACACCGAACTCACCAAGGCCATTCGCCAGCCTGCGGTGAGCGAGCGCCTTGCCGCTGCGGGCATGGAGATCGCCCCGAGTGCGAGTCCTGCGGAGTTTGCGAAGTTCGTGCGCGAAGACCTCGCGCGGTGGCCCGCCATCGTCAAGGCTGCGGGCGCCAAGGTCGACTAGGGACCGGAGCGGCTCGCCAACCGTGTGCCGGGACGGCTAGGCGGGCTTGGCGAACCGCTCGCGCAATTTCATCTTCCAGAATTTGCCGGTCGAGGTGCGCGGGATCGCATCGAGGAATTCGTAACGGTCGGGCAACTGCCACTTGGCGAATTTCTTCGCCAGCGCTTCGTTAAGCTCCGCAGCGCTCACCGACTGGCCCGGCCTGGCGACCACGCACGCAAGCGGCCGCTCGCCCCACTTCTCGTGCGGCACCGCGATCACGGCGGCTTCGGCGACGCCGGGATGCGCCATGAGGGCGTTCTCGAGATCGACCGAACTGATCCACTCGCCGCCCGACTTGATCAGGTCCTTGGTGCGGTCAGTGATGTGCAGGTAGCCATGCGCATCCATCTTCGCCACGTCGCCCGTGCGCAGCCAGCCGTCGTCAGTGAACTTGCCCGCATCGTTTGCGACGTTGTAGTAGCTCCCGGTGATGAACGGCCCGCGCACCTGCACTTCGCCGACGCTCTTGCCGTCGTGCGGCGCGATGCCGTCGTCGCCCACCAGCCGCAGTTCCACCAGCGGCACGGTCACCCCCGCAGTGGCCGCGAGACGGAACTGCTCATCCTGCGTCGCACCGGAAAGTTCGGGCTTGATGTAACTCAGCGTTGCCAGGGGCGAAGTCTCAGTCATGCCCCAACCTTGCGCGATGCGCACGCCATGCCGGGCGAATGCGCGGATCAGCGACTCGGGCACCGCGGCGCCGCCCACGAGGCTGCGCATGCCCTTGGGCAGGCTCCACTTGTGCGGGTTGGCCTCCAGCGCCTGGATGAGCGTGAGCCAGATGGTCGGCACGCCCAGCGCCATGGTGGGGGGCTCGGCCTTGATGAGGTCGAGCAGGTCCTCCGGATGCAGGTGGGGGCCGGGAAACACGAGCCTGGTGCCGAGCATGACCGCGGCATACGGCACGCCCCAGCAATTGGCATGGAACATGGGCGTCACCGGCAGCAGCACGTCGCGCCCCTCGAGGCCCCAGTATTCGGGCAGGCAGGCCACCAGCGTGTGCAGCACGGTCGAGCGGTGCGAATACACCACGCCCTTGGACCGGCCGGTGGTGCCACTCGTGTAGCACATCGCCACGGCGTCGTTTTCGTCGTGGGGCGCGTACTCGAACTTATCGGGCGCCGATGCGAGCAAAGCCTCGTAGTCGGTGAACCCAGCCTCCACCGGCGCGCCTGAGAACGGAAACACGATAACGCGCTCGAAGGCATGCCTGGCGGCAAACTGCCGGTAGAGCGGCAGCAGGATGTCGTCAACGACGAGGAAGCGGTCTTCGGCGTCGCCGGCAATCCAGCCGATCTCGTCGGGCGACAGGCGAAGGTTGAGGGTGTGCATCACGCCGCCCGCGGCCGGGATGCCGAAATAGCATTCGAGGTGCGCGTGGTGGTTCCAGCACAGCGTCGCCACGCGGTCGCCCTTCTTCAGGCCGAGGCCCTGCAGAGCGGCGGCAAGCTGGCGCGTACGGCGGTAGTACTGCGCATAAGTGTGGCGGCACAGCGACTTGTCCGGCAGGCGCGACACGATCTGCGATTCGGGGAACAGCCGGCCGGCGCGCTCGAGCAGCAGGTTGAGCGACAGCGGGTCCCGCATCATCGTGCTCTGCATGACGACCTCCTTGGGCGTAAAACCTATGCCGTGCCGGGGATGTCCTTTGTCGGCAGGTCGGCAAACTCGGCGGCACCCCCGGTCTTGGCTACGGCAACCGCGCGCTGAATGTCCTCCACGCTGAAGATCGCAGGCTGCAGCGCATTGAGGTAGGCGAAGCTTTCGGCCACGCTGTGGTCGCGCGTATAAGAAATCATTTGCTTGGTCGCGGCCACCGCCACGGGCGCCTTGGCCGCGATTTTCCGCGCCACGGCGAGCGCTCCGTCCACCAGCGCCTCGTGCGTATCGAACAGGCCATTGACCCACCCGAGCCGCTCGGCGCGCTCGGCACCCAG
>JBDTRN010000156.1:0-6401 GCA_039931715.1 Betaproteobacteria bacterium
TCAAGCGGCGGCTCGTCGGGCCAGCGCACGCGCTCGAGGCGCAGGCCGAGGTCGGCCAGCGCAGCGTCGGGGACGTGCAGCTCGAAGGGGGCGGGGGTGGGCGCGGCCATGGATGCTCCTGCAAAGTTAGTGCGCCCGCAAACTCACGCTGCGCGGAAGTAGCAGTAGATTACCGGGATCGCTTCCCGACCGCACTCCGACACGGCCGGATTCGCGATTACACTGGCTGCCATCGCGCTGGCCGGGAGAAGAGCTTGAAGATCGAGCTGCAGAATAAGAATGCACTCATCGCCGGTGGCTCGCGCGGCATCGGCCGCTCGATCGCGCTGGCCTACGCGCAGGCCGGGGCCAACGTTTCGATCTGCGCGCGCGGTGAGGCGGCCCTCGTCCAGTACACCATGACCCAGGCCGCGCAACTGGCCGCGAAGCACGTGCGGGTCAATTGCATCGCGCCGGGATCGATCGAGTTTCCCGGCGGGACCTGGGAAAAGCGCAAGGCCGACAATCCCAAGCTCTACAACGCGACGCTGGCAACCATCAGGTTCGGCCGCCTGGGCACGCCCGTGGAGATCGCCAATGTGGCGCTGTTTCTCGCCAGCGACGCGGCCAGCTGGATCACCGGCCAGACCCTGGTCGTGGACGGCGGGCAGATGCTCGCCTGATCGAGGCGACGCATAAGCAACCGTCAGGGAGCAAGCGATGGCAGGACCCAAGGAGATCATTGCGGCGCCCGTCGAGACCGGCGAAACGTACGCCAAGCTGAAGGCGCGCTGAGCGGTGCGCACGCAGGTTGCCATCATCGGCTCGGGTCCGGCGGGTCTGCTGCTGGGCCAGCTCCTGCACCAGGCCGGTATCGACGCGGTCATCGTCGAGCAAAGAAGCCAGGCCTACGTGCTCGAGCGCATCCGCGCCGGGGTGCTCGAGCAGGGCACCGTGGCGATGCTCGACCGGCTGGGCGTAAGCACGCGATTGCATGCCGAAGGTCTCGTGCACGATGGGGTCGAGATCGGGTCCGGTGAGGGCCGCCAGCGCATCGACCTCAAAGGGCTCACGGGTAGCCACGTGGTGGTGTACGGCCAGACCGAAGTCACGCGCGACCTCATGGACGCGCGCGAGACTGCCGGCGCGCAGACGATCTACGAGGCTGCCGACGTCAGTGTGCACGGCTTCGAATCCGCCGGGCCCGGCGCGCCCGCCCGCGTGCGCTATGAAAAGGACGGAGCCGTGCACGAGATCACCTGCGACTTCATCGCCGGTTGCGACGGCTTCCACGGCGTGTGCCGCCAAAGCGTGCCCGCCGCCGCGATGCAGGTTTTCGAGCGCGAATACCCGTTCGGCTGGCTGGGCGTGCTTTCCGACACGCGGCCCGTGTCGGAGGAACTCATCTACGTCTGCCACGAGCGCGGCTTCGCCCTGTGCAGCATGCGCAGCCCGACGCGCAGCCGCTACTACCTGCAATGCTCGCTGGCCGAGCGCGTTGAGGAGTGGCCCGACGAGCGCTTCTGGGGAGAACTGCGCCGGCGCCTCGACCCCGAAGCGGTGGGCAACCTCATCACCGGGCCCTCGATCGAGAAAAGCATCGCGCCGCTGCGCAGCTTCGTGGCCGAGCCGATGCGCTTCGGGCGCCTGTGCCTCGCCGGCGATGCAGCGCACATCGTGCCGCCCACCGGCGCCAAGGGCCTCAACCTTGCCGCAAGCGACGTGCACTACCTGTCGGAGGCGCTGAGCGCGCACTACCGCGGCAGCGACACGGAATTGGAAGCGTATTCCAGCCGCGCGCTCGCCCGGGTTTGGAAAGCCGAGCGATTTTCGTGGTGGATGACGATGCTGCTGCATCGCCTGCCCGAGGCCGGCCCCTTCGGGCGCAGGATCCAGCAAGCCGAGCTCGCCTACCTCGCGAGCTCGCGCGCGGCGCAGGCCGCCATGGCCGAGAATTACGTCGGCCTGCCTTACTGAGGCGAAGAGGGATGCGGTTTCGCGCTGCGAGCGGGATGCGGCGCGAAGCGCGGGTGCGCCGGGTCTTGGGTATGATCGGCGCAGCCGTCCCACTCCAGAGAGACGGCATCCAAGGAGATTTCATGCACAAGCGCAAAACACCGGGTTGGATCGCCACAATACGCACCGCCGTACTCGCCACAGCCGCCGCCGTTGTCCTGCCCGGCGCGGCGATCGCCCAGGCTTTCCCCACCAAGCCGATCACCATCGTGCTTTCGTATGCCGCCGGCGGGCCGACTGATTTCCTCGCGCGCACGCTAGCCGAGAAGGTGTCGGCGCATGTGGGCCAGCCGGTGCTGGTCGACCCCAAGCCCGGCGCCAACGAGCGTGTGGCCACCGAATACCTGCTGCGCCAGCCCGCCGACGGCTACACGATGGTGCTGGTGGCCCTGCCGCATGCCACCAACCCGGCGGTGTTCTCTTCGCTGCCCTATGACTCGGTCAAGGAATTCGCCGGCCTCATCCACCTCGTCAACATCCCGGTGATCCTGTCGGTCAAGGCCGATTCGCCGATCCGGACCTTTGCCGACTTCGTGGCCTTCGCCAAGGCCAAGCCCGGCGAGGCGATGTTCGGCTCACCCGGCGCGGCCACCAGCTCGCACCTGACGATCGAACTGCTCGGCACGCTCACCAACGCCGGATTCACGCATATTCCGTACAAGGGCGATGCACCGGCCATGACCGAGCTCATGGGAGGGCGCATCGTCGCCAGCGTCAACTCGCTGCCAGGCGCGCTGGGACAGATCCGTGGCGCGCGCGTGCGGGCGATCGGGATCTCGAGCGCCAACCGCGTGTCGGTGCTGCCCGACGTGCCGACTTTCGCCGAGCAGGGCTATCCCGCGGCGATCACCGCAACGTGGTTCGGCCTCATCATCCGCAGCGGCACGCCGAAAGACGTGGTGGCCAAGCTCAACACCGAGTTCAATGCCGCGCTCGCAATGCCCGACGTGAAGGAAAAGCTGAGCGACCGCGGCATGACCCCGGTGGGCGGCTCGCCCGAATCCTTCACCGCCTTCATCCGCAGCGAGACCGAGCGCTGGACCAAGGTCGTCAAGGCGCGCGGCATCAAGATCGAATAACCCCGGGGCGCCCGGCGAGGTATGCATATGCGCGTGATTCGCGAAACGTTGATTTCGGCGCGCGTCCTGGCCGCCACCGCCGGGCCTTTTATCCTTATTGCCCTCGGGTTGCTGGTGGGCGCATATTTCCTCCTCCAACCCAACCCGCCGCGCCACGTCGTGCTGGCGACCGGCCCCGAGCAGAGCGACTATGCCGAATTCGGCAAGCGCTACGCCGCCGCGCTGAAGCGCCACCACATCGAGGTGGTGCTCAGGCCCACCGAGGGCTCCTCGGCCAACCGCCGGCTGCTGCGTGACCGCAAGGAAAATGTCGACTTCGGATTCGTGCGCGGCGGCTCGAGCGAGGCCCTGCGCGCCGAGGACGAGAAAGGGACCGGGCTACCCCTGGTGGCGCTGGGCAGCCTGTTCCTCGAGCCGGTGTGGATCTTCTACCGCACCGAGGCGGCCGCGCGCCTGCCGGGCAAGGCCCTCACCCGGCTCGACCAGTTGCGCGGCTGGCGGGTGAACGCCGGCGGGCGCGGCGCGGGCTCGACCAACCTGTTCATGAAGCTGCTCAATGCCAACGGCGTGGAGCGCGAAGAGATCAAGCTCAATAGGCTCGACCCGACCCACGCGGCGATCGGTCTGTTCAACAAGGAGCTCGACGCGATGGTGCTGGTTTCGGCGCCCGAGTCGCCCATCCTGCAGATGCTGCTGCGCACGCCCGGCATCGCCCTGTTCGAGTTCGCCCAGGCGGAGGCCTACACGCGCCGGTTCGGCTACCTGAGCACCGTGACCCTGCCGCGCGGGGTGGCCGACTTCGCCCACGACGTGCCGGCGCGCGACATCCGCCTCGTGGCGCCGACATCGATGCTGGTTGCGCGCGAATCGACGCATCCGGCGCTGATGCAGCTGTTCACCCAGGCCGCGCACGAGATCCACGCCGAGGCGGGCTGGTTCGCGCGCACCGGACAGTTCCCCTCCAAGGAGGACGTCGAGCTGCCGCTGGCGCCCGAGGCCGAGCGTTATTTCAAGAACGGCGCGCCGCTCATGCAGCGTTACCTGCCGTTCTGGCTGGCCAACCTGATCGAACGCATGTGGGTGGTGCTGATCTCGATCATCGCGATCCTGATCCCGCTCGGGCGCGTCGTGCCGCCGCTGTACAACTTTCGCATCCGTTCGCGCATCTTCCGCTGGTACCGCCAGTTGAGGCAGATAGAGGATTCCCTCTCCACCGGCAAGCGTCTCAAGGCCGAACTCTCCGAAGAACTCGATCGCCTCGACGCCAAGGTGGAACGCATCACGGTGCCCCTGTCCTACACCGACGAGCTTTATTCTCTGCGCAGCCATATCGTGCTGGTGCGCGGGCGGATCGCAGCAGCAGGCAAGGACGCATGACGCGCACCGCCTGCGTGACTGGCAGCAACGGCTTACTCCTTGTGCGCGTGAATGGTTTGCGCCGCACCACTGTTACAAGACCTGTGTAAGGCACCGCACGGAACCCGCTCGGCCGGCGATGGGCCTCGGACCGATCGAAGTGGCCAGTTCGCGGTCGCGCGTCGTGGTGCGCGATCGCACCGAGGACACTTTGTCCACGGGTTCGATGTTCGGCAATGCGCCTGCGGCCGACGACAAGCTCCTCACCTTGCAACAGCGTTACGACACGGCCTATGTGCAGTGCATGCATTCCAAGGGCCACCAAGTCCCTGTCGGCGCGGCGATGAGCTCGTAATTCTCCACGGGTGCCGCGCAAAGCGCGGTACCCAACCGACAAGGGTTGGGAAAGCGCCTAACTTCGGGATCCGACCGCAGCCCCGAAGGAGATCCTCCATGTCCGCGTATTTCGAAGTGCACAAGAGCAAGGACGACAAGTTCGTCTTCAACCTCAAGGCCGCCAACAACGAGGTCATCCTCACCGGCCAGACCTATTCCTCCAAGCAGCACGCCCTCGACGGCATCGAATCGGTCAGGCAAAACTCCACCGAGGACGCTCGCTATGAGCGCAAGACATCGACCGCCAGCGAGCCGTTCTTCGTGTTGAGCGGCGCGAACGGCATCGTCATCGGCTCAAGCCAGATGTACTCGTCGACCGACGCAATGGAAGGCGGCATTGCGAGCGTCAAGGCGAACGGGCAGACCAAGACGACCAAGGACGCCGTCGCCACTTAAACGCTCTGCTGCCTGCCGGGGGAACCCTGCCGGCAGGTCGGCCGCAGCGAATTGCTCCTCGCTGAAACGCATCGTGGCCGAACACCAGCCGCTCCCCACGCGGCAGATTTCAGACGTTGAAAGCGGGATGGGATAATGGCGCAATGCATCGCATTCCTGCCGTCCTCGCGCTGGTCCTCGCTGCCTTCGCTGCAGCACCCGTGCGCGGCGCGGATGCGTCGAACCGGGAAGTGCCCGACTCACTCGAGCAACGCGTCGCCGCCTGCGCCGCGTGCCACGGCAAAAAAGGCGAGGGCCTCAAGGCCAACGAGTATTACCCGCGCATCGCGGGCAAGCCCGCGGGCTACCTGTACAACCAGCTGGTGAACTTTCGCGAGCGACGCCGCCACTCGCCGGTGATGAATCACATGGTCGCCTACCTGTCGGACGGTTACCTGCGCGAGATCGCGCAGTACTACGCTGAGTTGCCGCCCACCTTCCCACCCGCTTCCCCCGCGCCCGCTGGGGCAGCGCTCGCGCGCGGCGAAGCGCTCATGACGCGAGGCGACGCGGCGCGCAAGATCCCGGCGTGCATCGCCTGCCATGGCAAGGCGCTGACCGGCATGAACCCGGCCATTCCGGCGCTTGTCGGGCTGGATTCGCAGTACGTCGCCGCGCAGATGGGCGCTTGGCGCAACCGGACCCGGCGCGCCAAGGCGCCCGACTGCATGGCCGAGATCGCTACGCTACTCGTGCCGGGCGACATTTCCGCGCTGGCCGCCTGGCTTTCGGTGCAGTCGCCCTCGGCGCAGGGCGCGGCTCCGCTGGCGCCGGGGTCGTTGGTACTGCCCCTGCAATGCGGGGGCATCGATGGCCGTTAGGCTGCTCGGGTTGGCGGCCGTGGTCGCCATGTCGTTTGCGGCGGTGTGGCACCTGCATCGCGCCCAACCGCCCGACGCGCCGCCCCGTGTGGCAGCCGGCAGCCCCTCAACCGCGCCTGGCGTTGCACGCGGCGAGTACCTCGTGCGCGCGGGCAATTGCGTTTCCTGCCACACGGCGCGTGGCGAGCCGTCATTCGCGGGCGGGCGCGCCATCCCCACACCCTTCGGCACCTTGTACAGCACCAACCTCACCCCCGATGTTCCAACGGGGCTTGGCAACTGGTCGGCGGAGGATTTCTGGCGCGCGCTGCACGAGGGC
>JBDTRN010000157.1:0-6341 GCA_039931715.1 Betaproteobacteria bacterium
CGACATGCACCTGGCGTTTTCACCTGCGGAATTCGACCGCTACAAGGACGTCGCGAAGTTCGCCTTCGACAACAAGGTCACGCCGCGCATGTCGCCCGTCGAGCAAAAGACCGATCTCACCGTGGCGAAGAGGCTCGACGCCGCGCCCTGGGCGTTCGACCCGAAAACGGTGAAGCTCAAATAGCCGGCGAATAGTTCGTATACCGGGGCGGTCATTCCCGCCCCGGTGGCCAGGCTGCCTACTTCTTCAGCCTTTCGTTCTGCGGGAACATGAAGCGCTTGGCCTCGTCGTCGTTCTCGGTCTTGAACGCATGCTTCGCCCTGAGAGCGTCGGCGCGCACACCGGCCGGCCGCGCGCTGATCTCGTCGAACAGGCGCTTCACGCTGGGGTAGGTCCCCCAGGTCGCGTCGCCCGTGCCCAGCACATACGGCACCATGCGCGCCCAGCCCCAGAAGGCCATGTCGACGATGGAGTATTCGTTGCCGAGCATGTACTTCGATTTGGCGAGGCGTTCCTCGACAAGTTTCCAGTGGCGGTTCGCCTCGAAGTCGTAGCGGTTGAGCGCGTATTCCTTGGGCTCGGGCGCGGCATGGCGAAAGTGCACCGATTGCCCCGAGAAAGGACCCACGCCGCTCGCGATGAACATGAGCCAGGAGAGCATCTCGCCGCGCGCGGGGCTGGCGGGGTCGAGCGGCACGAACTTCTTCTCGCGGTCAGCGAGGAATAGCAGGATCGCATTGCTGTCGAACATGGTCACGCCGCCGTCGACGATCGCGGGCACTTTCGCGTTCGGGTTCACCTTGAGGTAGTCGGCCCCGAACTGCTGGCCTTTCCTCGTGTCGACCGGCACCGGCTCGTACGGCAGGCCGAGCTCCTCGAGCAGCAGGGCAACCTTCATGGGATTGGGGGCGGCGTTGTAATAGAACTTGAGCATGGCGGCGGCGCTTTCGGGGTCGTGGGAGGAAGCGGATTGTAGCCCCATGCCCCGCCGGCGAATCGGCACGATCCACCCGCCACCGCTACTGCAGGTTGGGCTTTTTGAGGAAGTCGCCGCGGTCGGCCGACTGCACGGTGAGGTGCAGCACGTCGCCTGAGCGCGCGAGGTTGAGCGGTACCTCGACCCCTGCTGCGCCGAGGCGCCAGATCGAACGAAAGAACTCCGCCAGGCCGCGCGCGCGGTGGGCGCCCACGCCAAGCACCATGTCGCCCACGCGCGCCCCGGCCTGCTCGGCGGGGCCGCCGTCGGCGAGGCTGCCGATCACGAGGTTGCCATCGTGCTCCTGGGCGTAAATGCCGAGCCATGGGCGTGGCGCATTCGGGCCACGCCCGGTCTTGAGCATCGCATCGAGGATGGGACGCAGGAGGTCGATGGGCACGAACATGTTGGCGTGCTGCGACTTGCCGTCGATCAGCTGCTCGACCAGCAGCGAGCCGATGCCCACGAGGTCTCCCTGCGCATCGAGCAGTCCCGCGCCGCCCCACTGCGGGTGCGCGGGGGAGGCGAAGATCGCCTCGTCGAGCAAGTATTCCCAGTAGCCTGCGAATTCCTGTTTGGCCACCAGGCGCGTCTTGAGCGCGTGCGCCACGCCACCGTGGCCGAGCACGAAAGCCGAGTCGCCCACCTTGACGTCCGCGGCGAGGCCGAGATCCAGGTGCGCGGCGTCGAGCTTTCCCAGCGGCTGGATGAGGCCGAAGCCGGTCGACTGGTCGTAGGCGAGCGGGAATCCGGCCACCACCGCGCCGCGATTGGTGGTGAGCCAGACCTGGGTGGCCTCGGTGATGAGGTACCCGATGGTGAGGACGAGGCCGTCGGCACGGATCACCATGCCGTAGCCGCCGCGCTCGGTCCCAAGCGTGGCGGCGGTAAAGGCGTCTTCAGGCACCTCCGCGCGCACCAGCACCGCTGCATCGAGCGCGCGCGCGAGGTCGAACTGGGTTTCGGCCGCTTTGGGTTGCAGTGCCTCCGGAAAGGCCCACTGGGATGCTTTTGCCATGGCGCAATTCTGGCACGCCACGCGTTGGCCGACCTGCCGCGGAGCTTCCGGTGTTTGGATTCGTGATCTGGCTCGACTCGTCCTCGCTCACGGCAGGTGCGGAGGCACCACCGTCCCGGCGCGGCTCGTTGCGCAAGCGAAACGGTGCCCCGAAGATCGGCTATGCGGTACACCGAACCAATCGGCCGGCGCGAATAAGGTACCCTGAGGCACGGGGGGCTTTCCCTCCCTCTCCAGGAGTTGTCATGGCTTTCACAATGCCCAAGAACACCAACCCCTTCCTGACCGGCGCGCTCGCCGGCGCCGTCCTGGCCGTCTGGGTCGGGTTCGACGCGATGGGCTGGAAAACCGCATCGGCTACCGAGGCGCTGGTCAAGCGCGGCTCGGAGACCGCGGTGACCGCAGCCTACGCGCATGTCTGCGCCAACCAGTTCAATGCTTCCAAGGACCACGACGCCAAGCTGGTGGACCTGAAGAAAGTCGACCAGTGGTCGCGTGGCGATGCGCTCGCCAAGACCGGCTTCGCCACCATGACCGGCGACAAGGAACCGGCACAAGGCGTGGGCCAGGCCTGCGCGCAGTTGCTGGTGCCCGAAAAAAGCTGATGCGCGGCGGGCTGATCTTCCGCCAACTGTTCGACCCGCAGTCCTCGACCTACACCTACCTACTGGCCGACCCCGCCACGCGCGAGGCGGTCCTCATCGACCCGGTGTTCGAGCACGCGCGGCGTGACGCGGCGCTCGTCGGGGAGCTCGGGCTCAAGCTGCGCTTCACCCTCGAGACGCATGTGCATGCCGACCACGTGACCGGCGCGTCGCTCCTCAGGCAATCGCTGGGCTCGCGCATCGCGGTGTCGCGCGATGGTGGCGCGCAGGGCGCCGACCGCCAGCTTGCCGACGGTGACAGCGTCGCCTTTGGCAAGCGCTCGCTCGAAGTGCGCGCCACGCCGGGCCACACCAGCGGATGCCTCACCTACGTTCTCGACGACCGTTCGATGGCATTCACCGGCGATGCGCTGCTCATCCGCGGTTGCGGGCGCACCGACTTCCAGGAAGGTGACGCGCGTCGCCTGTTCGCTTCGGTGCGCGGACGGATCTTCTCCTTGCCAGAGGATTGCACCATCTACCCCGCACACGACTACAAAGGCCTCACGGCCTCGAGCGTGGGCGAGGAGAAGATGTACAACCCGCGCCTCGCCGAAACGATCGGCGAAGGCGATTTCGTCGGCTACATGACCAACCTCGGCCTGCCCCATCCCAAGCTCATGGACGTGGCGGTGCCGGCCAACATGCAATGCGGCCAGCCACAGACCGACGCGGGCGCCGCCGACGCGGCGTCGGGGCAGGACTGGGCGCCGCTGTCGTATACCTTCGCCGGTATCTGGGAGATCCAGCCCAATACGCTCGAAGAAAACCTTGCCGGCGTGAACGTCATCGACGTGCGCGAACCCGAGGAGTACAGCGGTTCGCTCGGACATATAGCGGGAGCGAAGCTGGTTCCGCTGGGTTCGCTCATGCGCGACCTCGACAGCCTGCCGCGCGACAAGCCCATCGTCGTGGTGTGCCGCTCCGGCGCGCGCTCCGCGCAGGCCACGGTGCTGCTGCGGAACAAAGGCGTGGAGCGCGTCGCCAACCTCGCCGGCGGCATGCTGCGCTGGCGCGCGCAGCGCCTCGAGGTCGAAGGCGGGATCGACTGAATATATATTTTATGTAATACCAACTGGCGTGATAGGCGCGCGCTGATTGATTCCGCAGAAATGAATGTTGTTAATTTCCGGCCGCACTCCGGTCCCGCGGCGCAACCCACGTCAGATCGCCCTTCCTGGCGATCGACCCAGGGATTCGGTAATCCCTGGTTACATATTGGTGGCCTCCAGGCGCCCCGCGGGGTTTTCAGCGCGGGGGCCGGGGTGTACGCTCGGCAGATGCTGCGCCCCTGCCTCCCGCGTGCCCCCAGCGCCCTCGCCGCCACCGTGCTGGTTGCGGCGCTCGGCTGCGCATTGCCGGTATCGGCACAGATGTACAAGTGGGTCGACGAACGCGGCGTGGTGTCGTATTCCAATACCCCGCCGCCAGCGACCGCGCAGCCGAAGAAGGTCGATGTGGTCACTGAGCGGGTGTCGGTGTACACCCCCGACCCGCTCCTCAGCCGCGCCATGGAGGAAGACGCGAAGGATTCGCGCGAGGCACGCATTGCCCGCAAGGAGCGGGGCGCAGACGGATCGAGGCGCGCATCATCAGCGTCCGGCACAGCCCGCAGCCCGTCACCTACGGATCCCGCCGCCGCCTCACGCCAGGCCGCCTACGAGCGCTGCATGGCCGACCGGCGGGTCGAGTGCGAGGCGATCCGCAACGGCGCGCCTCCTGAGGCTACCTACGGGTACACGGGCTACTACGGGCCGCAGTACGTGATCGGGGCGCGGGTGCCGTATGCGCCCCACGCACCGTTCTACGTCGAGGACCGCCCGCCGCAGCGCGTCGGCGTAAGCACCGCCCCGCCGGTGGGCATCAGCACCGCGCCCAGGGTCGGCATCGACGACCGCCCGCCGGTGGGCGCGCCGCCGCCCAGCCGCACGGTCGGGCGTTTCCGCTAACCGCCCCTCGGGCGCTCTTAGCGAAGGTTGCAACATGCGCCTCGCCTCCGCCACACTCGAACCCGCCCTCGATCGACTTCTCGCTGCCAGCGTCGCCGCCGGCGACGTGCCGGGAGTCGCGGCCGCCGTCACCACCCGCGAGGGGACTGTTTACGAAGCGGCCTTCGGCCAGCGTGCGCTCGGCCATCCGCAGCCGATGACCGCCGACACTGTGATGTGGATCGCCTCGATGACCAAGCCGGTCACCGGCGTGGCGGCGATGCAGATGGTGGAGGAAGGACGCCTCGCGCTCGACGAGCCGGCGGCGAAAGTCATCCCCGAACTGGGGCTGGTCAAAGTGCTGGACGGGTGGGACGGCGACGGCCGGCCGCGGCTGCGCGAGGCGCGCGGCGTCATCACGCTGCGCAACCTGCTCACCCACACGTCCGGGTTCGCCTACGACATCTGGAACCCGGACATGGACCGCTACCTCAACGTGATGGAACTGCCGCGCGCGGGTTCGGGCCGCAATAGCGCGCTCACCACGCCGCTTGCGTTCGACCCGGGCGAGCGCTGGGAGTACGGCATCGGCATCGACTGGGCCGGCAAGATGGTGGAGGCTGCCAGCGGCATGCGCCTGGGCGACTACATGCGCGAGCGCATCTTTGCGCCGCTGGGCATGGACAGCACGGCCTACCGCATCACGGCTTCGATGCGCGCGCGGCTGGCCAAGGTGCACCAGCGCGCGGCCGACGGATCCCTCACGGTGATGGACTTCGAAGTGAACCAGGAACCCGAGTTCGATCCCGGCGGCGGCGGGCTGTATTCGACCGCGCAGGATTACCAGCGCTTCATGCGCATGATCCTCAACGGCGGTGCCGCGGGCACGGGCCGCGGCGCTGCGCGCGTGCTGCGCCCCGACGCCGTAGAACTCATGTCACGCAACGCAATGGGCGCATTGCGCGTCGTCGCGCTGCCGGCGGTCCGCGCCTCGCTTTCGTGCGATGCGGAGTTTTTTCCCGGGGTGCCCAAATCGTGGGGCCTTACGTTCATGATCAACGAGGCGGTGGCCCCGACCGGCCGCCCCGCCGGATGCCTTGCATGGGCGGGCCTCGCCAACACCTATTTCTGGATCGATCCCGCCAACGGCCTGGCCGGGGTGCACATGGCGCAGGTGCTGCCTTTCGTCGACCCGCGCGCGCTGGCGGGGTTCTACGCGTTTGAGAAAGGCGTTTACGACGCCTTGGGCTGATCCGGCTTGGCCGCGCGTTTCTTTTTCTCGCCGAGGTGCTTGCCCACCAGCATGAGCAGAGACGCCGGCTTGTAGGGCTTGGGCAGGTATTCGATCGCGCCCAGACCCTCGCCCTCACTGCGTGCACCCTCATCGACGGTGAGGAAGATCACCGGGATGTCCTTCATCGCGGGTTCCGACTTGAGGATGCGCATCATGTCGAAGCCGCTCATGTGTGGCATGTGCACGTCGCTGATCACGAGGTCGGGGGTGACCTGCAGGCACGAAGCCGCGGCCTCCAGCCCGTTGGCCACGCCGCGCACCATGTAGCCGGCGTTGAGCAGGTGCAGCTTGATGAGTTCGCGCTGGTCGGCGTCGTCCTCGACCACCAGGATGGTCTTGTTCGTGTTCATTGCTTCAGGCCTCCGCGGGCAGGTGTTTTTCCATCGCCTCGACCAGCATGTCGATGTCGTCTTCCACTACGAGGATGTTTTTCTGGCATGGGCGCATTGTCCATCGCAGCGTGAATCCTTAGCAAGCGCC
>JBDTRN010000158.1:0-6289 GCA_039931715.1 Betaproteobacteria bacterium
CAGCAGGTTCGGCATCGATGAGAGCGCCGCCACGCCGCGCACGTCGACGTTGCCGCGCGTGCGGTCCCACAGGATCAGCGCTGGCCCAGTGCCGCCTGAGGCGAAGTGCAGGTTGCCCGAAAGCAGCGCGTCGTTGGCCGCGGCGCCCGAGGCCACGCGTGCCCAGGTGACCTTGCTCGCGCCGAGGCCCGCCTTGGCGAGATGCTTCTCCACCAGCTTTTCGTGCTTCATCAGCGTGAGCTGCATGTAGCCGATGCCGTACTGCGACACCAGCTTGACTTCGTCGACTTCGGCCCGCGCCATGCCCGCCACGGCCAGTGCGGCGACTGCGCCTGCGAGCAGCTGCAGGTAGTGCGATTTTGTTTTCATTTTGTCTGCCTCCTTTTCCAGCGTTGGAAAACTCCCTGTCGGCGTGTCTCCAAACACGCCGCCTAGGGCCGGACTCCGTAGCGCGGCTTCTGGCCGAGCGTGGTCTTCAACCGCCCCTGCGCCGCATCGATGAAACGGCACAGGTACGGGCGAGTCTCGCGCGGATCGACGATCTCCTCCACCCCGAACGCCTCCGCCGTGCGAAACGGTGAGGCGAGCGCGCGCAACTCCGCCTCGATCTCCTGCTCGCGCGCCTTCGGGTCGGGCGCGGCGGCGATCTCGCGCCGGAACGCCGCGGCCACGCCGCCTTCGACCGGCAGCGACCCCCATTCGGCGGTCGGCCAGGCGATCTTGAGGTCGAGGCCGTTCTTGTCGGTCGCGCCCATGCCCGCCATGCCGTAGCACTTGCGGATCACCACGGTGTACATCGGCACCGAGGCCTGCAGCCCCACGTAGACGCTGCGCATGCCTTCGCGCAGCGTGGCGGCCGCCTCGGCATCGCGCCCGACCATGAAACCGGGCACGTCGACGAGGAAAATGAGCGGGATATGGAAACAATCGCACAGTTCGACGAAGTGGGTCTGCTTGCGGGCAGCCTTCCCGTCCATCGCGCCGCCGTAGACCATGGGATTGTTGGCGATCACGCCTACCACCTTGCCGTTCATTCGCGCAAGGCACGTGATCACCGCCTTGCCGTAAGTGGGCTGGATCTCGAACGGCGAGTCGCGGTCGACCACCAGCCGGATGAGCTTCCTCATGTCGTAGGGCTGGCGGCGGCTTTCGGGCACGATGCTGGCGAGCGCGTCCTCGCACCGGTCCACCGGGTCGCCGCATGAGACGACCGGCGGCAATTCCCAAACGTTCTGCGGCATGTAGCTGAGGTATTTGCGGATCATCGCGAAGCACTGCGGCTCGTCGGCGGCGGCGTTGTCTATCGTGCCGCTGGTGTCGACTGCGATGGCCGGGCCGCCGAGTTCTTCCTTGGTGATCTTCTGTCCCAACGAGCGCTCCACCACCGGCGGCCCCGCCGCGAAGACCTGGCTGGTGTTTTTCACCATCACCGACCAGTGCGACAGGATCGCGCGGCCCGCAGGTCCGCCCGCCGCGGTGCCGAGCACCGCGCACACGACCGGCACTTCGCCCATCAATTCCACCGAGCGTTCGAACCCGTGCACGCCCGGGAATACCGAGTGGCCGCGGCGCTGGATCGAGGTCACGCTGCCGCCCGCGCCGTCGATCAGGTTCACCAGCGGGATGCGGTAGTGATGGGCGAGGTCTTCCACGAACCCGCCCTGGCCGCCCTTCTTGCGGTCGCCGCTCCAGCTGGTGCCGCCGCGCACGGTGAAGTCCTCGCCGCCCACCGCCACCGGGCGCCCGTCGATATCGGCCAGGCCCATCACGTAGGGCGCGGGAGTAACAGCCTCGAGCGCCGCACCGGCGTAGCGCCCTTGCCCAGTCAGCGTGCCGACTTCCTTGAAAGAGCCGGGGTCGACCACGCCGGCAATGCGCTCGCGGATCGTGAGGCGGCCTTGCTCATGGTGTTTGGCAACGGCGGCCTCGCCGCCGAGTTTCTCGGCCTCGGCGCGGCGCTGCGCGAGTTCGGCGAGGTCGGCTGCCCGTGCGGCCGAACCCCCGGCAGGCAGGTCCGGCAAGCTCATGCCTCGAGAAACGCCATGACCTGCCCTTCGACCACCGCCTCGCCCTCGGCGACACGGAATTCTTTCACCGTCCCGCCGTCTTCGGCGATCACCGGGATCTCCATCTTCATCGATTCGAGGATCATCACCGTGTCGCCGGGTTGCAGCCGGTCGCCGACCTGGGTGGTGATCTTCCAGACCGAGCCGGCCACGTCGGATTTCGCTTCGAGCCTTGCCATCTTCGCTTCCCCTTGTCAGTAACTCGTCGGCCAGGCGCGCATCAGGTGCTGGCCCTTGCCGCCGCTCAGGCGCAGCGAGTGCACCTCGAGCATGCGCGTGAGGTACTCGCGTGTCTCCTCGGGCCGGATCACGGACTGCACGGCGAACATCGACGCCGCATCCCAGACCTCGTTCGCGCGGTCCATGTCGGCCAGCGCTTCGGCATAGCCCGGTTCACCTTCGCCCAGCCCGTGCACCACCTTCACCGCGAAACGCGCGTCCATGAAACTGATTTCGGCCGTGGGCCAGGCCGCCACTTCGTCGGAATTGCGCCCGCCGCCCATGTTGAGGTAGGCCTGCCCGTAGGTCTTGCGCAGGATCACGGAGAGCTTTGGCACCGTTACCAGCGACAGAGCGTTCATCATGTTCATGATCTTGCCGGGCGCGCGGTGGCGTTCTGCCTCGGTGCCGATGGAGAACCCGGGCGTGTCGACGAACATCACGATGGGGATGTTGAACGAGTCGCACAGCACGATGAAGCTGGTGAATTTCTCGCACGCATCGGTATCGAGCGCACCGCCCTTGTAGAGCGGGTTGTTGGCGAGGATGCCGACCGTCTTGCCGCCCAGGCGCGCGAGGCCGGTGACCCCGACCTTGCCGAAGCGGGCCTTGAGTTCGAAGAAGCTGTCCTTGTCGACGATGGTGCGCACGATCTTGCGCACGTCGTAGACCTGGGTGCGGCTCGCAGGCAGCAGGCCGAGGATGTCGCGCATGCCTTCGCCCGACCCCGCCGGGACTGCGTGGACCGGAGGCGCCTCGTTGTGGTGTGAAGGCAGGTACGCGAGGAAAGCCTTGATCGCGTCGAGCGCTTCTTCGTCGGTGTCGACCGCGAGGTCGGCCAACCCCGTCACCTCGGTGTGCAACCGCCAGCCACCGAGTTGTTCCGGGTCGACCTGCTCCTTGATGGCGAGCGAGGCGAGCAGGGGGCTCGACACGGCGAGCACCGCGCCTTTGCGGATCACGCTGAAATCGGACAGCGCTGCGTACCAGGACGAAGACCCGTAGGACAGGCCCAGCGTGGCCGAGGCCCACGGGATCTCGCGCAGGCGCTGGTACTGCGCGCCGTCGTTGCCGAGCAGGGCGCCCATGCCGCGCGCGCCCATGGTGTCGGGCATGCGAGCGCCGGAGGATTCGCCCAGGAACACCAGCGGGATGCCACGCTGGGTGGCGACGCGCTTCATGTGCGCGATCTTGCGGCCGTTGGTCGCGCCGCTGGAGGAGCCCATCACGGTGAAATCGTTGGCCACCAGCGCCGCTTCGCGTTGTGCGATGCGCCCGAAGCCGGCGATCTTCGCATCCGCCGGGGTCTTGTCATGGTCAGCCGGGAACGTCCCCGAGGTGCCGAACAGGCCCGACTCGATGAAGCTGCCCGGGTCGCAGAGGTAGGCGATGCGTTCGCGCGCATTCAGCACACCGGATGCCTTGCGACGCGCGAGTTTCTCCGCGCCGCCCATGGCCAGCGCCTTGGCCAGCCGCTCGTCGTAGGCGCGCATCGTTGCGCGCATCGTGGCGTCGAGAGGCCGCGGGGTGGGGGGGGAACTCACGGGGTCGGAACTCACGGGCTCAGCTCTCCTGGGGCGATTTGGGGGCTGCAGCCGCTGCGCAGTTGACGACGCCGGCCGCTGCAAGGGTGTCGATGTGTGCGTCGGTAAACCCGAGCAGGTCGCCCAGCACGCGGCGCGTGTCCTGCCCGATTCGGCCGCCGCTGTGGCGCACGGCGCCCGGGGTGGCGGCCAGGCGCGGCACCACTGCGGCCATCGCGACTTCGCCGAGGTCGACATCCGGCGCATTGACGATCGAGCCGCGCGCCCGGTAGTGCGGGTCGCCGAAGATGTCGGCGATGGTGAAGATCCGCGTCGCCGGCACACCGGCCTGCGCGAGGCTGGCTTCGAGTTCCGCAAGCGGGTGCTTGAGCGTCCACGCCGCGATGAGGTCGTCGAGCTCGGCAAAGTTTTCCGAGCGCGCGATCGCGTTGGAAAACCGCGCATCGTCCGCGAGGCCCGGCTGGCCCATGGTCACGACGAGCCGGCGAAACACCGCCTCGCCCATCGCCGTGATGTGGATGAACTGGTGGTCCGCCGTGGGGTAAAGATTGTTCGGCGTGCTTTCCGGCAGGCGCGAGCCGGTGCGCATGGCGACATGGCCAAGCTTCTGGTAGGCCGGGATCCACGGCTCCATGAAACTGAAGGCGCACTCGTACAGCGCCGCATCGATGACCTGGCCGCGCCCGGTCTTGCCGCGCGCAAGCAGCGCCAGCGCCGCGCCGAACGCAGCGTACAGGCCGGTGATGTAGTCGGTCATCGACACCGACACGCGCGTAGGCGGCCGGTCCGGGTCGCCGGTGAGGTGGCGCAGGCCGCTCACGGCTTCGCCGATGACGCCATAACCGGCGCGCTGGCTGTACGGCCCGTCCTGGCCGAAGCCGCTGATGCGCACCATCACCAGCCCGGGGTTGAGCGCCGACAGGTCGGCATACCCCAGGCCCCATTTCTCCAGCCCGCCGGGCCGGAAATTCTCCACCACCACGTCGCTCCTGGCCGCGAGGCCGCGGACGATCTCCTGGCCTTCCGCACGGCGCAAGTCGACCGAGATCATTGCCTTGTTGCGAAAGATGCTGGCCGCGTAGAGCGACTTGCCGTGAAAGCGCTTGCCCATCGTGCGCACCGGATCGCCCTCGGCGGTCTCGACCTTGATGACTTCGGCGCCGAAGTCGGCCAGCAGGCGCCCGCAGAAGGGGCCGGCGACGGTCGAGCCCATCTCGAGCACGCGATAGCCGGCCAGCGGCCCGGTCGCCGCGCCTGCGTCGGCCTTGTCGGAAAGTTCAGAGGACATATTTCTGGTAGCGCAGCACCCAGTCCTTGGCGCTGCGCATGTTCTCGCGCCGCAGCGATTCGGCGAGGTCTGCCTTTCCGCGGCGCATGGCCTCCAGTACCGCCACATGCTCGCGCAGTCCCTGCTGCGCGCGCCCCGGGAGGATGATGATGCGGCGGATCAGGACCTGGGTCTTTTCGTAGATGCTGTCGAGCATCTGGGTGAGCAGGGGATTGCGGGTCGCCTCGATGCTGCGCGTGCGGAACTGCGCATAGCCTTCGAGGAAGGCATCGAAATCGCCCTTTTCGACGTAGGTCTGCATCGGCCCCTTGAACAGGGTGAGCAGGTCCTGCCACGAAACGTTCGGCACGTTCTGCGTCGCCAGGCGCACGCACAATCCTTCGAGGACCTCGCGCGTGTCGTAGATGTGCACCAGGTCGGCCGGATCGAGGCGGGCGACGATCGCGCCGCGGTTCGGGATGCGCTCGATCAGGCCGCGCTGCTCTAGCGCCGAAAACGCCTCGCGCACCTGGGTGCGCGGCACGCCGAATTCGAGCGCGAGTTCGAGTTCCCCGAGCTTGGCCCCCGGCGGGGCCTCGTGGCGCGCAATGCGCTCGCGCAGCGCGTCGATCAGCGCCCCGGTCCGGTTGCGGCCCTGCGGGCGCGGTCCGGTCGTCCGAAGCCCGGCCTTCGTCCGGCGCGGCGTCGCGTTTGCCGCCCTTAACGCGGCCTTTGACGCGGCCTTTGGGATTGCCTTTCCCGCCATGTTCCCCTCTCTCCTGGGGAAATACTAACAGTCCGAACTACAAGCTTGTAAACACTTTTGTCGCGCATCCCCCAGTCGCGTCGGCTGGTTCGCTATTGCGTCGCATTGCGGCTCTGCAGAAACGCGCATACGACAGGCCTACCTCGGGCTCTGACGCATAAGTCGACTCTTCGGTTGGGCAACGCCCGGCGGCTGGTGCCCGGCTCATTCGACCCGGGTACCGCGTGTGGGGAAGTGTTGGCAGTATTTCGCCGTGCGGGCCAGCAGGCACCAGGGGGTATCGCAAAAACTGGCAGTATTTCGCGGTCCGCAAGCACTGGCCTGTGCAGGCCTCGCCGACCGTGCCAGCGTCGCCTGCCGCGCTACTTCACCCGCCCGAAGAACATCAGGAATGCGCCGATCGCGATCGCCGCGCCGCTGGCGATCA
>JBDTRN010000159.1:0-6217 GCA_039931715.1 Betaproteobacteria bacterium
ACGACCTGGAATTCGGATTTATTGTCGAACGGCAGCATTTTCAGCACCACCAGCTTGAAGCCGGCGAGCGAAACCGCGAATGCGATCAGCAGCAGGATTGCGACAAGCAGCTTCCTGCGCGCCCCTCGACCCGCCGCACCACGCAGGAACGGGCCGATGGCGCGCCGCGCGATCCGCGAGATCCACGGGCTCGCGCCGTGCGAGTGCGCCGGAGGGGCGTCAGCGGGCAGCATGCGCGCGGCCAGCCAGGGCGTAACGACGAACGCGATGGCCAGCGATATGAGCATTCCCATCGAGGCATTGATCGGGATCGGGCTCATGTAGGGGCCCATGAGGCCGGACACAAAGGCCATCGGCAGCAGCGCCGCGATCACGGTGAAGGTGGCGAGGATGGTCGGTCCGCCGACCTCGTCCACCGCGCCGGGGATCAGCGCCATGAGCGGCTCATCCGACAGCGCCCGGTGCCGGTGGATGTTCTCCACCACCACGATGGCGTCGTCGACGAGAATGCCGATCGAGAAGATCAGCGCGAAGAGCGACACCCGGTTGAGCGTGAAGCCCCACGCCCAGGAGGCGAACAGGGTTGCGGCCAGCGTCAGAAGGACAGCCAGCCCGACGATGACCGCCTCGCGCCGCCCGAGGGAAACCCAGACCAGCACGATCACCGAGAGGGTGGCGAAGATCAGCTTCTGGATCAGCTTCATCGCCTTGTCGTTGGCGGTCACGCCGTAGTTGCGGGTCACCGTCACGTTGACGCCCTCGGGCACCACGCTGCCTTTGAGTTGGTCCAGGCGCTGGATCAGTTTTTCGGCCACGTCGACCGCGTTTTCACCGGCCTTCTTCGAGATCGCAATGCTCACCGCGGGGAATTCGCCATTGCGCGTGCCGTGCCAGACGTAACGTTTTGGCAGGTCGGGCCCGTCGCCCACGCGCGCGACGTCGCTGATGTATACCGGGCGTGCGGCCTGCCTTCCCACGACGAGGCCAGCGACCGCGCCTGCCGAGCCGAGGAATCCGCCGGCTTCCACGACCGTCTCCCGGCCGCCATGCACCAGGCTGCCGGCGGAAACATTGAGGTTCGCACCGAGCAGCGCTGCGCGGATGTCCTGCGTGGTGACGGCGTATGACTGCATGCGCTCCGGATCCAGCAGGATGCGTACGCTCCTCTGCGGCCCGCCGATCGTCTGCACCACGCGCGTTCCGGGCACGCGCTTGAGTTCGACTTCGGCGGCGTGCGCCACGCGCTCGAGGTCGTAGGCCCCGCGCGCCTGGTCAGCGGTCCACAACGTCGCCACGACGATCGGCACGTCGTCGATGCCCATCGGCTTGATGATCGGCTCGCCGACGCCGAGAGTGGGCGAGACCCAGTCCTTGTTGGAGTACAGCGTGTCGTACAGGCGAACCAGCGCCGGGGTGCGGTCTTCGCCCACCTTGTATTGCACCGTCAGCACGGCCATGCCTGGCTTGGACACCGAGTACACATGGTCGATGCCAGTGATCTGCGACAGCACCTGCTCGGCCGGGGTCGCCACAAGCGACTCGACGTCTTTCGCCGATGCGCCCGGGAAAGGGATCAGCACGTTGGCCATCACCACGTTGATCTGCGGCTCCTCTTCGCGCGGCGTGACGAGCACGGCGAAGATGCCGAGCAGCGCGGCCACCAGCGCCACCAGCGGTGTCAGCTGCGAGCCGACGAAGAAACGGCTGATGGCGCCGGAAATGCCCATGCGTTAGGAGACCTTGTCCTTCAGCTTGACGATGCCCAGGGCCTTCAGGATGTATTTCTCGTACAGCGGCTCCGTGGTGCCCTTTTTCATCTTGCGCAGGAAGTACTTCTCGAACGCCACTTTGGCCAGGTGCACCCACTTGCCCTCGGCGAACCAGTTGACGTTGCGCGGCGGGATCTGCGGCAGCGCGACGAACGCGATGCCGGTGTCGCCCAGGTCGGCCAGGCACACCGCGTTCCAGGTGGCCTTGTGGGTCGGCTCCTTGCCGTCGATCGCATCGCGGATGTTGAGCGCGGCCGCGGTCACCATCGATTCGATCATGTAGCCGGTCTTCGGCGCCCCGGTCGGGATCGGCGTGGCTTCCACCGGCGGGATCGCAACGCACACCCCGACCGCGTACACGTTGGGGAACTTCGGGTTGCGCTGGTGGGCGTCGATCGCGATGAAGCCGCGGGGATTGGTCAGCCCCTCGATGCCGAACACGGCGTCGATACCCTTGAACGCGGGCAGCATCATCGAGTACTTGAACGGGAGCTCGTGTTTTTTCTTCTCCTTGCCCTCTTCGTCGTGCTCGGTGACGAACATCTTGCCGGCTTCGACCTTGGTGACCTTCGCATTCGTGATCCACTTGATGTGCTTGTCGCGCATCGCCGATTCGAGCAGCGTTTTCGAGTCGCCGACGCCGCCAAGGCCCAGGTGGCCGATATAGGGCTCCGAGGTGACGAAGGTGATCGGCACGCGGTCGCGGATCTTCCGCCTGCGCAGGTCGGTTTCCATGATGAACGCGAACTCGTAGGCCGGGCCGAAGCACGAGGCGCCCTGGGCCGCGCCGACGACGATCGGGCCGGGATCCTGCACAAAAGTGTTCCATGCCTTGCCTGCACTGGACGCGTGGTCGACATTGCACACCGACTGGGTGTGCGCATCCGGGCCGAAGCCCTCGATCTCGTCGAACGCGAGTTTCGGTCCGGTGGCGATCACGAGGTAGTCGTAGGCCAGCGTCGAGCCGTCGCCGAGTTCCACCTCGTTCTTTTCCGGGTGGACGCGCTTCGCGCCCGAGGGGTTGAAGGCGATGCCCTTTTTTTCGAGGTAGCCGGCGACCGGGAATTCGATGTCCTCGCGCTTGCGCCAGTTGACCGCGGCCCACGGGTTGGACGGGACGAAGTGGAAGTTCGGCCCGTTGCCGACCACGGTCATGCTGTCCTGCGCGCGCAGCATTTCCTTCAGTTCGTACGCCATCGGCATTCCGCCGATGCCTGCTCCAATCACGACGACATGTGCCATCTGAGTCTCCTTTGTGTAGTGCCTACTTCGCTCTTGTGTTCTTCAGCGCCGCAAGCGCCGCTACCGGGTCGAGCGCCACCTTTTCGCCGGAGCTGATCCCTGCGAGCACCTCGATGCCCGAATCGCCTGCCGCCTCGCCCAGCCGCAACTGGCGCAGGGTGATCGTGCCGTCGGCCGCGACGACATAGGCCCCGGTGACTTCGCTGCGATGGACCACCGCCTGCGCCGGGATCACGAGCTTCCTCGCGCTGCCGATGGTGAAGTGCACGCGCGCGAACTGTCCTGGAAACACGCCCGTCAGGCCGTCGGGCAGGTCGACACGTACCTGCGTTGTATGCGTTCTCGGATCGGCCGAGGGCAGGACCGTGACGCGCGCGGCCTGGAGGTGCTGGCCGGGCGCGAGGACTTCCACCGTCACGCGGGTGTCGCTGCGGATGGCGGAAATGCGGTCCTGCGGCACGTAGGCGACCGCGCGCAGGTCCTTGGGGTCGAACAGCGTCAGCAGCGGGCGGCCGGGTTGTGCCATCTCGCCGAGTTCGACGAGGCGCTCGGACACCACGCCCGAGAACGGTGCCGTGACCAGGGTGTGCCCCTGTACCGTGATCGCCTGGGAGGTCGATGCGCGCGAGGCCGAGAGCTGCGCCCGGGCGGCGTCGTAGTCGGCCTGCGCCTTGTCGAGCGTCGCCTTGCTGATGAAGTTCTGCGCGACCAGCTTGCGGGTACGTTCGAGGTTCGCCGCGGCGTTCGCGAGGTCGGCCTGGGTGCGGGCGACCTGCGCCTGGCTTATCGCGACGCCCTCGGCCGCTTCGCGCGGGTCGATGCGCGCCAGGACCTGGCCTTTGGCGACCCGGTCGCCCGCATTCGCGCGCAGCTCGACGATGCGGCCGGGCACCTGCGCGGCGAGGGTCGAGGTCCGGATCGCCTCGACCACGCCGTCCGCGGAATAGGTCAGCCCGACCTGGCGGAAGTCCACGATCGCGGTCGCCAGCGGCTGCGCGGACACGAACGCCGGCGCGAGCGCAACGGCGAGGGCCAGCGTGGCGAACATGCGTTTCATGGCGTCCTTCTTCTTTTCAACCGCTTCAGGCAGCGATCTGCGTTTCCACCCACTGGCGCAATTGCGCCGCCGGCAGCGCGCCGCTCATGCGCGCGATTTCGCGTCCGCCCCGGTACACCGCCAGCGTGGGAATACTGCGGATGTTGAGTCGCTGCGCGAGTTCGCTGACGTCCTCGGTGTTCACCTTGCCGAAAACAGCGCGGCCGGCCAGTTCGCCTGCGACACTGGCGTAAGCGGGCGCAAAAGCCCGGCAGGGGCCGCACCAGGGCGCCCAGAAATCCACCACGACGGGCGTGTCGAGCGCGCCGGTCAACGCCGAGAAGCCTTCCTCGTCCATCTCGACCGGCGCACCGGACAGCAGCGGCGCTTTGCAGCGGCCGCACACCGGTCCGTCATTGGCGCGGTCGGCCGCGATCCGGTTCCTGGTACCGCACTTGCTGCAGCTCAGTAGCATGTGGATTTCTCCTGCCCCTGGGACAGGGGCTGCTTGTTCAGTTTCAATATTGATATAATATTGTCTATCAATATATTAGTCAATATAATATATTCACGAATATTCAAGGCGGAACGACCCAACCATGAAACCCCAGCAAATCATTGCGATGCGCGAAGCTGCAGATGCGGCCTGCGGCCTGTTGAAAACCCTGGGAAACCGTGACCGGCTGCTGCTGCTGTGCCAGCTGATCGACGGCGAGAAGTCTGTGAGCGAGCTCGAGGCGCTCCTGGACATCCACCAGCCGACGCTGTCGCAGCAGCTCGGTGTGCTGCGCAGCGATGGCGTGGTCGACACGCGGCGCGACGGCAAGCGCATGTACTACAGCCTCGCCAGCAGCGAGGCCGCCGCAGTCCTCAACACGATCTACGGCATCTTTTGCCCGGCCACACCGGTGTCGCGCAGAAAGACGGCTTCCTCATAGCATTCAGGCTGCACCATCTGGTGCAGCCTGGATTGACGCGGATCAACCCGGCGCTACAACACGGCGCGAGGTAAGGGATCTGCGAACTGGTCAGCGGTCGGGAACGCGTGACCTTCGGGCGAATGACGAATATCGCCCGGGATGGGAGGACGGCTTGGACCGCGGACCGGTCAGACCCAGACCTGCAGCACGTAATCGAAAGCCGCCTGCGCGTTGGTCATGTCGACGCGCTGCTGCCTGATGCGGTAACTGTCGCCGGCCTTCGCCAGGTGGTGCACGTAGCTGCCGGCAAAATGGCGCACGGTGTCGCGGCGCAGTTCCATCATGTGGAAGCGCGAGCGCACCACCACGTCGCCGTTGGGCGATGCCTTTTCGATGATCACATTGCCGACGACGTGGTTGGTGCCCCATAGAGGGCGCTGTGACCAGGCGTCTGGGTGCAGCACGCGCTTCATCCGCACCGTCATGAGGTTCTTGTCCTCGGCGAAGATCGACGGGATGCCGTCCCAGTGCTTGTCGGCCGGGTCGGCGGGCATCCAGTACACGCCCTCGGCTGTGAACAGGTCGATGTAGTCCTGCCAGCGCTTGGCGTCGAGGATCCCGGCCTGGTGGTAGAGGAACTGCTCGACCGCGTGGTGGGTCGCGAGCGCGGCACTGCCGGGCGCCGCGCCGGGGCCGGCCATTGCGGCACGCCTCGCGGGTGTCGCTGCACCGCGCGCGACCCGCCCGCGCGGGGCTTTCGGGTGGGCGGGCTTGTTCGCCCCGGGCCGGGTGGCCGCGCGTTGCGCGGATTTTTTTCCTGCCGGGCGTTTCTTGGTCTTGGTCGCCATCGCGGTTCCTATGCCTTCGTCATGAATTGGGCCCACGCCTTCATCTGGTTGCGCATGGGCGCTTCCGATGTCCCCATGCCCTCGGCCGTCTCGAGGGCGCCGTCCTTCTCGATGTCGCGGCCGTAGTGGCGCGCGAAACTCACCCAGTCCCCGCCATCCGATCCCAGGCCGGTCTGGATCTTCCAGAAATTCTCCAGGTCGTCCGCGTTGATGAGCGTGGCGGGGGAGTTGACGAGGTTGTAATAGGCAAGCGCGCGGCGATAAATGGGCTCGGGCGCCCCCTTGAGGCGGAAATGCCAGATCTCGGTGAGGGTCTTGTTCACGCCGAGCGGCCGCACCGCGCGCAACTGCTGCAGCGGCGACTGCACCGACAGGCCCGGGTAGATCAGCACGTGGTGGATG
>JBDTRN010000160.1:0-6165 GCA_039931715.1 Betaproteobacteria bacterium
GTTCCCATCCGGGCCGCTGGTGGCACGCGCTTGGGGACGGGCGCATCCAGTGCGACCTGTGCCCGCGCGACTGCCGCCTGCACGAGGGCCAGCGCGGCGCGTGCTTCGTGCGCCAGCGCGAAGGCGACCGCATGGTCCTCACCACCTACAACCGCTCTTCGGGTTTCTGCGTCGACCCGATCGAGAAGAAGCCGCTCAACCAGTTCTATCCCGGCACTAGTGTGCTTTCCTTCGGCACCGCGGGCTGCAACCTTGCGTGCAAGTTCTGCCAGAACTGGGACATCTCCAAGTCGCGCGAGATGGACACGTTGATGGCCGAGGCCAGCGGCGAGACGATCGCCCGCGCCGCGCAACAGCTCGGTTGCAGGAGCGTCGCGTTCACTTACAACGACCCGGTCATCTTCGCCGAATATGCGATGGACGTCGCCGACGCCTGCCACGCGCGCGGGATCAAGACCGTGGCGGTCACTGCGGGCTACATCCATGCCGAGCCCCGGCGCGAGTTCTTCTCCAGGATGGATGCCGCCAACGTCGACCTCAAGGCATTCACCGAGGATTTCTACTTCAGGCAGACCGGCTCGCATCTCGCCCCGGTACTTGAGACTCTTGAGTACCTCGTGCACGAAACCGACGTGTGGACCGAGATCACCACGTTGCTGATCCCGGGCAAGAACGACTCCGACGCCGAGCTCGAAGCGCAGTGCCGCTGGATCAGGAAGCACCTCGGCCAGGACGTGCCGCTGCACTTCACCGCCTTTCATCCCGATTACCGCATGAAGGACGTGGCCGCCACGCCGCCGTCCACGCTCACACGCGCGCGAGAAATCGGGCGGCTTGCCGGACTCAACTATGTGTACACCGGTAATGTGCATGATTCCGCCGGCGGCAGCACGTACTGCCCTGGGTGCGAGAACGTGGTGGTTGCGCGTGACTGGTACGAGATCCGCGACTACAAGCTCGATGACGCCGGCAAGTGCCTGCACTGCGCCACCCAGCTCGCCGGCCGCTACCAGAAATTCGGCAAGCCCTTCGGCTCGCGCCGCATCCCTGTACGCCTTTCGAGCGCGCCGGTTGCCTGAGTGTCTTCGGGGGTGACTGCGGCGCCGCGAATGACGGCCGCCGCATCGGCTGGCCGCGGGCTCAGGGTCGTGTGATCAGTCGAGCGCGCAGGTCCTGAAGCCGGCAAACATGTCGCCGCGATCGGGAGTATAGAAGTTGCGCCACGTAGCCCGGATCAGCCGCCGCGGCGTGGCGAAACTGCCGCCGCGCAGCACCTTGTGAGTGCCGAACCACGGCTCGGAATATTCCTTGTAAGGGTCGACCATGTAGCCCGGGTACGGCGCGAATGTGCTCGCGGTCCACTCCCACACGTTGCCGATGAGCTGGCGGCACCCGCCCGGCGCGTCGCCGGCCTCGAGAGCATCGACCGGCAGCGTGCCGCCGGCCTGCAAATTGGCGCGGCCCGCATCGGGCACCGCATCGCCCCAGGGAAACGGGCGCGTGCCTGCATCGCCGGCGCGTGCGGCGTATTCCCATTCGGCCTCGGTCGGCAGGCGGCGCGCCGCGAACCGGCAGTACGCTTGCGCCTCGTGCCAGTTCACGTGGACCACGGGATGGTCGGGGTCGAGTGGCACGGAGCGGTCGAACCGGCGCACGCGCCAGGGGCCCACCGCGAGGGCGGTGTCATCGCCGATCCAGTAGCGCGGCGCTTTCAACCCGGCCTGGGCGAGCCACGCCCAGCCCGCGTCGTCCCAGAACTCGCGTCGCGAATAGCCCCCCCCCGCGACGAACGCCGCATAGCCGGCATTGGTCACCGCCGTGCGCGCCATCCTGAAAGGCGCCACCGTCACCCCATGGGCCCACTTCTCGTTGTCGAACACGAATCCGCCACCGGGAGCCGCGCCGAGCATGAAACGGCCGCCGCCGAACTCGGCGTCGCCGGCCGCGGGCGTGCCGGGAGATTTTGCGCCGCAGGAATCCGAGCTCGCAACAGGCGCCCCAGGCGGATCGAAGGGATCGGGATAGCCGAGCGTCTGTCGGGTGTAATGGAACGCCTCGCCGTGCATGTCCTCATGGAACGCAGCGAGGTCGGCGAAATAGTGCAGGCGGGAATTGGCGGGTTCCTGCTGGAGGCGGCGAACGACGCGTTCAAGCACTTCGCGCTGGTAGGCGCGCGTCGCTTCGAACGAGGGCAGGGGCAGGCTCCAGCGCGTCGCATGTGCCACGCGCGCCGAATCGTACAGGCGGTCCGCGCCGGTCAGGATCGAATCGGCGATCGCCCCGTCGACCTTCTGGCGCAGGCACCAGAATTCCTGGAACCACGCGAGGTGACCGATCTCCCACAGCGGCGGATTGACGATCGGCAACTGCGCGCCGAGCAGGCGCTCGCCGGCGAGCTCGCGCGCCAGCCGGTCGGTGCGCTCCCGGCTGGAGCAAAGCTCGCGCGCGAGGATGCTAGGATCGGCGCTCATGAAAATCTCACTGGTGATGCCGGGCGGCACCGCGAAACGCACCGGCAACCATCACACCGCGCAACGCTGGGCGCATTTCCTGCGCCAGTCCGGGCATCGCGTGGCGATCGCCGAAAAATGGGACGGGTCACCTGTCGACCTGCTGATTGCGCTGCATGCGCGCAAGAGCGCGGCTTCCGTGGGGGAGTTTCATCGTTTGCATGCGAACCGTCCCCTGATTTTAGCGCTCACCGGCACCGACCTGTACCGCGATATCGAATCCTCGGGTGAGGCCCAGGCCGCGCTCGAAATGGCGACCCGGCTGGTGGTGCTGCAGCCGCGCGGTCGCGACCGGCTCGCGCGCCATCTGCGCGCCAAGACGCGGGTCATCTACCAGTCGAGCGACACGCGCCTCAAGCACCGGCCGGCGGGGAAGGGATTTCGTATCGTGGTGGTGGGCAACCTGCGCGACGAGAAGGACCCGTTTCGCGCCGCCATCGCGCTCGCCCACCTGCCGCTGCGGCCCGATATCGAGGTCGTGCAGGTCGGCGCATCGCTGTCGGTTGAAATGGGCACGGCGGCCAAGTCCTTCGTAGCGCGCGATGCACGCTACCAATGGGTCGGCAGCCTGCCACACGCCGCAGCATTGCGCCGCATGGCGGGCAGCGACCTGCTGGTCGTGAGTTCGGTGATGGAGGGTGGCGCCAACGTGATCTGCGAGGCGGCGAGAATGGGCCTCCCGGTGCTCGCCTCGCGCATTTCGGGCAACGTGGGCATGCTGGGCGCGGATTACGCGGGCTATTTCAAGCTGCACGACGACCGGCGGCTCGCGCGCCTCATTGCGCGTGCGAGTTCGGAGCCCGCTTTTTATGCGGGTCTCAGGCGCGCGGTGCTTGCGCGCCGCGATTTGTTCGCGCCTGCCGCAGAACGTGCCGGGCTCGATGCCCTGGTTGCGGAATTTGCGAATGTGCCAGCAGCACTGCGCATCCGCCCGCGCCCATCCACAGGGCGTCCAACTCGCAGGACCCCCAGCGTGCGATAACGCACGGTCGCAGTCGCGCCGGCTTGGTGTAATCGGCCATTACGCACCCCCGTCCAGAGGAGGAATGCAGATGGCAACCAGCAAATCCCCCGCGCCTGCGCCCAAGGCCGGGACTTCGAAAGTGACGCCGCACCCGAAACCGACCGACCCCAAGCACGAAGAGTGGGTCATCGACGAGACAGTGGACGAGTCGTTCCCCGCGAGCGACCCGCCCTCGCATACCCCGCCCGCAACATCGAAAAACAAGAAGTTGCACGACTGAGCCGGCGCGGAATTCCGCGTCCTCAGCGGCCACCCAATGGCTGGATGAGGCCATTGCGGCGGGCGGTCGTGACGACGGCTTCGCATTGTGCGGCGCTCAATTGCGTAGCTTCCGGCGCGGTGTCCTCGCGCATGAGATTGCCGATCGCCTGCGCATGGACACCCGAATCGGTCAGCACATGGACGAGCTCATGCGCGATCACCACATCGAGGTCGCGCGCGCCCGCGACGACCCACACCGTATCGGCCATTTCGGGACGTGAGCCGCTGTTGCCGCGCCCCACCGCTTCGGCGTCGAACGCCGGGCTTTGGCCGGATTCGGCGAGGAAGAACACCGCCGGCCGCGGCAGTGCCAAGCGCGCCGCGAGTTCGCGCGCCACCGGGGTGGAAAACGTACGGTAGCGACTGGGGCCGGCGAATTCGGTGACCTCGAGGGTAGCGGCGCGGATGCCGCACTGGTGCAGGATGCGCAGCGCGCGTTTGGCCGCTTCGACGACGGTGCCGGCCGACCACCCGGCGCCGCGCAGGATCGCGAGCGTCAGGCGGATGCGGTAACCCGGCGCGGCATCGGTGGACGTCTCGACGGATTCGTTGATGACCCTGCGCCCCAGTACGGTGAGCGCGGGCTCGTCAGCTGCGACTGCCGCCCCGGCAACGCACGTGAGCGCAAAGGCAGTCGCCCGAAGCAGGGTGGGAAAAGGGCGCGAATGCTTCAATTCGATGCAGCTCCGCTCAGGCGGGCAGCGCCCAGTCGACCGTGCCGAGATTTCGCTCGGCGAGGAAGCGGTTGGCGCGCGAGAAATGGCGGCAGCCATGGAAATTGCGCGCCGACAGCGGCGAGGGGTGCGCGGCTTCGAGCACGAGGTGGCGCGCCGGGTCGACAAGCGGCGCGGTCGCACGCGCGTGGTTGCCCCACAACAGGAATACCGCGGCGGGCGAGCGGGCCGAAGCAAACGCCACCAGTGCGCTCGTCACCGGAGCCCAGCCGATGCGCGCGTGCGATCCCGCCTGCCCCGGCTCGACGCTGAGCGCGGTGTTGAGCAGCAACACCCCCTGCGCGGCCCAGGGCGTGAGATCGCCATGCGTGGGGCGCGCAGCGCCCACGTCGGCCTCGATTTCCTTGAGGATGTTGACCAGCGACGGCGGCACGCGAACGCCGCGCGGCACCGCGAACGCGAGGCCCATGGCCTGCCCGGCGCGGTGATAGGGGTCCTGGCCGAGGATCACGACGCGAACCTGCGCAGGCGCGACGGCCTCGAGCGCCTGATAGCGCAGTGACGCGGGCGGGTACACGCTGATGCCCGCGGATTCGCGCGCCGACACGTGCGCCTCGGCCTGCGCAAGCGACGCCCGCGCCCCCGGCCCCAGCGCAGCCGCCCATGCTTCAGGCAGCGGCATGCGCGCGTAAAAGTGTAAGATTACTTTTCGTAGAAGTAATCTACAGGCGGATCGCAGGGGAGTTGGCTTTCCATATTCGGAAAGGATCAGTCCTTGGCAAGCAGGTTCATGAGGGCCGAGGTATCCCAGCGATTGCCGCCGCGGGCCTGCACCTGCGCGTAGAACTGGTCGATCATCGCGGTGGCCGGCAACCGCGCGCCGTTCTTCTTGGCCTCTTCCAGGCAGATGGCGAGGTCCTTGCGCATCCAGTCGACCGCGAAGCCGAAGCCGTCGAACTTCACCTCGTCCATCGCCTTCCAGCGGTTTTCCATCTGCCACGAGCCGGCGGCCCCCTTGGAGATGACGGCCACCACCTTCTCCATATCGAGACCCGACTTCTTGCCGAAATTGAGCGCCTCCGACAGGCCCTGCAGAAGGCCTGCGATGGCGATCTGGTTGACCATCTTGGTGAGCTGCCCCGCGCCCGGGGCGCCGATCAGGACACAGCTCTTGGCATAGATGTCGAGCACCGGCTTGGCCTTGGCGAACACGGCCTCCTCGCCGCCGCACATGATGCCAAGCTGGCCGTTGACCGCACCGGCCTGGCCGCCCGAGACCGGCGCATCGATGAACCCGATGCCCTTTTCCTTGCAGCGCGCATGCAGTTCGCGCGCGAGGATCGCCGATGCGGTGGTGTGATCGACCAGCGTGGCGCCGGTCTTCATCCCGGCCAGCGCGCCGGTTTCGCCGTGCACGACGGAGCGCACGTCGTCGTCGTTGCCCACGCACACCATGACGAAATCGGCACCGGAGGCGGCCTCCTTGGGCGTGCCCGCCGACTTGCCGCCGAACTCCTTGACCCACTGGGCCGCCTTGGCGGCGTTGCGGTTGTAGACGGTGACCTCGTGGCCGCCCTTCTTGAGCAGGTGCCCGGCCATCGGATAGCCCATGACGCCCAGGCCGAGGAACGCAATTTTCGCCATCGTCTTGTCTCCAGTCTGCAGTGAATTTCAGAAGGGCCGAATTCTAGCCCCG
>JBDTRN010000161.1:0-6152 GCA_039931715.1 Betaproteobacteria bacterium
TGTTGGCGCGGAACATCGGGAACACGAAGTCGCGCACGAACTCCTCGCGCAGGTCTTCGATGAAGATGTTCTCTTTGCGGATCCCCATCTTGAGCGCCTTGGCGCGCGCGGGCGCGACCTCCTCGCCCTGGCCGATATCGGCCGTAAAGGTCACGACTTCGCAGCCGTAGACGTCCTGCAGCCATTTGAGGATGACCGAGGTGTCGAGGCCGCCTGAATAGGCGAGCACCACCTTGGAGGGGTTTGCCGCCGCTTTCGGGGCGGTGGATGCCTTGGCGCGCTTAGGCGCCTGTGCCGACTGCTTCTTTGCCATTACGGTTTCACTCTTCCACGTAACAAGAATTCCATCAGGGCCTTCTGGGTGTGCAGGCGGTTCTCCGCTTCGTCCCACACCACGCTCGCAGGCCCGTCGATGACCTCGGCGGCCACCTCCTCGCCGCGGTGCGCGGGCAGGCAATGCATGAAAACCGCCTCCTTGCCCGCAACGCGCATCATGTCGGCGTCGACCTGCCAGTCCTCGAAGTCCTTCTTGCGCGCCTCGTTCTCGGCCTCGAAACCCATGCTCGTCCACACGTCGGTGGTGACGAGGTCGGCATCGCGTGCTGCCTCCATGGGATCGGCGAATTCTTCGTAGTGGCCGGTGCCGTACAGGTTGGCGCGCTCGGGCTCGACTTCGTAGCCGGGAGGGGTGGAGACGTGCACGTTGAAGTCGAGTACCTCGGCCGCCTGCAGCCAGGTGTTGCAGACATTGTTGGAGTCGCCGATCCAGGCCACGGTCTTGCCGCGGATGTCGCCGCGCTGCTCGATGTAGGTGTAGATGTCGGCGAGGATCTGGCAGGGGTGGTATTCGTTGGTGAGGCCGTTGATGACCGGCACCCTCGAGTTGGCCGCGAAGCGCTCGATGACCTCCTGCTCGAAGGTGCGGATCATGACCAGGTCGCACATGCGCGAGACCACCTGCGCCGCGTCCTCGATCGGCTCGCCGCGCCCGAGCTGGGAGTCACGCGTGCTGAGGAAGATCGCCGCGCCGCCGAGCTGGTGCATGCCCGCCTCGAACGAAAGCCGGGTGCGCGTCGACTGCTTTTCGAAAATCATCACCAGCGTGCGGTCTTCGAGCGGCCAGAAGCGCTCGTATCGCTTGAACTTGTCCTTGATCCAGCGGGTACGCTCGAACAGGTGGTGCATTTCGTCGCGCGACAGGTCGCGGACCTGCAGGAAATGCCGGATCGGGGTGGGGGCGTCCAGCAGCGCCGCCGTCGCCATGCTCAGCCGGCCTTGGCGGCGAGGGCCGCTTCAATGGGCCGCGCGAGGAAATCCTTCACCACGCCCGCGAGCAGGGCCACCAGCTGGCGCGCCTCGTCCTCGGTCATGACAAGCGGCGGCACCAGCCGGATCACGCTCTCGGCGGTGACGTTGAGCACGAGGCCGCGCTCGAGGGACATTGTGATGATGTCCGCGCAGGGACGGTCGAGCTCGAGGCCGATCATCATTCCCATGCCGCGGACTTCGACGAAGCCAGCGGTGCCCGCCAGCGCCTGGGAGAGGCCGTCGCGGATCACCCGCCCCACCCGGGCTGCGTTGTCGAGCAGCTTTTCCTCCTTCATCGTGTCTATGGTGGCCACCACTGCGGTGCAGGCGAGCGGGTTGCCGCCGAAGGTCGAGCCGTGCTTGCCGGGTGAGAAAATGCCGCGCGCCCGGTTTCCCGTCACGCAGGCGCCGACCGCGACACCGCCGCCGAGGCCCTTGGCCAGCGACACCACGTCGGGCGAAATGCCCGCATGCTGGTACACAAACCACTGCCCGGTGCGACCCAGGCCGCATTGCACCTCGTCGGTCATGAACAGCCAGTCGTTGCGGTCGCAGATCTCCTTCAGGCCGCGCAGGTATTCCATGCGTGGCACGTTGATGCCACCTTCGCCCTGGATCGGCTCGATGAGGATGGCCACCACGTTCTTGTTGTGCTCGGCGATCGAGCGCACCGCATCGAGGTCGTCCAGCGGCACGCGCACGAACCCGGCGACCAGCGGCTCGAAACCGGCCTGCACCTTGCGGCTGCCGGTGGCCGAAAGTGTGGCGAGCGTGCGGCCGTGAAAGGCCTTCTCGAACACGATGATCTCGGGGCGCTCGATGCCGTGCTTGTGGCCGTAAAGACGCGCGATCTTGATCGCGGCCTCGTTGGCCTCGCAGCCGGAGTTGCAGAAGAATACTTCGTCCAGGCCGGTGATTTCGGCCACCCGGTCGGCGGCCGCCTCCTGGGCCGGCACCTCGAACAGGTTGGACGTGTGGGTCACGCCGCTGGCGATGCAGGCGTTGAGCGCGCGGGCATATTTCGGGTGCCCGTAGCCCAGCGTGTTGACCGCGATGCCTGCCAAACCGTCGAGGTATTTCTTGCCCGCGGCGTCCCAAAGCCAGACGCCTTCGCCGCGCACAAAGGCCACCGGAAGGCGTGCATAAGTGTTCATGACATGGGACATCGGTCGGTCCTCCAAATGCAAAAACGGCGGGGAAGGCCGCCGTTTCAACGATGTTATCACAGTATAATTTCGGCCACTTTCCCCCGGTATAACGCGGCTGATCGCCATGCCC
Source organism: Betaproteobacteria bacterium (assembly GCA_039931715.1). GTDB lineage: Bacteria > Pseudomonadota > Gammaproteobacteria > Burkholderiales > SG8-39 > SZAS-79. The sequence continues at coordinate 2,587 of JBDTRN010000161.1, forward strand.
GACCTACCCGTCGAGTTCGTCATCCAGGGCACCACCGAGGAAGGCAGCACTTTCCGGCCCAGCGACTGGGCCGAGCGGCTGTGTGGCGTGATGGCAGCGTTCGGCAGCGACCAGCATCTTGCCTACTCCCCTTATGTGCACCCAATCACGTCCAACGGCATCCGCTGCGTGGTGGTCGACATGCGCCTCGAAGGCATCGAGCCGATGGCCTATCGTTTCCTCCTCAGCTTCGCCAAGGATAACGACCTCAGGGTGCGGCCGGGCAGGCCGCCGGAGCGCACGAAACTGGCTGAACTGGAGCGCGGCGCTGGCAATGCCGGCTAGCCGCGGCTCCGGTGCGTGCCGTGATCGGGGTGCGAATGACCGTGCCGCGATGCGGCAGGCCCCGCAAGATCCGCGAGGCGGGCAGTGCAGGCGAGTGCCTGCCTGCCAGGTGACCTGATGCTACTTGTCGAGCGACTTGACGGCGTGGGCGAGGCGCGACTTGTGGCGCGCCGCGGCGTTGCGGTGAATCACGCCCTTGGCAGCCGTGCGGTCGATCTTGCTCATCGAGGCGTTCAGGGCAGCGGCCGCGGCCGACTTGTCGCCCGAAGCGACTGCCTTCTTGACGGTCTTGATCGCCGTTCGCATGGTCGAGTTCATGCTCGCGTTGCGCTTGCGGCGGATTTCGGAAGTGCGGGCGCTTTTGCGCGAGGAAGCAGTGTTGGCCATGGGTTCGGTGGGGTTCCGGAAAAGGCGCGCATTTTAGCCGTTAAGCCCCGGACGGGCAAGGAATTTCCGTCCACCCCAATCGCCGGCAGGCCGGGCAGCGCGCGTGGCGGCCGTGTCAACGGAAGCGGGCACGCATGAACCTGCTGCGGGCGCTGGCCACCATAAGCAGCATGACGTTCGTTTCGCGCGTCCTGGGCTACGTGCGCGATGCGATCATCGCCCGGGCTTTTGGTGCGGGCGCGGCCACCGACGCGTTTTTCGTCGCATTCCGGCTGCCCAACCTGCTCAGGCGGATGTTCGCCGAGGGCGCGTTTTCGCAGGCTTTCGTCCCCATCCTGTCGGAATACAAAAACCGCCAGTCCCCGCAGGAGACGCGCGAGTTGGTCGACTGCGTGGCCAGCGTGCTGGGCGTCGCGCTCGTCATCGTGACCCTGCTGGGCATCGCGCTTGCGCCAGTCATCGTCTATGTCTCGGCGCCCGGCTTTGCCGCGGACCCGGGCAAGTTCGAACTGACGGTGGCGCTGCTGCGCGTCATCTTCCCGTACATATTCTTTATCTCGATGGTGGCGCTGGCCGCCGGCATCCTGAATACGCACGAGCGCTTCGGCGTGCCGGCCTTTACGCCGGTCCTGCTCAATGTTTCGTTCATCGTCGGCGCGGCGTTCCTCGCCCCGTATTTCGACCCGCCGGTGATGGTGCTGGGCTGGGCGGTATTCGCCGGAGGCGTGCTGCAACTAGCCCTGCAGATCCCCTTTCTCGCGCGGCTGGGCCTGCTGCCCCGCTGGAAGCTCAACTTCGCCCACCCGGGAGTCAGGCGCGTCCTCAAGCTCATGCTGCCGGCCCTTTTCGGCGTATCGGTGAGCCAGATCTCGCTCGTGATCAACACGATCTTCGCCTCGTTTCTCGTGACGGGCAGCGTGTCGTGGCTGTATTACGCCGACCGGCTCATGGAGTTTCCCGCCGGCATGCTCGGCGTGGCGCTGGGGACGATCCTGTTGCCGAGCCTGTCGCGCTACCACGCCGATTCCAACACCGTCGGCTACTCCAGGCTGCTCGACTGGGGGCTGCGCCTGACGCTTATGCTCGCGCTGCCCGCTGCCGCCGCGCTCGCAGTGCTCGCCATGCCGCTGATCGCATCCCTGTTCCACTATGGGCGCTTCGATGCGAACGATGCGTGGATGACGCGCCAGGCTTTGGTGGCCTACAGCGCCGGCCTGGTGGGGATGATCCTGGTAAAAATTCTCGCCCCTGGTTTCTATGCGCGGCAGAATGTGGTCACGCCGGTGAAAATCGGCGTGTTCACGCTGGTAGCGACGCAACTCATGAACCTGGCTTTCGTATGGCCCCTGCAGCATGCCGGCCTCGCGCTCGCGATCGGGCTGGGCGCCTGCCTTAACGCGGGGCTCCTATATGCAAAGCTGCGACAGCACCGCATCTACACGCCGGAGCCGGGCTGGGCTGCATTCGCCGGCAAGATATTCGTCGCCGTGGCGGTCATGGCCGGCGCCCTGTGGCTGGCGATGGGCCCGGCCCAATGGTGGCTGGCCGCCGACTGGAAACTGCGCCTTCCCGCGCTGAGCGGGCTGGTGGTGATGGGAATGCTGGTATACGCCGCATGCCTTGCGGCGATGGGATTCCGGGTGCGCGACTTTGCCCGCCGCGGGATGGAGTAAACGATGGCTGACCCGGATCGGTTCGCCACCCTGCTGGCCGACCAGAAAGACCGCTACAGCCTCGCCGAGGCGTGCCTGCTGATCGCCACGGATGCCTACCCCAGGCTCGATGTCGACCATTACCTCGCCGAGATCGAGCGCATGGCGGCGCGCCTGCGCGGCCGGCTGCCGCCAAGCGGCGACCCGGAAGAAAAAGTGATCGCGTTGAACCAGTTCCTTTTCGAAGACCTGGGTTTTTCGGGCAATGTCGACGACTATTACGATCCGCGCAACAGCTACCTTAATGAGGTGATCGAACGCCGCGTCGGGATCCCGATCTCGCTGTCGGTCATCTACATGGAAATCGGCCGCAAGATCGGCTTGCCGTTCGAAGGCGTGTCGTTCCCGGGGCATTTCCTCGTGCGGCTCGCGTTGCGCGGCAGCACGCTCGTGCTGGATCCGTTCTCGGGCGGCGAGCCATTGTCGGAGCAGGACCTGCGCAAACTGCTGCGCCGGGTGATCGCGGGAAGCGGCCGCGCGGGGTTGCGTTCCGCCGGCGATGTGGCAGCGGAACTGCCGCTCGACCAGTTCCTCGAGCCAGCGGGCCATCGCCAGGTTCTCGCGCGGGTGCTGCGCAACCTCAAAAATATCTATCGCCAAAAGGACGAGACCGGGCGGCAGCTGGAGGTGATCAACCGCATGCTCATCGTCGCGCCCGACGACCACGAGGAATTGCGCGACCGTGGCCTCGTATACCAGAAGCTCGAAGCCTTCCGGGCGGCGCTCAAGGACCTGCGCGACTACCTCAATCACGAGCCCGAGGCGGCGGACGCGGATGAGGTCCGCGCCCGGGTGGTCGAGCTGACCTCGATCTGCGCGAGGCTCAACTGACCTGATCGTGCAGGTTCAGGCGGGCGCAGCGTGCCCGATGCCCGCTTGGGCGCGCATCTGCAAGGCGCGCCTCTGTACTGCGGCATGCAGGCCGGGTTTGTAGCCGAGCGCAAAAAACGCTTCGGCGCAGAGGAATATCGGCGCGACGAAAATCTGGAACAGGTTGTCCACCAGCGCGGGCTTGCGTCCCTCGAACATGTGGCCGACGAGTTGCACCACCCAGCCGCCGGCAAACAGCACCAGGAACCACGCTATACCGGCACCGAGCGGCAGGGCGGCAATCGACTCGGCCGCGTACAGCAGCGCACCGAA
>JBDTRN010000162.1:0-6084 GCA_039931715.1 Betaproteobacteria bacterium
AGCCAGCCGATCTCGAAGAAACGGTTACGCACCGGGTCGAGGATGCGCCAGCTCGGCGAGCCGTCGCGGTGGCGCGGGCCCGGATACAACTTGATGTCCTGCCTGAGGCGGGGAACCTTCGGCGCCTGCGCGCCCGCCGCACCTTGCGGTGCAGACGCTCCCTGGGCGGACTGGACTTGGATCTGGGCCATGGCGCAACACTCCACGAAACTGCGCGGCCGCGAGGGCCTGCGAGCGGCCGATTATCGCCCAAGCGACCGGGCAAGCGCCGTTGCGCCAACAAACTTGACACTTGGGGCGGCCCCCTCCGTCCGGGGTGCGCCTGCGCTATGAGTTCGTGAGGCCTTCGGTCAGGCGAAAAACCGGATCAGCGCATCCAGTGTGGCGTCGGGAGCCTCGGCCATGAGCGAGTGGCCCGACGAGCCGATCGAAACCGACGTCACCGCCGACAGGGCTTTGATGAGCGCAGCGGCCGCCTTGGGCGGGGTCATCATGTCCTGCCCGCCCATCACCACCAGCACGGGGCACTGCAGGCGGCCGGCACTCTCCAATCCGGCCGCGTACTCCTTGCACGCCTTGAGGTCCGTGTGCAGAACGCCCGGCCCGAGCCGCGCGAGCCGGGCAAGCGTGTCGCCGTACATCCACATGCCAGGATTGGGGTTGGCGCCAAAGGGCACCAGCGGCGCATGGCCCCAGATGGTTTCCATGTCGTAGGCGCTCTGGTCGTTGGCTTTCGCCGCATCGAGGAACGCGTCCGAAACATTCATCGGGAACGCCGTGCCGAGCAGCGCGACCTTCCCGATGCGCGCCGGGTGGCGCGCCGCGCACTCGAGTGCGATGAGGGAACCCATGCTGTGCCCGACCACGCTTGCCTTGGATACACCGGCGGCGTCGAGCAATCGCGCAGCCCAGTCCGCCGCCGCGCCTATGCTCGCCAGCGGCACACCGCCGGAACGGCCGTGCCCGGGCAGGTCGCACGCGAGCACGTTCCACCCGTGAAAGCCGAAGTAGCGGCTCTGCAGCCCCCACCAGCTATGGTCCAGGCCCGCGCCATGAAGGAACAGCAGGGTCGGCTTGGCCGTGTCGAGTTCATGGGTCGCGGTGTAGGCGTATACGGTGTGGGAATCGACTTGGAAATCCATCGGCGCGCCTATTGCTTCATCGTGCGCTGCGCATCCTTCAGCGCGCGCGACAGGTCTTCGACGAGGTCGTCGCCATCCTCGAGGCCGATCGACAGGCGCACGGTGCCGGCGGCAATGCCCGCGCGCAGCAGCGCTTCGTCGTCCATGCGGTAGTGGGTTGTCGAGGCCGGGTGGATCACCAGCGATTTCGCGTCGCCGACGTTGGCCAGGTGGGAAAAGATCCGCAGGCTCTCGATGAATCGCTTGCCGGCGGCGCGCCCGCCCTTCATGTTGAACGAAAACACCGCGCCGCAGCCTTTGGGGAGCAGCTTCCTTGCCAGCGCGTGGTCGGGGTGCGTGTCGAGTTCCGGGTAGCCCACCGATTCGACCATCGGGTTGGCGGCGAGGAACGCGACCACCTTGCGCGTGTTCTCCACATGCCGCGGCATGCGCAGGTGGAGCGTCTCCACCCCCTGCAGGATCTGGAAGGCATTCATGGGGGCCATGCATGCGCCGAAATCGCGCAGCCCCTCGCGGCGCGCGCGCAGGAGGAAAGCCCGGGTGCCGGATTCCTCCTCGAAATCCATGTTGTGGAAGCCCGCGTAGGGCGCGGTCAGCTGGGGAAACTTGCCCGAGGCTTCCCAGTCGAAGCGGCCCGAATCCACAATGATGCCGCCGATTGCAACGCCATGGCCGCCGAGGAACTTGGTGGCCGAGTGGTAAAGCAGATCGGCGCCGAGCGCGAACGGCTGCATGAGGTAAGGCGTGGTGAAAGTCGAATCGACCAGCAGCGGCAGGCCCTGCGCATGAGCGATCTTGGCCACCGCCGGAATGTCGAGCACGTCGAGCCCAGGGTTGCCCAGCGTTTCGCCGAACAGCAGGCGCGTCTGCGGGCGAATCGCGGCCGCCCAGGCGCCGAGGTCGCGCGGGTCGACGAAGGTGGTCTCGATGCCAAAGCGCTTGAGCGTGTAGCCGAGCAGGTTGTGCGAGCCGCCGTAGAGCGAATTCGACGCCACGACATGGTGGCCCGCGTCGAGGAGCGTGGCCACCGCCAGGTGCAGCGCCGCCTGGCCGCTTGCGACCGCGATAGCGCCGACGCCGCCCTCAAGCGCCGCGATGCGCTCTTCCAACACCGCCACTGTAGGGTTGGAGATGCGCGAGTACACGTGCCCGGGCCGCTCCATGTTGAACAGGGACGCGGCGTGGTCCGAGTCGCGGAAAACGTAGGAAGTGGTCTGGTAAATGGGCACCGCGCGGCTGCCGGTCGCCGGGTCGGGCGACTGGCCTGCGTGCAGCGAGAGCGTATCGAAGCCGGGATATTTCGGCCCTGCCATGTCTCCCCCCCCAAACGAAAACGCCCCCGGGCGGGGGCGCCTTCAAGCAAATTGCGTCAGTGCAGATTCTTGCGGTTCGGCGTGCGCGTGTATGTCTCGAACGCCCGCTCGGGCTTCTTCGGCTGGTCGGCCTTTTCCTTCCAGTCGCGATCAAACAAGTCGTTGACGATGGCGACCACCTCGTCGGTGCGCGACTTGTCGAACTGGCGGGCCAGCATGGCGCTCACATCTTCGAGCATGCAGCGGCGCTGCGCCTCGTGGATTGACAACGGAGTGGGACCGACAAAGAGGAGCTGGCCTTCCTGCTCGCCGCTGTCCTGGTAGAACGTGACGTCGACTTCGACCGCTTCCTCGGCGTAAGGGCCGAGCGTGTCGAGGGCGGATTCGAGGACTTTCTGGAAGCTGCGCCCGATCTCGCCCGTCCAGCACAGGTACAGCATGCGGTTGGGCTCGTCGTATTCGATGCCGGGCTCTTCGGGTTCGAGGCTCTTGACATCCTCGATGCTGTCGGCGTCGAGGTAATCGAGCCAGGGGGAAAGCGCCATTTCGAGCTGCTTTCGCGCTACGCCTTCGAGTATGGGAATGTCCGCGTGGACGTGAACTTCCATCCGCATGATCGGGTCCTCGAATGGAGGAAAGTGGGCGTGAATTCTATCACGCGCCCCTCTCCGGCCTGGGTCAACCGGGAGCGCCGGGCGGCGTTGAATGGGGTGTGGGCCGCGCTCGAAGTCGAGACGGCACAAACATTGCTAGGCATATCCCGCCTGACGATGCACCAGCAGGCCACGGCAGTCACACGAAGGAGCCTTGCAATGGATGCCATGAACGTCTTATACGACAGCAAGCATTTTTACATGGCTGAATTCCCCGGCTGGGAGGGGATCGAGCTGGTCGACAAGTCCGCCGGGCGGGCGGGGTTCCTCGAAGGCGACGTGGCCCTCAAGCTGCGCGCGTCGATGCTGCACCTGTTCTCCGACAGCCCAACAGTCGAGTCGGTGGACGAATTCCTCGAAGCCTACGACGCGTTGCTGACCAACCCGGTAGTGCTGCACTGAGGGGACCCTTCCCGCGATTCGCGCGGGAACCGCTTTGCATTTACGATAGGCGCGCCGAGTGCCTGTGACCGGCTTGTGATCGCGCGCCAATGAACAACACCAACAAGACGACCGACCGCAACCCCGAACGCGTCCTGCCGGATTACGACGGCGGCGGCCTGCTCAACCTTGTTGCGAGCTGCGTTGCCTCACGCGGCGGCGCCCCGCTCCACCCGTTGCTGCGCGACCTTCCCGGCGTCGAACTGGCCGGCGCGCGCAACGTGCTGCTGTTTCTTGTCGATGGCCTGGGCTACAACTACCTTTCGACGCACGGCGCAGGCAGCGCGATGGCCTCGCACCTCGTGGGGCGGATGACGTCGGTTTTTCCTTCCACCACGGCCAGCGCCATCACCACCACCTTCACAGGGCTCGCGCCGGGCGAGCACGGCCTCACCGGGTGGTTCACGTGGTTCGACGAAGCCGGCACGATCGCCGCCGCCCTGCCATTCAAGCCCCGCGTGCCAGGCGAGACGCTCGAAGCGCGCGGCATCGGGCCCCAGCACCTGTATCGCGGCGCGCCGATGTTCGATTCGCTCGCCGACGAGGCGTTCGTGGTTTCCTATCGCCCGATCATCGACTCGACCTACAACCGCCACTTCTGCGGTCGCGCGGCGCGGCTTGCGTACGACACCCTCGACGGGTTGGTGAACCAGGCCGAAACGGCGGTGAAATCCGGACCCCGGCGAAAGTTTGTCTACGCCTATTACCCGGAATTCGACACCGCATCGCATCGCTTCGGGGTCGCGAGCACGCAAACCGCAGCGGTGTTCGCTGCCATCGACGCGGCGTTCGCCGAGCTGCTGCGCCGCCTCGCGGGCACCGATACCACCGTCATCGTTTCGGCGGATCACGGTTTCATCGACTGCCCGGAAGAAAACGCGCTCGACCTGGCCCAGTGCCCCGAAGTTGCCGGCCTGCTGGCACGACCGCTCACCGGCGAGCGCCGCGTTGCTTTCTGTCACGTGCTGCCCGGCAGGCAGGATGAATTCGCTGCGCGCGCGGGCGAATGGCTGGCGGGCAAGGCCGACGTCGTTCCGGCCCAGGTGCCGCTCGACGAAGGCTGGTTCGGTCGGGGCGACCTGCACCCGCGGCTGGCCGGGCGGATCGGCGACTTCGTCCTCATGATGCGCGACACCTACACCATCAAGGATTGGTTGCCCGGTGAACCCCGCCACCTGCACATCGGCAACCACGGCGGCATGGCGGCCGACGAGATGTACATCCCGCTGGTGGTGGCCTCCCGCTGATCAGCCAGCGGCGATGCCCGCTCCGATACCTTCGGCGGCCTGGTCGAGAAAGACGCGCGACTGCGCCAGCACGGCGGCGCGCCACTTGGGGTCGCTCGGGTAGAACGCCTCGACGTAATCGGCCTGCACGGCGCGCGCAATCTCCGGATGGTCCTTGGCGTGCTCGCGCAGCCAGCGCAGCGACATGTTGGCGCGCTGCATCTCGGGGCGCGAGCGCGTGCCGAATTCGATCACCACCGCGGTGGTTTCGGCCTGCGCAAGCTCGGCCTGGAAAGCATCGACAAGCAGTCCCCTGTAGACGGCCAGCGCCTTGTGCGTCGAGCCCTGGCGATTCACCGCGCGCTCACCCCACCAGCGTCGCGCCCGTTCGTAAGCGGGCGTGCCCTGGGCGTGAAAGCACAGGAATACGTGATCGAGGTAGGGGCCGATGCCGGTATGCAGGTCGATGATCGCGGCGCGCTTTGCGTGGCCCACGTGCTTGCGCACCGCGGTGCGAAACGCGTCGTTCGACCATTGCGCCCGCTGGCCACCGAAGAACACCCCGTCCGGATGGGAGTACTGCCCACCGTTGTAAGCGTCGGAAAACGCCTGCTCGCCATTCTTCTGGCGGAAATCTTCCAGCGCGGCGAAGACGCCGCGAATGCTTTCCTCGTCCCAACGTGACGGTGAGATGCCCGGGTGCAGCACTGCGTAGCCCGGGTTGGCCGGATAGCCCGCAGAGTGGTCGACGAAGTTGCGGTTGAGGTCGACGTTCTCCTCGGTCACGCGCTGGTGGTGCGCGAAGCCCCACGGGTTGTGGGCGTGGAGGAATACCATCGCCGTGCCCGGCGCCACGCGGGCGCTGCCGCCGTCGAGCATCCACGCGCTCTGCGCGGCCGAGCCGGAAAACCCTTCGATGCCGTGGGTACCGCAACCGACCACCATCACGTTCGGTGCCAGGGGATCGCCGAGCACAGCCACGTCGAGATACAGGGCTTCTCCCTGCGGACCCTTGAGGGCCGGGTGCTCGTAGTGCGCGAGCTGCGCACCCGCCACGCGCGCGGCCTCGAGAAACCTGGTGCGCGCCTGCGCATAGCTCGAAGAAAACACCGAATCGACATCCATAAGTTCACCCTTTCCTGGTTTGGCGCCGCGCTCAGCCGATGAATTGCAGCGGCAGCGCGGTCGTGTATTTGATCTGTTCCATGGCGAAACTCGAGCTCACGTCCGACAGCCCGGACGTGCGGATGAGCTTCTTGTAGACCTCGTCGTAGGCCGCGATGTCCGGCACCACGACGCGCAGCAGGTA
>JBDTRN010000163.1:0-6075 GCA_039931715.1 Betaproteobacteria bacterium
CCCGCGTGGCCGGTCGACGCGATGGCCTCGCCGATAGCCTTGGCGCCGGCTTCGGTGGTGGCGGTACCGATCACCGTGGCTGAATCACCGGCAAGTGCCATGGCGATGGCGCGGCCGATCCCGCGCGAAGCGCCGGTGACCAGTGCGACCTTTCCCGCCAGGGCGCTCATGCGCTCCTCAGGGCGGCAAGGGCGTGCTCGAGAGACGCACGGTCGGTCAGGGCGAATCCGTGCAATCCGCCACTGATGCGCCGCGTGAGCCCCGCAAGCACCTTGCCGGGACCGCACTCGAGGACGTGAGTGACACCCATGCCCGCCATGCGATTGATAATCTCCACCCAACGCACTGGCGAGGCTGCCTGCCGCACGAGTGCATCCTTGATAGCGGCGGGATCGGTTTCGGTGGCCACATCGACGTTGTTGATTACCGCGATCGACGGGGCCTTGAATGCAACATTCGAAAGGTAAGTTTTGAGCGCTTCGGCGGCCGGCTGCATGAGGCTCGAATGGAACGGCGCACTCACGGGCAGGAGCACCGCGCGCTTGGCGCCTTTGGCCTTGCAGGATTCCATTGCGCGCGCAACCGCATCCTTGTTGCCGGCGATCACCACTTGGCCGGGCCCGTTGAAATTGACCGCCTGCACGACCTGGCCCTGACCGGATTCGACGCACGCCTCACGCACCAGGGTGTCATCGAGGTTGAGGATCGCGGCCATCGCGCCCTCCCCTGCGGGCACTGCTTTCTGCATCGCCTCGGCGCGGTGCCGTACCAGCGGCAGGCAATCCTCGAACGGCAGGACCTCGGCGGCGACCAGTGCGGTGTATTCGCCCAGGCTGTGGCCGGCTACCACTTCGGGGCGCGGGCCACCGAGCTCAAGCCACGCGCGATAGGCAAGATAGCCGGCCGTCACCATGGCGGGCTGAGTGTTCACGGTAAGGCTTAGCGCGTCGGCGGGCCCCTCGTCTAGCAGCTTGATGAAATCCGCCCCCAGCACGCTGCTGGCGGCACTGCGCACGGGCTCGATCCCGGCGAGGCCGTCATAGGCGCGCAGCATGCCCACCGATTGGGAGCCCTGCCCTGGAAACACCATCGCGAGTTTCATGCCTGAATCTTCCTCAGAATGTGGCGTACACGGCGCCCCAGGTGAAACCGCCGCCCACGCCTTCCAGGAGCAGGCGGTGACCACGCTGGATTTTTCCCAGCCGCACGTATTCGTCGAGCGCAAGCGGGATGGATGCGGCCGAGGTATTGCCGTGATGATCGACGGTGACCACCACCTTGTCGGTGGAAATGCCGAGCTTTCTCGCAGTGGCATCGAGGATGCGTACGTTGGCCTGGTGGGGAATGAGCCAGTCGACATCGGCCACGCTTGCGCCCGCGGCGGCCAGCGTCTCGCGCCCGACCTCGTCGAGCACCTTGACCGCGAACTTGAACACCTGGTTGCCCGCCATCTGCAGGAAAGGCGAGCCGATTATCTTCCCGCCGCTGACGTTACCAGGCACCGACAGGATGCCTGCGTGCCGACCGTCGGCGCGCAAAATGCTCGAGTGAATCCCGGGGGCATCGGCCGCGCGCAGCACCACGGCGCCCGCGCCGTCGCCGAACAGCACGCAAGTGCCGCGGTCGTTCCAGTCGAGGATGCGCGAAAAGACTTCGGCGCCGACCACCAGGACGCACTTGTGCTGGCCGGACTTGATGAACTTGTCGGCGGTTGCGAGCGCATAGACGAACCCGCTGCAAACGGCCTGTACGTCGAACGCTGCACAGTTGGCCACGCCGAGCTTGGCCTGCAGCAGGCACGCGGTGCTCGGGAAAACATAATCGGGGGTCGAAGTCGCGACGATGATCATGTCGAGGTCTGAAGCGCTCGCGCCTGCGGCTTCGAGCGCGGCCTTGGAGGCTTCGAACGCGAGGTCGCTCGAGCCTTGCGACTCCTCGGCGATGCGGCGCTCGGCGATGCCGGTGCGCTCGCGGATCCATTCGTCGCTCGTCTCGAGCCTCTGCGCGAACTCCGCGTTGGTGACCACTCGGGGCGGGAGATAGCTGCCGGTGCCGGCGATGCGCGAATAGATCATTCAGGCTGCTTTGGGCGGATGCAACAAAGCCATGCGTTGGGAAATGCGCTGCGGCACGCCGTTGCGAACCTCCTCGACGGCTCGCTGCAGCGCCTGTTCGAACGCGAACGAATCGGCTGAGCCATGGCTTTTGATGACGATTCCCTTGAGGCCAAGGAGGCTCGCGCCATTATAGCGCCGGTGATCCATGCGCTTGCGAAACGCACCGATCACGGGCAACGCGATGAAGGCCGCCAGCCGCGAGTAAATGGTGCGGTTGAATTCCTCGCGCATGAATGCGCCGATCATCTGCGCGACGCCCTCGGAACTCTTGAGCGCGACGTTGCCGACAAAGCCGTCGCAGACCACCACGTCGGTCGTGCCCTTGTAGATGTCGTCGCCCTCGACGTTGCCGTAGAAATTGAGGCCGCTGTCGCGCAGCAGCTCGGCCGCGCGCTTGACGACCTCGTTGCCCTTGATGTCTTCGACGCCGATATTGAGCAGGCCCACTGAGGGCGATTCGTTGTGCTCGACGGCCGCCGCGAGGCAGGCCCCCATGATGCCGAACTGGAGGAGGTTTTCCGGTCCGCAGTCCACGTTGGCGCCCAGGTCGAGCACATAGGCGCGGCCGCGCATGGTCGGCAGGACGCTGCAGATGGCAGGCCGGTCGATGCCCGGCAGGGTCTTGAGCACGAAGCGCGAAACCGCCATGAGAGCGCCGGTATTGCCCGCGCTCAAACATGCATGCGCTTCGCCCGACTTGACGAGGTTGATCGCGACGCGCATCGACGAATCTTTCTTGCCGCGCAGTGCAGTGGCGGCGGACTCGTCCATTGTGACCACTTGGGAAGCGTGGTGGACCCGAAGGCGCGGGCCGGGTGCGCTGCCATGAGCGGCGAGTTCAGCGCCGATGGCGTCCTGCAGCCCGACCAGCACGAGGTCGACCAGGGGGAAGCTTTTCTGGAACGCGAGGGCGGCAGGCACGGTCACATGGGGGCCGTGGTCGCCCCCCATGCAGTCGATGGCAACCGTTGTGTCCATTCCGGGTGTTCTGCGGCCGCCCGCGGCGGCCGGCATGCTGTCTGGACTACTCGTCCTTGCCTTTGACGACCTTCTTGCCGCGGTAGTAGCCAGTGGGGCTGATGTGGTGGCGCAGGTGTGTTTCGCCCGTGGTCGGCTCGACAGCCAGCGACGGGTTGGTGAGGAAATCGTGGGCGCGGTGCATGCCACGCTTGGACGGTGACTTCTTGTTCTGCTGGACTGCCATGGTCAAACTCCTTTGTTCAATTTCCGGCCCGGCCGCCCTTGTCGAGCAATCCGCGCAACTCTGCAAACGGCGAAGGCTTCGCTTCGCCCCTGTCCGCGTCGCGCCGCGAGCACTCCTCGTGGCGCGGCGCAAAGGGAATCGCCAGAAGGATTTCGTCTTCCAGCAACGTCCCCACATCCATTTCCTTGCCGGCGACCACCCGGTCCGGGGACTCCGGATCGACTGGCTCGGCCTCGATTTCGGCCTCGCTTTTCGCTAGCACAAGCAATTCGTCCAGCCGCAACGCAAACGCCAGCGGTTTCAGGCAGCGCTGGCAAGTCAGTTGCAAGTCGCCGGTCACACGTAAGCGCAACGCCGGCCTGCCCATGTCGTCGCGGCTGCCTGCGATTTCGTACTCGATTTCATTCGAACCCGGGCCCAGCAAATCCTGCAACCGCCCCAAATCCGCGGCCGGGCTTCGCCCTTCCAGGCGGCCCGCAACCGCGGAAAACCTGAAACCGTCGATCTGCGAGAATCTGCCCACCGGATGCGCCTTTGCCACGACTGCCACGAACCATGTTTGCGGCCGACGCGCCTAAAAGGCCGCGCAAAGCCCAACCCGCAGCCATTGCGTAAACCCTAAATCATATCAGTTCGGAAAAACCGTGTCAAAACAAAGTCATGTCTAAAATACAGGCGACGCAGGTGCGGCGTCTGGTGCTCGCATCGACCTCGATCTATCGCCGCCAGCTGCTTGAGCGGCTGGGGTTCGTCTTCGAGTGTGCCCGGCCTGATGTGGACGAAGCCCCCCTGAAGGACGAAGCACCGGTTGCCACGGCGGAGCGGCTGGCGCGTGCAAAGGCCGCTGCCGTGACTGCGGCTTACCCGGACGCGCTGATCATCGGGTCCGACCAAGTGGCTTCCTGCGACGGCCGCCGCCTGGACAAGCCCGGCACCCACGAAAACGCGGTTGGCCAGCTTACTTGGCTGTCGGGCCGCATTGCCCGATTCGATACCGGCGTCTGCCTGCTCGACACAACATCAGGCCGGATCGACTCGCGGGTCGTCGCCTGCGACGTGCATTTCCGCCAACTCGATTCCCGCACCATCGAATCCTACCTGCGGCGCGAGCAGCCCTACGACTGCGCGGGCAGTGCCAAGGCCGAGGGGCTGGGTATCGCCCTGCTCGAACGCATGCAAACGGACGACCCAACCTCGCTCATCGGGCTTCCCCTGATTGCGCTGACAACCATGCTGGGAACATTCGGCCTCAGCGTGGTTTAGGCCCTTCAGCGCAGCAGGGACGGGGAGTAACGCACGGCGAACTCGGCCAGCGAGCTTGCTGCGCCCGCGCCGAGGCGGCGTGCGAATTTCTCGGCCAGGTTTTCCTTTTGCGAGTAGTCGACGATGTTCTCGGCCTTGATCACCTCGCGGGCCACGTACTCGAGGCTGCCGAACCCGTCGGCGAGGCCGAGGTCTACGCTTTTCTGCCCGGTCCAGATGAGCCCGCTGAAGATCTCCGGGGTTTCCTTCAGGCGCTTGCCCCTGCCCTCGCGTACCACCTTGATGAACTGCTGGTGGATCTCGTCGAGCATCGCCAGCGCGTGGGCCTTCTGCTTTTCGTCGATCGGCAGGAACGGGTCGAGGAAGCCCTTATTCTCGCCCGCAGTGAGCAGGCGCCGCTCTACCCCGATCTTGTCCATGAGGCCGGTGACGCCCCAGCTGTCCATGCGCACCCCGATCGACCCGACGAGGCTCGACTTGTTGACGTAAATGCGGTCGCCCGCAACAGCAACGAAATAGCCACCGGACGCACACAGATCCTCGACCACGACATACAACGGGGTCGCCGGGTACTTCACGCGCAGGCGCCGCATCTCGTCATAGATGTTCTGCGACTGGACCGGGCTGCCGCCGGGACTGTTGACGCGAACCACTACCCCTTGGGTGTTGGTGTCCTTGAACGCAGCCTGCAGGGCGTTGTTGATCTTTTCGGCGCTGTTGTCGGTGCCCGGGGCGATGATCCCGCTGATCTCGACCAGCGCCGTATGCTTGCCGTCGGTCAGGCCGTCGGTCTTGCTCCAGTCGAATGCGAAGAACACGACCACCGTGAGATAGGCGAACCCCAGCAGCTTGAAGAAGATGCCCCAACGACGCGCGGTGCGCTGCTCCTTGAGGCCGGCAAGCGCGAGCCGCTCGAGCATGTCGCGTTCCCAATGACCACCATTGTCAGCCATTCGACGAATCCTTCAGCATGATGAAGCCGTCACGTTCCTCGACGGCAAGTTTGATGAGCGGTCCGCCCGAACAGGGGCCGCCAAGGCATTTCCCGGTCGACGCCGAGTACATGGCGCCGTGGGTCGAGCATATCAAATCGCGCCCTTCCGCATCGAAAAAAGCGCCGGGCTGCCAGTCCAGTTCCATTGCCACATGCGAACAGCGGTTGAGATACGCGTGCACGCGACCTTCGTACCTAACGGCGAAGGCTGGCGCGGTCTGGCCTCGGAATTCGGTTTCGAAGCGAACGCCCTGCCCCGCCTCCGCGAGGTCGCCCGAAGCGCAGATCACGCGTTCGCCGTCAGCCATGCGTCGAGTTCCGGGATGCTCGCGACCACGCCCTTGGGGGTGCGCGCGCGCAAGTCGGCTTCCGGATGCGCGCCGTGGGTGATGGCCACTGCGTCGACACGCGCGCTGGCCGCCATCTCGAGGTCATGGCAGGTGTCGCCGATCATGAGTAGTTCTTCGGGACGATGGGACAGCTCCTGCATAAGTTCG
>JBDTRN010000164.1:0-5954 GCA_039931715.1 Betaproteobacteria bacterium
CCTTGAGGTCGTCGTAGCCCAGCCCGTAGCGCGCAAGGTCGCCGAACTTGTAGTTCTCGATGAGCACGTCGCTCACACGCGCAAGCTCACGCACCACGGCCTGGCCTTCGGGCTTGGACAGGTTGAGCGACACCGACTTCTTGCCGCGATTGGCGGCGGTGAAGTAGGCGGAATCCTTCGAGTCGCGGCCCTCCTTGTCCTTCACCCACGGCGGGCCGAAAGCGCGCGAGTCGTCGCCGGTCGTGGGGCGCTCGACCTTGATGACTTCAGCGCCGAGGTCTGCGAGGTTCTGTCCCGCCCACGGGCCGGCCAGCACGCGGGAAAGGTCGAGCACACGGATATGCGACAGCGGTCCGGCCATGGTCGGGCTTCCTTGCGAAGGGTTTTGTCAGGCCCGGATTATCCCCGGATTTCGGGCCCCGTCCGGGTCACATCGCAGGTCAGGGCTCTTCGGCGGGCGGGAGCTTCGCGCGCAAAAGATTGCGCACGTGGCGTGAGGAGACGATGGGGCGGTTATGCGCGAACTCCTCGTGGTTCTTTTCGATGTCGTCGAGGTCGTAGACGTAGTTCACCATGAAGCCTGCTGCTTCGCGCAGGCCCTTGGGCGACACATCGCCCAGCCAGTTCACCCGCTCCAGGCGCGCGCCATTGTTGAGATGGAAACGCGCCACGGGATCGCGCGGCTTGCCGGAGGAATGTTTGGCGGTCAGCAGGTAAGTGGCCACCGCCTTGGACAGTATCGGGCGCAGGCGTGCCTCGGCGCCTGCGGTCAAAGCCCAGTCCGGTTGCTCGAGCGCCTTGAGCGCTTCGATCTCCACCTCTGACAGCGCTGACTTGGCATCGCGCGCCATCCAGTGCGCGAAGCCCGGCACCGGCGAGAGGGTGACGAAGGTCTTGAGGTGGGGCATTTCGCGCCGCAGTTCATCGACCACCTGTTTGATGAGGAAATTGCCAAACGACACGCCCTGCAGTCCGGCCTGGCAATTGGAGATTGAATAGAACACCGCAGTGGTGGCCCGCTTCGGGTCGATCGGCAGGCGGGATGTATCGAGCAGCGGGGCGATGGCTTCCGGGATGGCGCGGGTCAGCGCGACCTCGACGAAGATCAGCGGCTCGCCCACCAGGGTGGGATGGAAAAAGGCGAAGCACTTGCGGTCGGCCGGGTCGAGGCGGGCGCGCAGCTCGGTCCAGCCGTCGATTTCGTGCACCGCTTCGTACTGGATGATCTTTTCCAGCACCGCCGCCGGGGTCGACCAGTTAATGCGCTTGAGCACCAGGAAGCCGCGGTTGAACCATGACACGAACAGATGCTTGAAGTCGGCGTCAATTCTCCTGAGTTCGGGGTGACCGGGAATCCAGCGCAACACGTCTTCGCGCATGCGCACCAGCACCGCCGTGCCTCCGGGCGCGAGGTTCAGGCGGCGCAGCAGTTCCTGCAGGCGCGCCTCGGCCGATTCGTGCAGGCGGCGCGCGAGTTCAGGGCTGGGGTCGGCGGAATATTTCGCTATCGCCTCGTCGATGCGCTGGACGTCGGCGCCGAAGCGTTCGGCGAGCAGCTTGAGGAACTCAAGCTTCACCTCGGGTGCCGCGCTGGTGTAAGCATCGAGCAGTTCGCGCGCGCGCGCCACGCCGGAGGCCTCACCGCGCTCCGAGATCAGGCCCTCGGCAAGCGCGCCAAGCTCCTCCTGGCGGGACGAAAACAGTCGGCTGAGGAATCGCGGCGCCATGGCGTGAATCTACCTCAGCGCGATGCGGTGGACAGTCCTTTTCACCACAGACTGACCACCATGCGGATCGCGATGGCGTAAAGCGTCAGCGCAAAGACGATCCGCAGGCCCTTGATGGGCATGCGGTGCGAGGCGCGCGCACCGAGCGGCGCAAAGAAAACGCTCGGGATCACGATCAGAGCCAGCGCTGGCAGGTAGATGAAGCCAAGGCTCCACGGGGGAAGGGGGCCGGCGCGCAGGCCGGCGAAAACATAACCGATGCTGGCCGCCAGGCCCAGCGGGAACCCGATGGCAGCGGCCGTGCCGACCGCCCGTTTGAGCGGAACGTTGCACCACACCATGAAGGGGATGGTCATGAAAGCCGCGCCGGCCGCCACAAAGGCGGCCAGAAACGACACCAGCGCGCCCACTACGCCAAGGGCTAACCGTCCCGGGAGGACCCGGGTACCAGCCGGCTTGAGGTTGAAAAACATGTTGGTCGCGGCATAAAAGATGAATGCGGCAAAAAAGATGGCCAGCGGCCGCCCGGGGATCAGGCCCGCCACCAGGGCCGCTCCCATTGCGCCCACCGCGAGCCCCGGGAGCATTCCGACGACGATGGTCCAGTCGACGCCGCCACGCACGTGGTGCGCGCGAACGCTCGAGACGGAGGTGAACGGGATCGTCGCCATCGAGGTTGCGAGCGCCATGTGCATGAGGTGCTCCTGCGGGAATCCCGCCGCAGGCCCCTGGGCGGTGAACATGAAGAGCAGGATCGGCACCAGGATCATGCCCCCGCCGATTCCCAGCAGGCCGGCCATGAAGCCGACGACTGCGCCGATTGCGAGGAACACCCACCACAGGTCCATGCCTCAGGGCTCCAGCAGTCGGTGCACGAGTTCGGCAAAGCCGGCACCCGCTTCGCTCGGCGTGACATAGGCTGGCGGTGAAGCGAGCAGGGTGGCGAACCGGCGCACGTTGGCGACCCCGACAGACAGGGGAAAATACGCGAACATCGGCGCGTCATTGGGTGAATCGCCCGCGTATGCGAACTGCGCGCGCTCGGCGTCGAGGTCGACCCCGAGGCACTCATGCGCCAGCGTACGCGCCATGCCCAGCTTGTCGTAGTCGCCGAACCAGCCGTTGACATGGATGGAACTGATCTTGGCCGTCATTCCTGCCGAACGCATGCGCTCGGCGATGCGTTCGGCGGCGGCCAGCGGCAGCGGCGGCACGTCTTCGCAGAAGTCGATGGCGAGGTCGGTCTCGCGGTAATGCTGGTCGGAGGCCACCGCGCACCCGGGGACTGCCGCAATGACATCGGCCTGGATGGCTTCGAGGCGCTTGCGGTTTGCCGCGCGTGTCGCCGCATCCTGCACGAACCGCTTCACCATGCTGCGCCGTGCGGCGTCGTAGCGGAAATAAAACGCGCCGTTCTCACCGACCACCGCATTCACGGGCCACATGCGTGCAATGTGGTCGCACCATCCGGCCGGGCGTCCCGTCACCGGGATCGCGATTCGGCCGGCGCGCTTCCAGTGCTCGAGTGCTGTGTAGGCGGCGGCCGTCAGGCGACCCTCGGTTGTAAGCGTATCGTCGATATCGAAAAACAGGCCGCGCACCGGGGCGATGTCCCGCGCGCTCAATTCGGTAAGAGGACGCATCGTGCCGTCACCGGAATGGGTTGCCCTCACCGCGCCGCCATCCATTCGGCGACACGATACGCCTGCGGTCCGGTGAGGTGGAGGCCGGCCTTGGTGCGCCGCCACAGGACGTCCTCGGCGGCGACAGCCCATTCCTGCGCCATGAGGTATTCGACTTCGCGTGCATGCAATCCTGCGCCGAAATGTTCGCCGAGGTCCGCCTCGCTGCGCGCGTCGCCGAGCACTTCGCTAGTGAGCGCGCCATGACGGCGAAACACGGCGTCGACGATGCCAGCGGGAAGCGAAGCGTACTCTTCGCGCATGTGCGCCTGCGCCTCGGCGTACGGTGCACCCAGCTCGCTGCCGGGCAGGGGACGTTTGTCCGTCCAGGCAGGCTTGAGACCGGGAAAGTACGGTTGCAATTTTTCCATCGCGTGCTCGGCGAGGCGCCGATAAGTGGTGATCTTGCCGCCGAAGACCGACAGTACCGCCGCTGCACCCTCGGCGTCATCCACGCGCAGCGTGTAGTCACGCGTCACCGCAGAAGGGTTGCTGGTGCCGTCGTCATAGAGCGGGCGCACGCCGGCGTAGCGCCACACCACATCAGCGGACGCCACCGGCTTGTCGAGGTAGCGGTTGACTGCGCGGCACAGGTAGTCGACTTCTTCGGTGCTTGCCTGCGGGTGCCCGGGATCGCCTTCGACCGGGATGTCCGTCGTACCGATGAGCGTGAATCGGCCCTCATATGGGATCATGAACACCACGCGCTTGTCGTCGTTCTGCAGGATGAACGCGTGGTCGCCGTCGTACTGTTTCGGCACCACGATATGGCTGCCCTTGACGAGGCGGACATTGTCGCGGCTGGGCTGGTCGAGGTGCGTGTTGAGGACTTCCTTTACCCAGGGCCCGGCCGCATTGACGATCGCTTTGGCGCTGACTTCGCGCGCCGTGTGACCGGCGCCTTCGATGCGTGCCCGCCACAGGCCTTGTTCACGGCGAGCGCTGGTGCAGAGAGCCCGCGTGAGGATGGTCGCGCCCAGGCGCCTGGCATCGAGGGCATTGGCCACCACCAGCCGCGCGTCGTCGACGCGGCAGTCGGAATACAGGAAGCCCTTGGTGAGCGAAGCCTTGAGCCCGGAGCGATACGGGGGAACGTCCAGGCTCACCCCTTCGGAACCGGGCAGCGACGTGCGTCGGCCGAGGTGGTCGTACAGGAACAGCCCGACCCTGATCATCCAGCGCGGGCGCAGTTCCGGCACGTGCGGCATGACGAAGCGCATGGGCGACACGAGATGCGCGGCAATCGAAAGCAGGACTTCGCGCTCGGCCAGCGCCTCGGCCACCAGGCGGAACTCGTATTGCTCCAGATAGCGCAGCCCGCCGTGGATCAGCTTGGAGGACCACGACGAGGTGTGCGATGCGAGGTCGTCTTTCTCCACCACCAGCACCGACAGCCCGCGGCCCGCGGCATCGCGCGCTATGCCGATGCCGTTGATGCCGCCACCGATGACGAGCAGGTCGTAGGTGTCCATCAGCAAAAGCGCACCGCGAAGCCCCGGATCGCCGGGCCGGCATTGCGGAGGGGCAGCGCGACAGCCATGTCATGGCTCCAAAAGAAAAGGGGCAGCTTGCACTGCCCCGGCATGACCCCGCGCGAGCGCTAGCGCCTCTGGCGCAGCTTGCGGATGGCTGCGATCTGCGCCGCCGCCTCGGCCAGCTCGGCCGCGGCCTTGGCATACTCGATCTTGCCGCTGCGGTCGTGGATCGCTTCGGCCGCGCGCTTCTGCGCTTCGATCGCCTTGGCTTCGTCGAGGTCCTGGCCGCGGATCGCCGTGTCGGCGAGTACCGTCACCACCTTGGGCTGGACCTCGAGGATTCCGCCGGCGACGAAAATCAGCTCTTCCTCGCCACCGCCCTCGGGCTTGATGCGCACCGTGCCGGGCTTGATACGCGTGATGAGCGGAGTATGGCGCGGATAGATGCCGAGCTCCCCCGCCTCGCCTGGGAGCACGACGAATTCCGCCTCGCCCGAGTAGATCTGCTCTTCGGCGCTGACGACGTCGACGTGGATGGTGTTGGCCATTACTGCAGGGTCTTCGCTTTTTCGACCGCTTCCTCGATGGCGCCAACCATGTAGAAGGCCTGCTCGGGCAGGTGGTCGTAATCGCCGGCCACAATGCCCTTGAAGCCCTTGATGGTGTCGGCCAGCGGCACGTACTTGCCATCCTGCCCGGTGAAGTTCTTCGCCACATCGAACGGCTGCGACAGGAAGCGCTGGATCTTGCGCGCGCGCGCCACGGCCAGCTTGTCTTCGGGCGACAGTTCGTCCATGCCGAGAATCGCGATGATGTCGCGCAGTTCCTTGTAGCGCTGCAGCGTCGACTGGACCGAGCGGGCCACCGCGTAGTGCTCCTCGCCGACCACGTTCGGGTCCATCTGGCGGCTGGTGGAGTCGAGCGGGTCGACCGCGGGATAGATACCGAGCGACGCGATGTCGCGCGACAGCACGACGGTCGAATCAAGGTGGCCGAACGTGGTCGCGGGCGACGGGTCGGTCAGGTCGTCGGCGGGCACGTACACGGCCTGGATCGAGGTGATCGAGCCG
>JBDTRN010000165.1:0-5941 GCA_039931715.1 Betaproteobacteria bacterium
GGCGATCCGCACGCCCGGCTTCATGGTGCCGGCCTGTTTTGAAAACCACGGCAACTACGTCATCTCGCTCGGCAACGTCACGCGCTGGCTCGGCCAGCAGGCCGAGGCGCTCGGCGTGGAAATCTTCCCGGGCTTTGCCGCGGCCGAGGTGCTCTATCACGAGGACGGCTCGGTCAAGGGCGTGGCCACCGGCGACCTCGGCATCGGGCGCGACGGCAGGAAGACCGATGCGTTCCAGGAAGGCATGGAACTGCACGCCAAGTACACGTTTTTCGCCGAGGGCTGCCGTGGCAACCTCGGCCGCCAGCTCGAAGCGAAGTTCGCCCTGCGCAAGGACGCCGACCCGCAGGTCTACGGCCTGGGCCTCAAGGAACTGTGGGAGATCAAGCCCGAACAGCACAAGCCCGGGCTGGTGGTGCACACCGCGGGCTGGCCGCTGGACAAGAAGACCTACGGCGGCTCGTTCCTGTATCACCTGGACAACAACCAGGTGGCGGTGGGGTTCGTGGTCGGGCTGGGCTACACCAATCCGTACCTCGCGCCGTACGAGGAGTTCCAGCGCTACAAGACCCACCCTTCCATCCGCGGCTTCTTCGAAGGCGGCAAGCGCATCGCTTACGGGGCGCGCGCACTCACCGCGGGCGGACTGCAGGCGCTGCCCAAGCTGACCTTCCCCGGCGGCGTGCTGGTCGGCGACGAAGCGGGCTTCCTCAACGCCTCGCGCATCAAGGGCAGCCACTGCGCGATCAAGTCCGGCATGATGGCCGCCGAGGCTGCGTTCGATGCACTCGCCGCCGGCCGCTCCAAGGACGAGCTCGTGGCGTACCCCGATGCATTTCGGAGCTCTTGGCTGTTCGACGAGCTGTACCGGGCGCGCAACTTCAAGCCGTGGATGTCCAAGGGCCTGTACATGGGCACCATGATGGTGGGCATCGACCAGGTCGTGTTCGGCGGCAAGGCGCCGTGGACCCTGCACCACGACCACGCGGACAACGAAACGCTGCAGAACAAGACCGAAGCCACGCCGATCAAGTATCCGAAGCCCGATGGTGTGCTTACGTTCGACCGCCTGTCCTCGGTGTTCATCTCCAACACCAACCACAACGAAGACCAGCCGATCCACCTCACGCTCAAGAACCCGGCCGTGCCGGTCGAGGTGAACCTCGAGCTGTACGACGCACCCGAGCAGCGCTACTGCCCGGCCGGCGTGTACGAGATCGTGCGCGACGACGACGGTGCCAACCCGCGCCTGCAGATCAACGCGCAGAACTGCGTGCACTGCAAGACCTGCGACATCAAGGACCCGACACAGAACATCGTCTGGGTCACGCCTGAAGGCGGAGGCGGCCCGAACTACCCCAACATGTAGCCGGCCCCGGGGGCAACCCCGGGGGCAGTCCCGGCGAGGAGACTGGCATGCGCAGCGACACCCAAGGCACCGAACCTGCCACCACACCGGCGCGAAAATTCGCCAGCATGGCCGAGTTCTACCCGTTCTACCTCTCCGAGCACGCCAACCGGACATCGCGCCGCCTGCACTTCGCCGGCACCACGCTGGGCCTGGCCTGGCTCG
This sequence comes from Betaproteobacteria bacterium, assembly GCA_039931715.1. Classification (GTDB taxonomy): domain Bacteria; phylum Pseudomonadota; class Gammaproteobacteria; order Burkholderiales; family SG8-39; genus SZAS-79. Next base: position 1,574 of record JBDTRN010000165.1, read on the forward strand.
TCGTCGCGGCGGTCACGCTCAACCCCTGGTTCCTGCTGGCCGGCTTCGTCTCGGGCTACGCCTTCGCGTGGGTCGGCCACTACTTTTTCGAGCACAACCGCCCGGCAACTTTCAGCTACCCGTTCTACAGCTTCGCGGGCGACTGGGTGATGTGGTCGGAAATCCTGCGCGGCAGGATCAAGTTCTAGGCACGGAGCCGCCCATGGGCGAGTCCCCGGTCCCCGAGGACCTCGCCGAGTCCTGGCAGGTCATCCACGGCTACAGCATCAGCGCGCGGCCGTTGCGCCCGAGCGACCTCGATATCGAGTCAGCGTTCGTCGAGGGGCTGTCGCGCGAATCGCGCTACAACCGGCTGCTCGGCGGCGCGATAAACATCTCGCGCGCCTATATCGAGCAGCTCACCACCATCGACTACAGCCGCGACATGGCGCTCGCAGCTGTGGTGATGATCGGGGAGACCGAGGTGCTCATCGGGGTTGCGCGCTACGTGCAGGAGCAGAGCCCCGACGGCGGCCCAGGCGCATGCGAATTCGCGATCGTGGTCGCGGACGCCTGGCAGGGACGCGGCATCGGCCGCCACCTGATGCAAAAGTTGATCGGCATCGCGGGGAGGCGCGGCCTGCCGGCGATGTTCGGCGAGATCCTCGCCACCAACCACGGCATGCTCATGATGATGAGGAGCCTGGGATTTCGCATCGCGCGCCACCCCGAAGACGGGACCGTCGTGCGCGCCACGCTCGACCTGCAGGCGTCGCGGGAAGCGGCCGCGGAGGCGACCCATTCGCCTTCCACGCCGGACCCGGCGGCGTAAGGGGCGAAACGCGCAGGGAAATTGCCGCTGAGTACGCTCGCGTACATTCTTTTGCGCCGACCTCAAGAATACTGGGAGATCACGAACCCCCGACCCGCGAGGACACCATGCGCATCGTCGCCCTGTTGAACGCCGCCACCCTCGCCGCGCTGAGCGCCGCAGTGGTGGTTCCCGCCTTTGCCAAGCTGCCGCCACCGTCGCCCGAAGCCCAGGCCAAGGCTGCGGAAACGGCGGCGAAATCCGCTTGGACCGACAAGGTCGGCGCCTACAAGGTTTGCCTCGCGCAGGACCGCGCCGTACAGAGCTACCGCGCCGGCAATAAGGGCACAACGCAGGCAGCGGCCATCGTCCCGGGTGCGGCGAACACAGGCATGGTGTCCACGCCAGCGGTTGCCATGGCGACCTGCATGGACCCGGGGCCGTTCACCTACACGCCTGCGGCCAACAAGCCGCTCGAAGCCTCGGGGGCCCACTCGCCGCCGGGCGCAGCGGTTTCGCCGCCCAGCAGCAAGGCCAATGCTGCCGAGATCGCCGGCGGCGTGAAGAAACCGGCGCCGAATTAACGCCCGACCGGCACGAAGTGGGCGGGCGGCTTATAGCGTTTCCCGGATATGATCTGACGGGAGAGGCGCGCAGTGCTTGAGTCCGCGGAATCGAATGTTGCAGATTCAGGCGGCCAGCATGTCCTCGCCCGGGATCGCCATGACACCCGCGGAGCCTTTGGTCATGGTGTCCGCGAGGCCGCTTGACTGCACCAGGACGTGGTCGGCGTAGAAACGCGCGGTGGCGATCTTGGCTTTGTAGAAAGCCGCGTCGCCGGCGTTCTCCGCCAGCTTGCGTTCGGCCACCAGTGCGGCACGCGCCATCTGCCAGCCGCCGCAGACGATGCCCATGAGGCGCAGGAAAGGCACCGCACCCGCAAACGTCGCCTTGATGTCGGTGCCCGCCGTCGCGACGATGAACTCGACGCACTCGCTCACTGCCTTGGTGCCCGCGGCCAGCGAAGCGCGGATCGAGGCCACGTCTGCATTCTTCGACGTGCCGAGTTCGGCGTCGAACGCCTGCATCATCTTGAGCCAGCCATTGATCGTCTGCCCGCCTTCACGCGCGATCTTGCGTCCCACGAGGTCGTTAGCCTGGATGCCGGTTGTTCCTTCATAAATCGTCGTGATCCGCGCATCGCGCAAATGTTGCGCCGCTCCCGTTTCCTCGATGAAGCCCATGCCGCCATGGACCTGCACGCCGAGCGACGCCACGTCGATGCCGGTCTCGGTGCTCCAGCCCTTGACCACCGGAATCATGAGTTCGACGAATGCCTGGTTGCTCTGGCGCGTCTCTTTGTCGGGGTGGCGCTGGGCCGCATCCATCGCGCCGGCCACGACATAGGCCAGCGCGCGCATCGCCTCGGTCTGCGATTTCATCAGCATGAGCATGCGCCGCACGTCGGGGTGGTTGATGATCGCCACCGTCTTCGAGCCACCGGCGAGGTCGTTGCCCTGCATGCGCTCCCTTGCATAGGCCAGGGCGCGCTGGTAGGCGCGCTCGGCGATGGCCAGGCCCTCCAGGCCGACGCCGAAGCGCGCGGCATTCATCATCACGAACATGTACGACAGGCCCTTGTTCTCCTCGCCCACCACGTAGCCCAGCGCGTTCTCGAACACCATCACCGCGGTAGGGCTCGCGTGGATGCCAAGCTTGTGCTCGATCGAGGCGCACACCGCGTTGTTGCGTTCGCCCAGCGTCCCGTCGGGCTTGACCAGGAACTTGGGCACCACGAAGAGCGATATTCCCTTGACCCCCGGGGGCGCGTCCGGCGTGCGAGCGAGCACGAGGTGGACGATGTTCTCGGTAAAGTCGTGTTCGCCGTAGGTGATGAATATCTTCTGCCCGCTGATACGGTAGTGGTCGCCCTCGCGCTCAGCCTTCGAGCGCAGCAGCGCGAGGTCGGAGCCGGCCTGCGGCTCGGTGAGGTTCATGGTGCCGGTCCAGGTGCCCGACACCATCTTCTCGAGGAAGGTCTGCTTGAGCTGGTCGCTGCCACAGAGCAGCAGCGCCTCGATGGCGCCTTGGGTGAGCAGCGGGCACAGTGAAAACGCCATGTTGGCCGAAGTGATCATCTCGGTCACCGGCGTGGACACCAGCTTGGGCAGCCCCTGCCCGCCCCATTCCGGGTCGAGCGGCAGGCCGTTCCAGCCGCCTTCGACGAATTTGCGATAGGCCTCGCGAAAGCCGGTGGGCGTGTGCACCGAGCCGTCCTCCCAGCGCGCGCCTTGCTGGTCGCCGGTGTAGTTGAGCGGGTCGAGCACGCCGGAGGTGAACTTGGCGGCCTCCTCGAGGATTGCCTCCACCGTATCGGGGGTGGCGTCCTCGCAACCGGGGAGCTTTGCCACCTCGCCCATGCCAGCCAGTTCGTTGAGGACGAACTTCATGTCCTTGAGGGGGGCGGTATAGGCGCTCATCTTGGCGACTCCTGCAAAGGTAACGACGGGGGCAGTGCTGAAGGGGGAAAAGCCCCCTTCCCGTCTGCCTACTTGTTGAGTTCCTCGACCAATTGCGGCACGACCTGGAACAGGTCGCCGACGATGCCGTAATCGGCCACCGAGAAGATCGGCGCCTCCTCGTCCTTGTTGATGCACACGATCACGCGACTGTCTTTCATGCCGGCCAGATGCTGGATCGCACCGGAAATGCCGATCGCGATGTACAGGTCGGGCGCGACGATCTTGCCCGTCTGCCCCACCTGCCAGTCGTTGGGCACGAAGCCCGCGTCGACTGCGGCGCGCGAGGCGCCCATGGCTGCGCCGAGCTTGTCGGCCAGCGGCTCGAGGATCTTGAAATTGTCGCCCGACCCCATGCCGCGACCGCCGGAGACGATGACCTTGGCCGCGGTGAGTTCGGGGCGCTCGGACTTGGACACTTCGCGGCTCACGAACGAGGACAGGCCGCTGTCGGCCGGCGCGTCGATTTTCTCGACCGTGCCGCTGCCACCGGTGGCGGCGACGGCATCGAAACCCGTAGTGCGCACCGTGATGACCTTGATCGCATCGGCCGACTGCACAGTGGCAAGCGCATTGCCAGCGTAGATCGGGCGGATGAAGGTATCGGGCGACTCGACCGAGACGATTTCCGAAACCTGCTGCATGTCGAGCAGCGCGGCCACGCGTGGCGTGACGTTCTTGCCGTTCGAGGTGGCCGGGGCGAGGATGTGGGTGTAGTCCTTGGCGATCCCCACCACCAGCGCCGCCACGTTCTCGGCGAGGAAGTCGGCCAGGTGTGGCGCGTCGGCGTGGATCACCTTGGAGACGCCGGCGATCTTGCCCGCCGCTTCCACCGCGGCGCCCGAATCGCTGCCCGCGACCAGCACATGGATGTCGCCGCCGATTTTCTGCGCGGCCGCGACCGTGTTGAGCGTGGCCACCTTGATGGTCTTGTTGTCGTGCTCGGCAATCACCAGGCAGCTCATGAAATCACCTTCGCTTCGTTGCGCAGCTTGGCCACCAGCGCGGCGGCATCGGCGACCTTGATGCCGGCCTTGCGCTTGGGCGGCTCGGCGACCT
>JBDTRN010000166.1:0-5842 GCA_039931715.1 Betaproteobacteria bacterium
CTCCACCCGCACACCGCGCTGCAAGCGCACGTCGAGCGAACCCGAACGCACGTGCAGGTCGCGCTGCGGGAAAGGGAATTCGATCTTGTGCTCGTTGAACTTGGCGTAGATCTCGAAGTTGAGGTCGCTCATGAGCTTGCCCTTGCGGTGCACGAGGCTCGAGCTCCAGGCGCGTAACTCGAAGTCGAGCGAATTGTCGCCGAACCCCATGAAGCGCACCGCCGGCTCGGGATCCGCCAGCACGTCGGACGCGGCAGTGGCGACTTCCAGCAGCACCTTCTCCACCAGCCTCACGTCGGTGCCGTAAGCCACGCCCACCGGGATGCGGAAACGCACCGTCGGATCGTTGTACTGCCAGTTGATGACGTTCTCGGTGATGAACTTGGTGTTCGGCACGATGATGGTGATGTTGTCGTTGGAGAGCACCTTGGTGCTGCGCACGCCGATCTCGCTCACCACGCCATCCACCGTGTCGACCACCACGCGGTCGCCGATCTTGATCGGGCGCTCGAACATGATGATCAGCCCGCAGACGAAGTTGCCCACGATGGTCTGCAGGCCGAAGCCGATACCGACGCCGACCGCGCCGGCCAGCACGTTGAGCGTGGTCAGGTTGATGCCGGCCGTCTGCAGGATGATGAGCATCCCCAGCACCAGGATCGCGTAGCGCGTCACCGACGCGATGGCGAGGCGAGCGCCGATGTCGAGGCTGGTACGCGCCAGCGCGCTGCCGCTCATCCAGGACTGCAGGCGCCCGGACAGGTAGAACAGCAGGATGACCGTGGCAATGAGATAGGACAGCAGCGCGAGGGTCAGTTGCGAACCACCGAGGCTGAACAAGGGCGCGGTCAGCACCCTCTTGGCGAGTTCGAATCCGTGTTCGAGTTCCTGCATGCGGTGATCCTCTTCGCGCCGCGCACGGTGGGCGCACGAGGCCAGTGTAGCGGGATCAGCCCGGGCTCAGGGATCTCGCGCGGGCACGCGCAAGAACATGAACGTCACCGACGCGATGACTATCAGTGCGGCGGAAAACCACAGTGCGTCGGCGCCGTAGCGCGTGACGAGCAGGCCGAACAGCACCGGCGAGGTGGCCTGCGTCAGGCGCGCCGGCGCCGAAATCAAAGCCTGCCGGTAGCCATAGCCGGCGGGCCCGAGCAACGCGAGCGGGACCGTGCCCTTGGCGATGGTGAGCAGGCCGTTGCCCGCGCCGTGCAGCACGGCAAACACCGCCATGCCCGGCGGGCCGAGCAGCGCCAGCGCCACCACGCCAATGGGATGCAGGGTGGTCGCGAACCGCGCCGAGATCACCGGGTGCACGCGACGGATGAGCGCGAACTCGGCCAGCCGCGCGGCCACCTGCGCCGGTCCGATGAGCGCCGCAAATCCGATCGCCTGCGCCGGCGTCGCCCCGGCTGCCTGCAGGATGCGCGGCAGGTGGGTGGCCATCGCGCCGGTGACGAACCACGCGGCCGCGAAGGCGAAGGCCAGCAAACCCATCACGACGATTTCGTGGCGCGTCGCCGGCGGCGCCTCCACGGCATGGCCGCCTTCGGTGCTGCCGGCCGCGCCGCGAGGCAACACACCGAGATTGAGCGGCAGGCACACCACGAGGTGGACCACCGCCCAGAACAGGCACGCCGTGCGCCAGTCGAAGGCCACATCGAGCGCCGCCGTGATCGGCCAGCCGATGGTGCTCGCAAACCCGGCGATGAGCGTGATGCCGGTGATCGGCCCGCGCGCCGTGTGTCCATAGATCCGCGCCAACGCGGCGAAAGCTGCGTCGTACAGGCCCATGCCCATCCCCACCCCGAGCACCGCCCACGCGGCCGTCATCGACCACGCGCCCTGCGCGGCGGCGAGCATCGCAAGTCCCGTGGCGAGTACCAGGTTGGAGGCCGACAGGATTCCCCGGCCCCCGGTGCGGTCGATTGCCCGGCCCACGGCCGGCGCAACCACCGCCGAGAGGATGAGCGCGAAGGAGAAGGCAAGCAGGATGCCGTCGGCGGGCAGGCCGAGGTCGCGCGCGATGGGATCGACCAGCACCGCGGGCAGGTAGTAGCTCGAGGCCCACGCGATGGTCTGCGTCGTACCGAGCGCGGCGACCACGTGACCGCGCGTGGGCGTCACGCGGGGCGAGCGCGGATGCCGCGCGACGTCTTACGCGGAGGCATGGCGGGAACGTGAGACGGCATCATCTTCAGGATCATCGGCGGGAATGCAGGAGCAACCGCGTGGCGGTGTGCGTTTCCCGGCACTATACCGCTCGCCGCGTCGCGGCCCGCGCCGTGCACCGCTGGGTCAAGGCGGCGCCGCGCAAGTGAACTACAGGATCAGGCCTTGCCGTATTTCAGGTGGCGGCGCACCGCGTCGACCGATGTACCGGCCGCGGTGACCGCATTCCTGAGCGTGGTTTCGTCCACCCGCAGTTGGGTGGCCCAATAACGCAATTCGCAATCGTCCGCGACGTTGATATTGGCTGGGTCCTGGGGGAGGGGCAATTCCGGAAGATTCGACACGACAACTCCTGTTATGTGCAGCGAGTATCGCCCGCGCCCCGATTTGAGTCGGTACGCTCGCATACCGTGGGTCGCGCTGCGAGCGTGAGAAAGCGCACGCGGCGCACCCAAGGTTCGCTGCGAGCGTGACCCAGCACACCGTACGACGCACCATGCTATCTTTGCCGCCCGCATCGCCCCCTCAACACCCCTCCTCTCCCACCCCATTCAGGAAACTTCCATGAAACTTTATTACTCTCCCGGCGCATGCTCGATGGCGCCGCATATCGTCGCCACCGAAACCGGCACCAAGGTCGACCTTGTCAAAGTAGACATCCCCAACAAGAAAACCGCCGACGGCGGCGATTTCTGGAAGGTGAATCCGAAGGGCTACGTCCCCGCGCTGCAGCTCGACGATGGCAATGTGCTGACCGAAGTCGGCGTCATCATCCAGTACCTCGCCGACCAGAAGCCCGAGGCGGGCCTGCTGGCCAAGGCCGGCACGATGGAGCGCTACCACCAGATGGAAGCGATCAACTTCGCCGCCACCGAAGTGCACAAGCAGATCGGCGCGCTGTTCAACCCGATGATGACGCCCGAGATGAAGGAAGTGCAGCTCGGCACCATCGAGCGCCGCCTCAATCCGCTGGAAAAATCGCTCGAGGGCAAGCAGTACGTGATGGGCGACAAGTTCACCGTCGCCGACGCGTACCTTTTCACGGTGCTCAACTGGTCCCACCCGCTCAAGCTGGACCTCGGCAAGTGGCCCAATATCCAGGCCTACATGGGCCGGGTCGCGGCCCGCCCCAAGGTGCAGGAGACCCTCAAGGCCGAAGGGCTGGTGAAGTAGCGCAATCGCCGGCAGCAAAGCGCCGCCGATACGACCGGTGAAATAACCATGCCGAAGCCGCGCGGCCCCGGTACCGCCCTCCGCGTCGGCATTGGCGGCTGGACTTACGTGCCGTGGCGGCAGTCCTTCTACCCGCAAGGCCTGCCGCACAAGCGCGAACTCGAGTACGCCAGCCGGCGCGTCACCGCGATCGAGATCAACGGCACCTACTACAGCACGCAGAAGCCGGCGAGCTTCGCCAGGTGGCGCGACGAGACACCGGAGGATTTCGTGTTCTCGGTCAAGGCGTCGCGATTTGCCACCAACCGCCGCGTGCTGGCCGGGGCGGGCGAATCGATCGGGCGCTTCATCGGCTCCGGTCTGGCCGAACTCGGGCCGAAGCTCGGCCCCATCCTGTGGCAGTTCGCGCCAACCAAGCGGTTCGACCCGGCCGATTTCGGCGCCTTCCTCGCGCTGCTGCCGCGCGAACTCGCTGGCCGGCGGCTGCGCCACGCGCTCGACGTGCGCCATGCGAGCTTCATGACCGAAGCGTTCGTGGCCCTGGCGCGCAAGCACAAGGCCGCCATCGTGTTCACCGACTCGGACGACTACCCGTCATTTGCGGAGTCGACCGCCGACTTCGTTTACGCGCGCCTGATGCGCACCCAGTCGCGCCTCAAGACCGGCTATGCGCCCAAGGCTCTCGATGCTTGGGCGGCCCGCGCGCGAGTCTGGGCCGAAGGCGGCGAACCGGCCGACCTGCCGCGCGTGGTCACGCCGGCCGGGAAAGTGCGCGCACAGAAAACCAGGCGCGATGTTTTCATGTTCATGATCAGCGGGGCCAAGGAGCGCGCGCCGGCGGCGGCGCAATCGCTCCTCGCGCGCCTCGCCCCACCTCCCACAGCGAAACCCAAATGAAAATCGCAGTGTTGCCCGGCGACGGCATCGGCAAGGAAGTAACCGCTCAGGCGGTGAAAGTGCTGCGCGCAGTCGCTGGCAGGGCGGCCGAACTCACCGAGGGCCTCATTGGCGGCGCGGCCGTCGATGCGCACGGCACGCCGCTGCCCGAGGAAACGCTGGCGCTGGCGCATGCATCGGACGCCATCCTGTTCGGCGCGGCAGGCCGTGCCGGCGATGAGCTCGGCCCGCGCAACCTGCGGCCCGGTGGCGGTCTGCTGCGACTGCGCCGGGAGCTGAAGCTGTTCGCCAATTTCCGCCCGGCGTTCCTGTTTCCCGAACTCATCGGCGCCTCGTCGTTGCGGCCCGAGCTGGTCGAGGGCCTCGACCTGCTCATCCTGCGCGAACTCAACGGCGACCTCTACTACGGCGAGCCGCGCGGAATTTCAGTGGGCCCCGACGGGCGGCGCCACGGCGTCAACACGATGCGCTACAGCGAGCCGGAGATCGAGCGCATCGCGCACGTTGCGTTCCGCGTCGCGCGCGAGCGCGAGAAAAAGGTGTGCTCGGTGGACAAGGCCAACGTGCTCGAAACCATGGTGCTGTGGCGCGAGACGGTGGCGGCGGTCGGCAAGGGCTACCCCGACGTCGAGCTGCGCCACCTGTATGTGGATGCCGCGGCGATGGAACTGCTGCGCGCACCGAAGCAGTTCGACGTCATGGTCATGGGCAACATGTTCGGCGACATTCTCTCGGACGAGGCCGCGATGCTGACCGGCTCGATCGGCATGCTGCCCTCGGCCTCCATCGGCGAGGGAGACAAGGGCCTGTACGAGCCGGTGCATGGCTCGGCACCCGACATTGCAGGCAAGGACATCGCCAACCCGATCGCGGCCATCCTGTCGGTGGCGATGCTGCTGCGCCATTCGTTCGGGCGCAAGGAAGATGCCGCGCGCATCGAGGCGGCGGTGCGCAAGGTTCTCGCGCAAGGCTATCGCACCGCCGACATCCGCCAGCCAGGCACACGCACGGTGGGCACCGTCGCGATGGGCGAAGCGGTGCTTGCCGCGCTCTGACACGCCACGCCCTCCCGCGTTGCAACCGGCGCCGGCCGCAGCCGGTCGAGTAAAATCCGCCCATGAAAAAGAAGTCCGGCGCCGACGATCTGCGCAAAGCCTACCCGGAGCTCACGCCGGACAAGGACTACCCCCCGCTCAGGTTCGCCTCGCTCAAGGACCGCGTTAGCGCGGCAGAGTGGGAGGCACGCGTCGACTGCGCCTGCGCCTACCGCCTCGTCCATCACTACGAAATGGACGACATGATCTACAACCACATCTCGGCGCGCATCCCCGGCACTGAGGCGTTTTTGCTCAACCCGTTTGGCCTCACCTACGACGAGATCAGCGCCTCGTCCCTCATCAAGGTCGACCTCGAAGGCAACGTGCTGTGGTCGCCCAGGTTCCCCAAGGGCCTGCCCTACCAGTTCAACCCGGCCGGCTTCGTGATCCACGGAGCCATCCACGCGGCGCGGCCCGAAGTGGAATGCATCATCCACACCCATTCGCTCGCCGGCATGGCGGTGGCCTCGCTCAAGGGCGGCCTGCTGCCGATGACGCAGACG
>JBDTRN010000167.1:0-5749 GCA_039931715.1 Betaproteobacteria bacterium
CCCCAGTGAATGGATCGTGGAACTGCTCAAGAATCCGCTGCCGGCGGCTACGCCGATTCCGATTGATTCCGATATCGCCGAGGCACTCTCGACTGCCGCCGAGATCCAATTGCGCCTGCCGGAGGCCGAATGATCGCGCCGGGGGCCACCCTTGGCGTCCTCGGCGGGGGACAGCTCGGACGCATGTTTGCGCTCGCCGCCCATCGCCTCGGATACCGCGTCGCCGTCCTCGACCCGGACCCGGACTGCCCAGCGTCAGCGGTGGCGAATATCCACGTTTGCGAGGCACTCGATTGTCGCGCCGGATGGGAAGTGATGGCGGATCTTTGCGCGGCGGTGACCATAGAAACCGAGTCGGTGCCGGCCGAGGCGCTGGAGTGGTTCGCGGGCCGGATGCCAGTCGCGCCCGGTGCTGGCGGACTGCGTATCGCCCAGGACCGCGCCCGCGAAAAGAATTTCCTCGCCGCCAACGGCTTCGCGGTGGCGCCATACAGGGTCGTGGGACCCGCCGCGCTTTCGCCATCGGAAGAAATCGATCTCCTGCTGCCCGGGCTACTGAAGTCGAGCCGTTTCGGGTACGACGGAAAGGGTCAGTTCGTCGTGAACTGGCGCGCTGAGCTCGCCGGTGCAATGCGCGAGCTCGGAGGGTGCTGCGTGCTGGAGCGCCGCATGAACCTGGCCGCCGAACTGTCGGTCATCCTCGCCCGCGCGCCCGGCGGTGACACCGCGGTTTACCCCGTGCCGCTGAACCGGCATGTTTGCGGCATCCTCGACCTGAGCATCGTGCCGGCGCCGCTGCCGCCGGAAGTCGTATCACGCGCGATATCGGAATCGCTCAGGCTCGCGGCGCTCCTCGACTACCGCGGCGTGCTCTGTGTCGAATTCTTCCTCACGAGGGAGGGCGAACTGCTGGTCAACGAAATTGCCCCGCGCCCGCACAACAGCGGACATTTCACCCTCGACGCCTGCCACACCTCGCAGTTCGAGCAGCAGGTGCGCGTGCTCGCAGGGATGCCGTTGGGGGATCCCGGCCTCATTGCGCCGCAAAGCGGCGTCGCAATGGCCAACCTGCTCGGCGAGTTCTGGGCCGCAGGCGAGCCGGCGTGGGACAAGGTATTGTCTGCGCAGAATGTCCGGCTGCATCTTTACGGAAAGCGCGACGCGCGGCCAGGCCGGAAGATGGGGCACTTCACCTGCCTTGCCGGGAATCCGGCCGAGGCCGAGACGCTGGCCGCAAACATCCGCGCCGCAGCAGGACCGTTGGCGGCGCGCCGGCAGGCTCCTCAGCTCCAGGTGATGTCGGGCACCTCGGCGAAAACACGCAGCAGCCCGGTGGACCAGAAGCCGCTGATGGTGGAGAAGTACGGGTCGCCCTCCTCGTAACGCCGCCGGTGCGTGACGCGCAGCGCGTCGGCTTCGTAGCCGAGGAGGTCGATGGGCAGCCCCACCGACAGGTTGGAGCGCATGGTCGAGTCGAACGACACCAGCATGCACTTGGCGACGTCCTTGAGCGGGGTGTCGAAGGTCACCACGCGGTCGAGCATCGGTTTGCCGTATTTGCGCTCGCCGATCTGGAAGTAGTTGGTGTCCTGCATGGCCTCGATGAAATTGCCCTGCGGGTAGACGAGGAACAGGCGTGGCGGCTCGCCCTTGACCTGGCCGCCGAGAATGAAGGTGCAGCCCGGGTCGATGCCATCGGCCTCCAGGCTCGGACCGTCGCGGGCAATGACTTCGCGCTGGGTCTTGCCCACCAGCACGGCGACGTCGTACAGGCACGGCAGGCCGTCGATGCCGGCGGGATTGATCCGGCCGTGGTCGAGTTTGGCGCGGATGTGCAGCATCGAGATGACGCTCTGCGTGGTGGCGAGGTTGCCCGAGGACAGCAGGCACAACATGCGCTCGCCCGGGATCTCGAACACATTCATCTTGCTGAACACCGAGATCTGGTCGACCCCGCCGTTGGTGCGCGAGTCCGACGCGAACACGATGCCTTCCCGGGTAACGGCTGCGACGCAGTAGGTCATTTGGTGACGGTGACCTTGGCGCGCGCCTGCATGGTTTCGAGGCCGCCGCCGGTGCGCACGCCGCGGATAGGGCAGGCGTCGAAGTAATCCGCCCCGATCGCGATCTCGATGTGCTCAGCGCCTGTGGAGCGGCTGTTGCCGAGATCGAAGCTGCGCCACCGGTCGACGATCCACGCCTCGGCCCAGGCGTGGCCCGCGATGGAAGGCTCACCTTTGCCGTGCGTGAGAACATAGCCGCTCACGTAGCGCGCCGGTACTCCGAGGTGGCGGCAGCAGGCGATGAAAACGTGAACATGGTCGCGCGCCGAGCCTTTGCAGGCGGCGAAGGCGTCTGCCGCGGTGGGCGGTTCGGTGGCCTCGTCGCTCGCCGGCATGCGCTTTGTGATCGCCACGGCGAGCTCGCGCAGGCCCGTGAGTACCGCACCCTGGCGGCGGAAGGGCCCGGCGAAGGCGGTCAGGCTCGCGTCGGCGCGCGTAATCGCTGTGGGCCGCAGGAACACGAGCGGCGAGAGCTCGCCGAGCGCGGCACCCCCCTGCTCGCCGGCCAGCTCGACCGCCTCGACCACCCCGTGTGCGCGGATGCGGATTTCGCGCACCGCCTTGTCCAGGGTGAGCACATGCAGCGTGTTGCCATAGCCGTCGTGGGTCTGGGTGGCCGCGCGCGGCGTGTCGAGCTCCCACTGCAGCACCTTGTGGCGCAGCGTGTCGCGTGGGGTGAGGCGCAAGTACTGCGTCGAGGAGCGCACCGGCGCGTCGTAGGTATAGATCGTTTCGTGCTGGATGCTCAGCTTCACGGGGGATCCCTTGCGCGTCTTCTAGACCGTGCCGAGGTAGGTGCGTTGGATGCGGGTGCCGAGTTCGGCGATGTCGTCGAGGCACTCGTCGAGGTATTCGTGCAGCCCGGACTGGAAGACTTCCTCGATGTCGGAGTGGGTCAGGCGGGCGTGCATCTCACCGGCCAGGCGCTGGGCGCCCTTGCCGTGCTGGCCCTCGATGCGCTCGAGCGCCTCGCGTACCTGCACGAAGCACGCCGCGAGCGAGCGCGGCATGCGCGGCTCGAACAGCAGCAGCTCGGCCACCTTGATCGGGAAGATCTGCGCGCGGTACAGCGTGCGGTAAGTGGCGAAGGCCGACACCGAGCGCAGCAGCGCGGCCCACTGGTAGTAGTCGAGCGCGCCGCCGACGTCCTCCACCCGCGGCAGCAGGATGTGGTACTTGACGTCGAGGATGCGCGCGGTGTTGTCGGCGCGCTCGAGGAAGGTGCCCAGGCGCGAGAAGTTGAACGCCTCGCCGCGCACGATGGTGCCGTAAGTGACACCGCGGAACAGGTGGCTGCGATCCTTAACCCAGTCGAAAAAGCGCGTCGCATCGGCGCCGACGATGTCCTTGCGCTTGAAATTCTTGAGCTCGATCCAGGTGGCGTTGAGCGTTTCCCACATCTCGCTGGTGATCTGCCAGCGTACCGCGTGGGCGTTCTCGCGCGCCCACTTCAGGCAAGAGAAGATCGACGAGGGATTGGTTTCGTCGAGCGCCATGAAATCGAGCAGCGCCGGGAGGGTGAGCTTCTTGTGGCTGGCGAAGTACGCCTCGTTGGTCTCGGTGATCGACAGCGGCGCAAGCAGCGTCTTCTGCTGCTGCTCGTCGCGCGAGCTGAACAGCACGAGGTTGGAGGTCACCCCGAGCACGCGCGCCATGTTCTCGGCGCGCTCCATCTGGCGCGACATCCAGAAGATGCGGTCGGCAACGCGCGAAAGCATCTCAGGCGCCCCGGCTCATTCGACCACCCACGTGTCCTTGGTCCCGCCGCCCTGGGAGGAGTTCACCACCAGCGAGCCTTCCTGAAGTGCTACGCGGGTAAGACCGCCGGGCACGAAATTGACTTCCCGGCCGGAAAGCACGTACGGGCGCAGGTCGATGTGCCGCGGGGCGATGCCCTGTTCGACGAAGGTCGGGCAGGTCGACAGCGACAGCGTGGGCTGGGCGATGTAGTTGGCCGGGTTGGCCAGGATGCGCGCGCGGAACGCCTCGACCTCCTTTTTTGTCGAGGTCGGGCCGATGAGCATGCCGTAGCCCCCCGAGCCCTGCACTTCCTTGACCACCAGCGTGGCGAGGTTGTCCATCGCGTAGGCCAGGTCGTCGGCCTTCTTGAGCTGCCAGGTGGGCACGTTTTTGAGGATCGGTTCCTCGGCCAGGTAGAACCGCACCATGTCGGGCACGTAGGGGTAGGTCGACTTGTCGTCGGCCACGCCGGTGCCGAGCGCATTGGCCAGGCCGACGTTGCCGGCGCGGTAGACCGATAGCAGCCCGGGCACGCCAAGGTAGGAGTCGGGCCGGAACGCGAGCGGGTCGAGGAAGGCGTCGTCGACGCGCCGGTAGATCACGTCCACGCGCTGGCGGCCGCCGGTGGTGCGCATGTAGACATAGCCGTCCTTCACGAACAGGTCGGCGCCCTCGACCAGTTCGACGCCCATCTGCTGCGCCACGAACGCGTGCTCGAAATAGGCGCTGTTGTGGTGGCCGGGGGTGAGCACGACCACGGTCGGGTCGCGCATGCCGCGCGGCGCCGCGGCGCGCATCGTGTCGAGGAGCAGGCCGGGGTAGTGCTCGACCGGCAGCACCGACTGCCGCGCGAACAGCTCCGGGAACAACCGCATCATCATGTTGCGGTTCTCGATCATGTAGGACACACCCGAGGGGGTGCGCAGGTTGTCTTCGAGGACGTAGTACCCGCCGTCGCTGTGGCGGACGAGGTCGATGCCCGCGACATGCGAATACACGTGGTTGGGCAGGTCGAGCCCGACCATTGCGATCTGGTAGGCGTCGTTGGTCAGCACCTGCTCGGCGGGGATCACGCCGGCCTTGAGGATGTCCTGGCCGTGGTAGATGTCGTGCATGAAGCGGTTCAGCGCGTTCACGCGCTGCTTGAGACCGGCGGCGAGGAGCTCCCACTCGGCCCGCGGGATGATGCGCGGGATGGTGTCGAACGGGATCAGCCGCTCGGCGCCGGCCTGGTCGCCGTACACCGCGAAGGTGATGCCCACACGGTGGAACAGCAGGTCCGCCTCGCGGCGCTTTTCGGCCACTCGCTCAGGCGGCATCCCCGCCAGCCACTCGACGATGGACTTGTAGTGCTCGCGCACGCCCGGCTTGCCGCCGTCGGGCAGGTGCATTTCATCGAAGTGGGGAACGCGAGGGGGCATGGCGGGCTCTTGGGGGCAATGCCTAATGTAAGCAAGCCATGTGCCACTGGCAAGGCGCATCCTGCTGTCGCGCGGCGGCGGTGGTATTGACAATCACGTTGAGCGCGACGCCCGGGCCGGGGCCTCGTGCTGGGGAAAGCGACTTACTTGGCGGGCTCGAACGGGCCGGTGTCGAACGGGGGCAGGCCCGGTGTCGCGGGGACTGCTGGCGCAGGCGCGCCCACGGAAGAAAAGCGCCGGTACTCCGAGGGCGAAGCGCCGACCCGGTTCAGGAAGAAGCGGGTGAAATTGCTCTGGGCGGAAAACCCGAGCTCAGCCGAGACGTCGCCGATCTTGGTGTCCGTGGTGGACAGGCGCGTGATGGCGGTCTCCACGCAGAGCATGTCGAGGTACTCGCGCGGCGAGCGGCCGGTGCACAACTGGAACAGGTCGTAGAAGCGCGAGCGCGACAACCCGACCTGGGTCGCGACGTCGTCCATGTTGACGTCCTTGTTCGGCCGCGCGCGCATCAGCGCAATGGCGCGG
>JBDTRN010000168.1:0-5648 GCA_039931715.1 Betaproteobacteria bacterium
AACTGCGCCCGGTACACGGTGCCGAACTCGGGATCGCGGAACACCTCGGGCTCGATGACCTTCAGCGCGACCTCCTTGCCCGAGAAAGTGTCACGCGCCAGGTACACAGTCCCGGTCGCGCCCTTTCCGAGAAGTTGCTGGATGTCGTACTTGCCGACTTGCAGGCTCAGGTCCATCGCCCGAGCATACCGCCTCGGGCGATGGGACCTGTGTGCCTTATGTCACGCGGGTCACGCGGGTCACGCGGACCTCGCCCGTCGTCGGAGCGCGCTTCTCAGCGGTATCCGCGATGGCCGTATCCACCGCCGCGGTAGTAACCGCCGTAGTAGCCACCATAGGGCACCACGACGGCAGGGGCGTACACAGGCGGGCCATACACACCGGGCGGACCGTACGCTGGAACCACGGCGCAGCCGCCGAGGGCGGCAGCAAAGGCAAGCACGAGCAGGACGGATTTCATTCGAAGGCTCCTTGGAAACGAAGCCCATTGGAACCCGCCCGCGCCCGGCGACCAGCGTGGATTTGTTACCAGTTGTTGCTGGAGTCGGCGCCTGCCAAGAACGGTTACAAACTGGCCCCGCAAAGCTACACGCGGTTGCAATTGCTTTCTGATTTACGGGCGCCAGGCGGCCACACTTCATTCGTGTGCAGGAGTATTCCTTTGCACGACACTCACATCTCCGAGGAGACGGCTATGAATGCAGCAAAGAAAGTGGTGGTCGCACTGGTTTCCCTCGGCACGCTGGGCATGGCGGCTCCGGCATTCGCGGATCATGGCTACGGCGGCGGCTGGGGACAAAGGCATCACGGCGGATACGGCCCGCGCTATTACGCACCGCGCTACTACGCGCCGCGCGTGGTGGTCGCTCCGGCGCCGGTCTATTACAGCGCGCCCGCGCCGGTCTACTACGGGCCGCCCGCGCCGGTGTATGCGCCGGCCCCGGCCTACGGCGCCTACAACCCGTATTACGCGCCCCAGTCCTATGCTCCGCAGCCGTACTACGCGCCCCAGTCATACTACGGGCCGGGCCCCGGCGCCATAGTGGGCGCGGCCGCAGGAGCGATGATCGGCAGCCAGATCGGCTACGGCCCCGATCGCGCGGCGACCACTGCGGTAGGCGCGATCATCGGCGGCATGATCGGCGGCGGCATGTAGCAGGATCCGCCCGCAATGAGCCGCGCGGCTGTCAGCACGCGCGGCCAAATGTACGCGCAAGCATGCGCGGAAAAAGCCGGCTACCCGGGCAGGGTCAGCCGGCTTTTTATTATCTTGCGCGTGGGCGTGAGCG
This sequence comes from Betaproteobacteria bacterium, assembly GCA_039931715.1. Classification (GTDB taxonomy): domain Bacteria; phylum Pseudomonadota; class Gammaproteobacteria; order Burkholderiales; family SG8-39; genus SZAS-79. The sequence continues at coordinate 1,290 of JBDTRN010000168.1, forward strand.
GCATCTCGGCCACCACCACGAGGCGCTCAGGAAACTTCATCTTGGCGATCCTGCGCTCGGCGAGGAACGCCACCACCTCTTCGAGCGCGAGGCTCCCCGCGCCGGGCCGCAGCGTAACGAAGCAGCACGCTTTCTCCCCCAGCACGGGGTCGGGCATGGGTACGATGGCCGACTGCAGGATCTTCGGGTGCGAATCAAGCAGGTCCTCCACGTCACGCGGGTTGAACTTGTGCCCGCCGCGGTTGATCACGTCCTTGGCACGGCCGGTGATGGCGACGTTGCCCGCCGCGTCCATGGCAGCGAGGTCGCCGGTGCGATACCAGCCACCCGGCGCAAACGCGGTTTCGTTGGCCGCCGCGTTGTCGTAGAAGCCGGGAAACGCGAGGCTGCCCCGCACCTGCAGCTCGCCCTCCTCGTCCGCCTCGCACGGCTCGCCAGCGGGCGACATCACGCGCACCTCGGTGCCGGGGCTCGCGCGGCCCGCGGTCGTTGCGGCAATTTCCAGCGCATCGCCGGGCCGCGTATAGAGCGCAGCCTGGGTCTCGGTCATGCCCCAGAGCTGGGTCACCGCGCATCCGGGCAGCCTGGCCGCCAGCCAGCGCACGAGTTCCGGCGGGCAGGCGCTGCCCGACATGATCGCCAGGCGCAGGGAAGAGAAATCATGCTTGTCGAAAAGTCCCATCACCCGGCAGGCGGCGATGTGCGCCGGTGCGGTCCACAGCGCCGTCGGCTTGTCGCGTTCGACGCAAAGCGCGAGGTCGGCCGGGGTAAATTGCGGCAGCAGCACGGACGCGGCCCCGGCGGCCCACGCGACATGCAGCGAGTACAGACCGAACAGGTGCGAGAACGGCGCCGCCGACAGGATCCGGTCTGCTTCCCCGATGCCATGCTCGGGAACCCCGACGAGCGCATTCGACAACAGCGTGTGGTAGCTGTGCGGCACGGCCTTGGGCGAAGCGGTAGTGCCCGAGGTGTACAGGAGCAGGAAAGGGTCGGAGGCCTTCGGCCCCGGCATGTCGCGAATGGCAGCGGATGAGGCGCCTTCCACTTCTGCATACGCAAGCGTGCCCGCCACCGCCGGCCCGAGCGCGATCACGGCCTTGAGCGCAGGCAGCTTGTCGCGCGACGCGACGGCCGCCTCCGCAGGCGACCAGTCCTTGGCCTGCGCGAGGCACACGATAGCGCGAGCGCGGCTGTGGGAGAGGATCATCTCGAATTCGCTGCCTCGATACGGCATATGCAGTGTGGTCATCACCGCGCCCAGCCTCGCGATGGCCAGGTAAGCGACCACGAACTCGGGCACGTTGGGCAGCTGCACGGCCACTACGTCACCGGGTTCGATCCCCGCGTTGAGCAGGCCTGCGGCGAATCCCACGACCCGCGCCGACAACGCCGACCACGACAGCACCTCCGCCCCATGCACGATGGCGGGCGCATCGGGCCTTTGCGCCGCATGCTGCGCGAGCCACTTGGTAAGCGTGTCGTCTTTCCACCATCCGCTGGCGATGTACCCGGCCACCCGGGCGCCATCGAAAATCATGGCCGAGCGCAGCGCCAGGGCGTCGTCGCCGTAGCGAAAGCGCTGCTCGAACGGGATCACGCGCTCGGGGCGGAAACGCTTTCCACCGCCGAGGTCCGTGAGGTAGGCCTGCTGGCCGACGCGAAAGCGCCGGCTCTCCTCGGTGTTCCGGATGAACATCACCTGCTCGCGCGACAGGCCCAGCCGCCCCGCGATCTGGCCGTCGGCGAGGCCCATGGCTTCGCGCTGGCCCTCGATGGCCTCCCAGTCGAGCCGGCGCACCGGGTCGCCTTCGCGCACCTGGTGGTTGTGGCTCATGCGGAAGATTGCCTCGCCGTAAGTGGCGATCATGGCTTCGGTGATGCCGAGCTGTTCGCGTGTAAGGCCGCGCGCCATCTCAGGCCCCCTTACCCTTGGCGCCGGACGCAGGCCCGGAGACCGGCACGGCCTGCGGGGCGCCCCGCGAAGCGGCATCGCGCGCGCCCTGCCGCACCGCTTCGCGCGCGGCTTCAGTGCGCAGGATCGGATCGGACTCGGGCGCCTTGGTCGCGATGGGGCACACGCGCATGCACTCGAAGCACTGCGCGAACCACGCGCCGGAACCGGCCGACACCTTGTACCAGAGCATCTTGCGGTCCGGGTCGAGCAGGCCCTCGGCGCCGTGCGAGCGCACCTCGTCCTTGACCGCCTCAGCGAGGATCTTCGGCACTGCTTCGTACTCCTGCGTCAGCTCGGCGCACTTGGCCATGTCGTAGCGCATGACCTTCTGGCGGCCCTGCTCGTCGATCTCTCCGTCCAGGCACTGCGCGGGGCAGAATTTCATGCACGGCGTGCGCCCGATCGAGCGGTACATGCTCACGCACGAAGGCGCCGGGCAGGGGTTTTCCGCCATCGGTGCATCGGGCTCGAGCTCGAGCTCGGTGAAAACCGAGGCGTAATACATGAAGCCGAATTCGGGGTGCAGCAGGATGTCACCGGCAAGCGAGCGCGCGCCGATGCCGGCGACCTCCGCGTGCAGCTTCAGGCTCTGGAACGGCACCCGCGGCCCGCCTTCGGGATCGATGTCGGGCGGCACGTAGATCGACGGGATGCCGAATTTCTGCTCGATGAAGAACGAGCACCCGTAGGCCACCTTGTAGGCGCGCACTTCGGTCGAGCCCGAGTACGCCATCGCCTTGGCCGGCATCTGCCAGGTGCCCTGGGTCTGCCCGCCCACGCCCAAGGAAATGACCGATTTGACCCGCGGCATGAGGTCGCTGGGGCGGTGCCCTGGGGGCGCGATCTTTTCGAGCGCGGCAAGGTCGGCGACACCGACGGCCAGCGCACCGCGCTTCTTGCAGTACTCGAAGATCGCCTGCTTGGCGGCCGCGGGGTCGATACCTGCTGAGGGATGGGTCATTCTGTCTCCAATGACACCCGATTATGCCGCCAACGCGGTCGCAACCCGGGCCCTATCAGGCATACGGCCGCCCTTGGTTTATTGTGCGAACGAGGCAGGCGCGACGGAGCTAAGCTTTCTTGCCGTCGCTCCTGGGCACCGGCAGGCGCCCGGCACCGGCAGTCGCGCCGGCGTCCACCGGCAGCACGGTGCCGGTGACCCAGCGAGATTCGTCGCTGGCGAGATAGCGCACCGCATTGCCCACGTCCCAGCCCGTGCCTTCGGTCTGCAACAGCGAGCGCAGGCGGCGGGTCTCGCGCATCGCGTCGGTCATGCCGCGCGAATAGACCATCGGCGTATACACCATGCCGGGCGCGATGCAATTGACGCGGATCCCGTCCGGGCCGTGATGGCTCGCCATCGCCCGCGTAAGGTTCACCACCGCGCCCTTCGACGTCGGATAGGCGAGGCTCGGGTGGCCGCCCACGAGGCCCGCCACGGAGGCGAGGTTGATGATCGACCCGCCGCCGGCCTTCTTCATCTCCGGGATCGCGTAGCGCGCCATGAGCATCATCGAGGTAACGTTCACGCGCATCGCGTGGTCCCACGCATCGAGGTCCACGTCGACGGCGGTGCCCGGCGGACCACCGATGCCGACGTTGTTGACCAGGATGTCGACGCGGCCCCACTGCGCGGCAACCTTTGCAACCGCCGCCTCGCACTCCTCAGCCCGGGTTACATCGGCCTCGATGACCAGCGATTCGCCGCCTTCGTCCGCGATCATTCGCGCGGTCTGCTCCGCCCATTCGCGCACGGTATCCATCAGCGCGACTCTCGCCCCGCTGCGCGCCATGAGGATAGCCGCGGCGCGCCCGTTGCCGATGCCCTCGGCGCGCGAACCGGCGCCGGTCACGATCGCCACCCGGCCTGTCAGGCGAAGGTCTTTCTGGACCGCTTGCATGGGCGCTTGCCTCCGAGGCGTGGATCGATTGCGGCGAGTCTAAGCCAATGCGAAACCCAGCCGCGCGCCGTCTGTTGCATAGTTGGCATCCGGCTGCGGCGGGAAGGGCTAGAATCGGCTACCAGGTGGGTCACTCATCGGTCCGGGCGCTGCGGCGCCCGCAGGCTGCTACCGCGCCCCGCCGCACCCATTCACCCATGCACCCTTGAGGGAGTCCACCATGCACAGCCTCATTTCACGCAGCCTGATGGCCATTGCGCTGGCCGGCCTGTTCCCAGCCGGCAACGCTTTCGCCGACAAATGTGCCGACCAGGCCGACGCCAAAAAGCTCTCCGGCACGGCAAGGGCTGGGCACATCAGGCGCTGCGAGGCCTACCCCGACGGCGCACACGATCAGAGTTGCGTCTACAAGGCCGAAGACAAAAAGCTTGCGGGAACTGCGCTGACGCAGTTCATCCGCAAGTGCGAGGCGGAAAGCAGCAAAAAGTAAGCGTCGCGCCC
>JBDTRN010000169.1:0-5634 GCA_039931715.1 Betaproteobacteria bacterium
ACCGAAAAGGCGGCCACGATCTCCACCACCGCCGGGTTGGCCCAGCGCGTCATCATGTCGGTCACCGGGTTGAACCCGGCGAGGATCAGGAACAGGCACAGCACCACCGCCAGGATGAAAGCCACCACCTGGTTGCGCGTCAGCGCGGAGGTCATGCAAGTAATGGCGAGGTAGGCGCCGGCAAGCAGGAAGCTGCCGACGTAGCCTGCCGCGATCATGCCGTTGTCGGGCGAGCCCAGCAGGTTGACCGTCAGCACGATGGGGAAAGTCAGCGCCAGCGCGATCGCGAGGAAAGCCCATGAGGCGAGGAACTTGGCCAGGATGGCCTCCCACGCGTTGACCGGCATGGTGAGCAGCAGCTCCATGGTGCCGGAGCGGCGCTCCTCGGACCACACGCGCATGCCGACTGCCGGTACCAGCACGAGGTAGATCCAAGGGTGCCACGCGAAGAACGCCGACAGGCTCGCCTCGCCGCGCTCGAAGAAGCTGCCCACCGTGAAGGTGAAGAAGCCCGCGAGCAGCAGGAAGATCACCAGGAAAACGTAGGCCACGGGCGAAGTGAAATACGACGAGAGCTCGCGCTTGGCGATGGCGCGGATGTTGGCGACGGAAGAGTTCACGTGGGCACTTTGGGTAATGTTGCGGGACTGCGCGGGGGCGTTCATTTCTGCACCGTGTCGGGCAGGGTGATGCGGCGGAAGACCTCGTCGAGCTGGCCCTCCTCGGTGCGCAGCGCGTCGACGCGCCAGCCTTCGCGGCCGGCCAGGTCCATCACCGAGCGCGCGAGCGCGACCGGCGCCTGCTTGTCCTTCGGGTAGACGCGCAGCGCGCCGTCCACCGCCTCGACACGCGCGGCCTCGGGCAGCGCGGCGAGCTTGGCGGCGTCGGCGCCCTGCGCGGCGATCGTCACCGCCCCGGCCAGCTCCGACATGTTGCGCAATTCGGCCGGCGTGCCGTTGGCCACGATGCGGCCGCGGTCGATGATGATCGCGCGCGTGCAGGCGGCATCGACCTCCTCGAGGATATGCGTGGAGAAGATCACCGCCTTGGTCTTGCCCATCTCGCGGATCAGGTTGCGCACCTCGTGCTTCTGGTTCGGGTCGAGGCCATCGGTGGGCTCGTCCATGATGAGCACTTCAGGGTCGTGGATGATCGACTGCGCCAGGCACGTCCGGTGCCGGTAGCCCTTGGAGAGCGTATCGATCTGCTGGTGCAGGACGGAGGAGAGGAAGCAAAGGTCGACCACGCGGTGCACGGCTTTCTTGCGAGCGTCGCCCGTAAGGCCGCGCAGTTCGGCGGTGAAGCGGAGGAACCCCTCCACCGACATGTCCGGGTAGGACGCGGCGTTTTCCGGCAGGTAGCCCACCAGCCGCTTGGCCGCCAGCGCATCCTCGGCCACGTCGTGCCCGCCGATCGAGATCCGGCCTGCGGTTGGGGGCAGGAAGCCGGTGATCATGCGCATGGTGGTGGATTTGCCCGCGCCGTTGGGCCCGAGGAAGCCGAGCACTTCGCCACGCTCCACCGAGAAGGACACGTCGTCGACGGCCTTCTTCGGCCCGAACGACTTGGTCAGGTTTTCAATCCGTATCATCGGCAAAGCCTTGTAATTTTTCGATTCCGGCGTCTGGCGCGCGCTGCTCCGCATGGCCCGCCGGGCTTGGGGGGCCGCATTATCGCCCATAACCGTGGCGGCATTGCGGCGCGGGGGCGGACCGGGTCGAAACCGCCCGGCGAAGGCCCGCCGGCCTCGGGTAAAATTCGCACCTTTCGACGCCCCCACAACGTCGATCCGGCCAACGTTCCGCGAGAGGATCAGTCGCAACCATGGATAAAACGCTGCTTTCGAAAACCGCCGCCGCGATGGTGGCCGCAGGCAAAGGGGTGCTGGCCGCGGACGAGTCGGCCGGCACCTGCGAAAAGCGCTTCCAGTCGGTCAACGTCGATTGCACCGAGGAGAACCGGCGCGCCTACCGCGGGCTGCTGTTCGCCACGCCCGGGATCAACAGTTTCGTCTCCGGGGTCATCCTGCACGACGAGACGCTGCGCCAGTCCGACGCAGCCGGCGTGCCGTTCCCGACCCTGCTGAAGAACCTCGGGGTGATCCCCGGCATCAAGGTCGACAAGGGTACGGTCAACATCCCGCTCACCACCGGCGGGGAGAAGGTCACCGAGGGCCTGGATGGCCTGGACAAGCGGATGGCCGAATACTTCAAGCTCGGCGCGCGCTTCGCCAAGTGGCGCGCGGTGATCACGATCGGCGAGGATATGCCTTCGCACACCTGCATCTACGCCAACGCCCACGCGCTCGCGCGCTACGCGGCGGCATGCCAGGCCGCCTCGATCGTGCCGATGATCGAGCCCGAAGTGCTGCTCGACGGCAACCACACCATCGAGCGCTGCGAAGAGGTCACCGAGTCGACACTGCGGGCCACCTTCGCCGCTCTGGCCGCCTACAACGTGTCCTCCGAGCACACCATCCTCAAGGCGAGCATGGTGGTCTCGGGCAATGCCTGCGTGACCCAGGCCGGTGTGGCCGAAGTCGCCGAACGCACGCTGCGTGTGCTCAAGCGCACCGTGCCGGCGGCGCTGCCCGGCGTGGTGTTCCTTTCGGGTGGCCAGTCCGACCTGCTGGCCACCGCCCACCTTGATGCCATGAACCGCGTGGGGGCGCCGTGGCCGCTGACGTTCTCGTATTCGCGCGCGCTGCAGAACACTGCCCTCAAGGCGTGGGGCGGCAAACCGGCCAACGTGTCCGCCGCGCAGGCGGCGTTTGCGCACCGCGCGCACATGAACAGCCTCGCGGCCGAGGGCAAATGGAAGAAAGACCTCGAGAAGGCGGGCGCGTGATGACTACCCCCCTCTACGCAGCGTCGCTCAAGAGCCTGCCCAAGATCACCAGCGGCAAGGTGCGCGACATCTATGCGGTCGACGAGGACAAGATGCTGATCGTGACCTCCGACCGGCTGTCGGCGTTCGATGTCGTGCTCGGCGAGCCGATCCCCGACAAGGGGCGCGTGCTCACCGCGATGGCCGATTTCTGGTTCGAAAAGCTCTCCCACGTGGTGCCCAACCACCTGACCGGCATCGACCCCGAATCGGTGGTCTCCGGCGCCGACGAAAAGGCGCAGGTGCGCGGTCGCTCGATCGTGGTTAAAAAGCTGAAGCCCCTCCCGATCGAGGCGGTGGTGCGCGGCTACATCATCGGCTCGGGCTGGAAGGACTACCAGCAGACCGGCGCGGTGTGCGGCATCCAGCTGCCCAAGGGCCTGCAGCAGGCGGCCAAGCTCGCCGAGCCGATCTTCACCCCGGCCACCAAGGCCGAGATGGGCGAGCACGACGAGAACATCTCGTTCGAGCAGATGGGAAAGTTGATCGGCACCGCCCTCGCCGACAAGGTGCGCGACGTGAGCCTGCGCCTGTATAAGGAAGCGGCGGACTTCGCAGCCACCAAGGGCATCATCATCGCCGACACCAAGTTCGAGTTCGGCCTGGACGCCAATGACACCCTGGTGCTCATCGACGAGGTGCTGACTGCCGACTCGTCACGCTTCTGGCCCGCCGACCAGTACAAGGTGGGCATCAGCCCGCCTTCGTACGACAAGCAGTTCGTGCGCGACTATCTCGAGACCCTCACTTGGGACAAGAAGCCGCCCGCGCCAAAGCTGCCCGCCGACGTGCTCGCGCGCACCTCGGAAAAGTACCGCGAAGCGCTCGAGCGCCTCACGGGCAGGAAGCTCGCCTGAGCCCCGCATCCCCAACCCAACCACCACACCACAATCATGTCTAATCCTCTTGTCGGCATCCTCATGGGCTCCACCTCTGATTGGGAGGTGATGAAGCAGGCGGCCAGGATGCTGGATGAATTCGGCGTCGCCTACGAAGCGCGCGCCATGTCGGCGCACCGCACCCCCGACCTCGTCGAGCAGTTCGTCAAGGCGGCTCCGGGCCGCGGCATGAAATGCATCATCGCCGGCGCCGGCGCCGCGGCGCACCTGGCCGGCGTGGTCGCAGCGCACACCACGTTGCCGGTGCTCGGCGTGCCGATGCCCTCCAAGCACCTCAACGGCATGGACTCGCTGCTGTCCACCGTGCAGATGCCCAAGGGCATCCCGGTGGCCACGTTCGCCATCGGCGACGCAGGGGCCGCCAACGCGGCGCTGTTCGCCGTCGCGCTGCTCGCCCTTGGCGACCCGGCGCTTGCGCAGAAGCTCACCGACTTCCGCAAGAAGCAGTCCGACGCGGTCCGCGCCGCGGTGCTCCCCTCGGCGTGAACCCCGCCGTCCGGCAGGCCGCGGACCTCTTGGGGCGCGGCGGGCTGGTCGCGTTTCCCACCGAGACGGTGTATGGCCTGGGCGCCGATGCGTCGAGCGCTGCGGCGATCGAGCGCCTCTACGCGGTCAAGCGCCGGCCCGGCGACCACCCCGTGATCGTTCATTTCGCCGACGCTGCCAGGGCTTTTGCCTGGGCGCGCGAGGTACCCGCTGCCGCGCACAACCTCGCGGCGCGCTTCTGGCCCGGGCCGCTCACGCTGGTTCTCAAACGCGCGGCGAACGTGGGCGATTTCGTGACCGGCGGGCAGGACACGGTCGGCCTGCGTGTGCCTGCGCACCCTCTCGCGCGCGAGCTGCTGGACGCCTTCGGCGGCGGGCTGGCGGCGCCATCGGCCAACCGTTTCGGGCGCGTGTCGCCGACCACCGCGCAGCACGTGCGCGATGACCTTGGCGGGGATGTGGATGCAGTGCTCGACGGTGGCGCCTGCGGCGTGGGGCTGGAATCGACCATCATCGACCTGTCGCGCGAGCGGCCCGTGCTGCTGCGACCCGGGGGCATCACCGCCGCTCAGGTCGAGGAAGTGCTGGGTGAGCCTGTCGGCACACCCGACGCACAGGCGCCGCGCGTATCCGGCAGCCTGATGGCGCACTACGCCCCGCGCACGCCGGCCCGGCTGGTCGCGGGGCAATCGCTCGACGCAGAAATTGCCCGCCTGGGCAATGAGGCCGCGGTGCTCGCTTTCGGCATCCCCGACGAGCGGGTCGACTTCTGGTTGGGAATGCCGAAGGACCCGGCCGCCTACGCGCAAAAGCTGTACGCGGCGCTGCGCGAGCTCGACACCACCGGCGCGCGCATGCTGCTCATCGAACTCCCGCCCGACCTGCCTGAATGGCAGGCGGTGCTTGACCGGCTGCGCCGCGCGGCGCGAGACTAGGGGCATGAAGCGCAACATGGCATCGGCCGCCCTGCTCACCGCGGCAGCCCTGCTCGCGGGCTGCAACGGCAACCTCGGTTTCCAGTTCGGCAACGCCGGCAAGTCGGCCACCGCGCCCAGCGTGGGCCCGGGCGGGTCATTCAGTTCCAGCGGCGTGGGCGTGCGTTTCGCCGATGCGCCGGGCAGCACGTCGATCATCGGCGCGCTGGGCCTGGGATGGCTCTTCGGGCGCGATTCGGGCGCCGAGGTGCAGGTGAGGACGCCGCCGCTCGACACCTCGCGCCGCGTGAACGAACAGGACTGCACCCGGCCGGTCGAACGCGGCGAGAACCTGCGCTGCAACTGACCGGGCGTCCCGCCCAATCTGCAACATTGATTTTTCGAGAACCGCGCCGTTATTGATGCTCCTGCCCATTCGTGTATCGGTA
>JBDTRN010000170.1:0-5632 GCA_039931715.1 Betaproteobacteria bacterium
TCCGAGGGCTTGCACCAACTGGCCGATGATCGTGAGCTGCACCGACGCTCCCTTGGTTCTCGTTTTTTCGATCCAACAACATCCTGCTCCACGTTGAATCGAGGCGCAATCAGGAGGCGAGAAACTCCGTGACACGGGCGTGCAGAATCGCCCTTAGCTGCATCTAAGGTACTAATCCTTACTAGTCCATTTGAACGTACGAGGCGGTTGTTGCGCGAATCGCGCATCCGGCCGTGGTGCCGCTGCGTTGTTACCCGCCCCCTACCGCACCGAGATCGAGAGCTGGAAATCCCCTCTCAGGAGGTTGATCACCATGCGCTCGTTGCCCCGCAGCGCCGCCACCAGCTCGGCCACGGTGCCTACGCGCTTGTTGTTGGCCCCGATGATCACGTCGCCTGCGCGCAGCCCGATCCTGAACGCCGCCGAGCCCGGCTCGACCTTCGACACATAGACCACCGGCGACTTCTGCCCGCCCGCGGTGCGCGTGGCGTCCGAGACCGAGGCACCGGCCAGCAGCGGCACCGTCTCCGTGCCGGCAGCGCTGGGCGGCGCAGCGGGTACCTCGCTTACCTTGAGTTGCACGCGGCGCTCCTGGCTGCCGCGCATTACGCGAAAGTCCAACGTCTCGCCAATGGTGGCAAGGCCCATGCGGTTGCGCAGTTCCGAGGAGGTGCGTACCAGCCGGTTGCCCACCGCGACGATGACGTCGCCCTCCTTCAGGCCGGCGGCGGCGGCGGGCGAGTCGGGCTGCACCTGCGCGATCACCGCGCCGGGCCGCTCGGGGATGCTGAGCGACTTGGCCAGCGCCGGCGTGAAGTCCTGGGTGACAAAGCCCAGCCAGCCGCGCTTCATCTCGCCGAAGCGGATGAGCTGCGACATCACCGTGCGCACGATGCTGGTGGGCACCGCAAAACCGATGCCGACGTTGCCGCCCTGCCCGCCCGTAGGCCCAAGGATCGCGGTGTTGATGCCCACCAGTTCGCCCTTCAGGTTGATGAGCGCGCCGCCCGAGTTGCCCGGGTTGATCGAGGCGTCGGTCTGGATGAAATCCTCGTAGCCCTCGGGCAGGAGGCCCGAGCGTCCCAGTGCCGAGACGATGCCCGAGGTCACCGTCTGGCCGATGCCGAAGGGGTTGCCGATGGCGATCACGAAGTCGCCCACCTGCAGCACTTCCGAATCGCCGAAACGCGCCTCGACCAGCCGCTCGGGCGGGATCGTGAGCAGCGCAATGTCGGTGCCTGCGTCGCTGCCCACCACCTTGGCCTGGAAGCGGCGCCCGTCCTTGAGGATCACGAAAACCTGGATCGCGTCCTTGATGACGTGGTGGTTGGTTAGGACGTAGCCGTTTTTAGCGTCGGCGATCACGCCCGAGCCGGCCGAGAGCTGCGGCTCGGGCGAGCGCAGGCCGAAGAATCGGCGGAAATACGGGTCGCGCGCGAGCGGGTTGTTCTCCTCGGGCGAGCGACTGATCACCGAGATGTTGACCACCGCCGGGGTGACCGGCTCGAGGATGGGCGCGAGGGAAGGCACGCCGTCGCGCGTTGGTAGCACCAACGACGGGATCGCCGCGCCGGCCGGCACTGCCACGAGCGCAAGGGCCGCAAGCAGCACCGTAGAGAACGATCGACGCAACATGGCGAACATGCGGCGATTTTAGTGCATGCAGGCGGTATATTCGATGCGAGCCGCCGGCGCCCTGCCGGCCCGCCCTACCCACTCCCAGGAGACAGCATGGACAAGAAGACCCACAAGGAACGTTTCGACGCCGGCCTCAAGACCCGCCGCGAGGTGCTGGGCGCCGCCTATGTCGACAAATCGGTCGCCAGCACCGACGACTTCAACCGCGAGTTCCAGGAGCTGCTCAACACCTATTGCTGGAACGACATCTGGAACCGCCCCGGCCTGCCGCGCAAGACGCGCAGCATCATGAACCTGTGCATGCTCACGGCGCTGGGCAAGGGCCCGGAGCTCAAGCTGCACATCCGCGGCGCGCTCACCAACGGGCTTTCCAAGGACGAGGTCAAGGAAGTCTTCCTGCAGACCGCGATCTATTGCGGCGTGCCGGCCGCGGTCGAGGCCTTTCGCTGCGCTCGCGAGGTGTTCGAGGAAGACGCGAAGAAGTAGCGTCCCGTCCCGTCGAATATACCGGAACTAATATTACAACTGCCCTGGAAGCCGCATGTCAGTTAACTCTTCTAAAATCAAAGTTCGACTTTCAGGGGGATCCACATGGCTTTGACGATCGCTTTCGCCGGGTTGGGCATGATGGGCCGGCCGATGGCCGGGCATCTCGCCCGGGCGGGTTTTTCCCTGCGTGTCGCCGACGCCTCGCACGCGATGCTGGACGCGTTCTGCACCGAGCACCCCACGGCAGTACGCTGCGCCAATGTGGCCGAGGCGGCGCGCGGCGCCGACATCCTCGTCACGATGCTTCCCAACGGCGCGATCGTGCGCGAGGTGGCCCTTGCCGCCGGGCTCCAGTCGGGCCAGATGCTGCTCGACATGAGCTCGTCGGCCCCCATGGGCACGCGCGCGCTGGGCGAGGAGCTTGCCAAGCGCGGCATCGAGATGGTCGATGCACCGGTATCCGGGGGCGTGTCCAAAGCGAAGGACGCGACGCTGGCGATCATGGCGGGTGGCCGCCCCGAGCCCGTCGAGCGCGCGCGCCCGGTGCTTGAGAAACTGGGTGCCAAAATCATCCTTACCGGGCCGCTGGGCTCGGGGCACGCGATGAAGGCGCTCAACAACTACGTTTCGGCCGCCGGCCTCGCCGCCGCGGCCGAGGCGCTGCTGGTGGCGCGGGCTTTCGGCCTCGACCCGGCGGTGATGACCGACGTGCTCAACGCGTCCTCGGGGCGCAACAACTCGACCGAGAGCAAGCTCAAGCAGCACATCCTGTCGGGCAAGTTCGCCTCGGGCTTCGCCATCGACCTGATGGCCAAGGACCTCGCCACGGCGGGCGACCTCGCGCGCGCGCTCAACGTGCCCGTGCCGCTCGCAGAAGAAACGATCGCGCTGTGGAAGGACGCCGCAACCTCCCTGCCCGGCGCCGATCACACGGCGATCTTCAGTTTCCTCGACTCGCTGAAGAAGTAGGTCAGGCCGCCGAACGCTGCGGCTGCCTGTAGCGCGCTTCCATCTCGCGCCGCAGTTTGACAGCGGTGTTGTTGGCGTCCACCGCCACGTCGCTCCACTTGACCACCTGCCCGGCCGCGATCGGACGCAGCACTTTCCAGCCGTGCGCGAGGCCCAGGGGCAGCGCATCTTCGGCCAGCGACGCCTCGGCGGGCATGAGCCGGCCGACCACCGTGTAGCCGCCTTCGCCATCCAGCAACTCGCCCGCCTTGAGTGCGCGCTTGGCGGTGGCCACAGCGTCTGCGCGAAACCCGGTCGGGCAACCCGTGGGCTCGCGCCGGAGCCCCACCGAAGCAACGGAGATACCGACCTCAAGCCCGATGAGGTGCCAGCGCTTGTACAGGCAGGCATAGCGGCCCGAGTCGTCGGTCTTCACGCCGTATTCGGAGAAGCAGCGACGGATGTACTCGGACTCGCCTTCGAAGGCGACCCACACGCCGAAGCGGATGTCGTACGGGATCGGCGTGCCGTCGCGCTCAAGCGACGACACCACCTCAACCTGCCCCTTGTGGTGCAGGATGCCGCCCTCGGATTTCGGCCGCATCAGGTTTGGGATCTGGTCCACCGCGCCGGCCGGGTACTCGAGGCCTTGGGGTGCGGGCGTGAGGCCGGTGGCATTGCAGACGGCGGTGCTCTCGATGGCGGGTTTGGAACCGTCGAGGAAGGAATTGAACATTTTCGGGTTGAGCCCTCCGAGCTCGGCCTGCTCGGGTGTAAGGCCGTAATAGCCCCAGACCGTTTCCGGGGTCGACTGGCCGAAATGCGGCAGCCATTTGTGCCCGCGCCCGGCGGCCACGACCGGGAAGCCCGCGGCGCGCGCCCAGTCGACGAGGTCGCAGATGATCGCGGGCTGGTCGCCGTACGCGAGGCTGTACACCACCCCTGCCGCCTCGGCACGCTCGGCCAGAAGCGGGCCGCAAAACGCATCGGCCTCCACTGTCACCATGACCACGTGCTTGCCGTGCGCCATGGCGTGCAGCGCATGCTCGACCGCCGCGATCGGGTTGCCGGTGGCCTCGACCACGATGTCCACGCCGGGATGCTCGACGAGTTTTTTCCAGTCTTCGCCCACGTGGGTGCGCCGTTCCTTCATCGCCGCATCGAGTGTAGCGGCGCCGTACCACTCGGGCTGCCAGCCGGTGCGGCCGAGGTTGGTCCTGGCGTTGTCGGGCGACAGGTCGGCGATGCCCACCAGGTGAACGCCCGGCGTGCGCGGCACCTGCGCGATGTACATGGCGCCGAACTTGCCCGCGCCGATCACGCCCACGCGCAGCGGCTTGCCTGCGGCCTCGCGCTTTTGCAGCATGCTGTGCAGGTTCATTTCAGGCGGCCTCCTTGACCGGGACACGGATGTCGTCGCGCACGAGGCAATCGTCGGGCAGTGCTTCGATCGGGGTGAAATCGCGGTGCGCGATATATTCCGCGCGCTTGAACTGGCGGATGTGGTTCGACACCGCGCAGAGCGACAGGTACACGATGGTGCGGTTCCACGGCGTGAGGTTGCTGCCCGAGGCATGCACCAGGTTGCAGTGGAACATCAGCATCGAGCCGGGCCGACCCTTGGGCGCCACGATGCCGCCGCGCTCGACCAGGCGCGTGATGGTTTCGTTGTCCACAGTCCACAGCGGGTAGCTGGTGGTCCTGGTGTCGTGGCCCGCGTTGAGCACGCCGCCCTTGTGCGAACCGGGAATGAACATCAGCGGCCCGTTGAACTCGTTCGCTTCCTCGAGGAACAGCGCCACGTTCATGGCGCGCGGCTCAGGCATTGCGTCGTCGCGGTGCCAGGTGCCGAAGTCCTGGTGCCACTGCCACACGTCGCCGTCGAAGGCGGCCTTGGCGTTGATCTTGAACTGGTGCATGTAGAGCTTCTCGCCGAACACCTGCTCGATCGGACTGATGAGCCGCGGGTGGCGAGCGAGCTTGGCGAACACCGGGTTGTAGGTGTGCGCGGCAAAACTGGTGCGCGGAGTGACGCCGTCTTTCTCGCGCACCACCTCGGGCCGCTGCTCGGCGTAGATGCGCGGCACTTCGGCGAGCAGGTTCGCCATTTCGGGCGGGGTGAAAAGGTCAGGAAAAAACAGGTAGCCGTCGCGATCGAAATCGGCAAGTTGCCCGGCGGAAAGTTGCATGGAACCTCCTTGGTTCGTAACGACGGTCGTTGCGTCAGTCGCCCTTGGAGCCGGGCTTTGCGCTCGGCTTCGCTGCGTGCTTCGCGGCGGGCTTTTCGGGTAATGCGACCGTCGGTGGTGCCGTCGACGTCGCGGGGAAGGCAGGCGCCACCCCCGCCTTGGGGACATCGACCACCTGGAAGAATACCTCGTCGGCCTTTACGAAGCCCAATTCATAGCGCGCGCGCTCCTCGATCGCATCGTAGCCCTGCTTGAGGTCGCGCACCTCGGCACCCAGCGCGAGGTTGCGCCGCTCGAGGGCCTGGTTGGATTCCTTCTGCGCGCCAAGGCGCCGGTCGACTTCCCACGCGCGCAGCCACACGGAGTAA
>JBDTRN010000171.1:0-5574 GCA_039931715.1 Betaproteobacteria bacterium
TCTTGACAGCACTTGACGCTGGTTTCTTCCCTATTCTGCGGATCCGTGCCAGCGACTCGAAGGAGGTGGATCGTGCTTCAGCTTTATCACTACGGAACCGCTGTGTGCGCGGCGAAGGTCCGTATCGTGCTGGCCGAAAAGCGCCTGGAGTGGGAAGGTATCACCGTGATCCTGGGCCTCGATGGCGGCACGCCTGCTCCCGGCGTTCTCACCCAGCATGACCCCGTCTACCTCAAACTCAACCCAAACGGCGTGGTGCCCACGCTCGTTCACGACGGCAAGGTGGTCATCGAGTCGACGGTAATCCTCGAGTATCTCGACGACGCATTTCCCCAATTTTCACTCCGGCCGGTGGACTTCCATGAGCGGGCGCGCATGAGACTGTGGCTGAAGCGCCTTGATGACGGCCTGCATGCGGCCGCCGGAGTACTCATGAACGCAGTCGGCTACCGGCACCGCTATCTCGACATGAAACCGGAGGCGTTGGAAAGGTACCTGAAGGAAGTGCGCGATCCGGATAAGCGCGCAGTCAAGAAGCAGGTCATCGAGCAAGGATCGGACGCCCCCCAGGTAATCGGCGCGCTGCATCGGTTCCAGCGCGTCCTCGCTGACCTGGAAATCCGGCTCGGCGACGCCCAATGGCTGGCAGGCGGCGCGTACAGCTTGGCCGAAGCGGCCTATGCGCCGTACATGTATCGCCTCGAGACCATGCAGATGGCGGAACTTTGGGAGCACGACTTGCCGCGCGTGCGTGACTGGTACATGAGAATCAAGGAGCGGCCGAGCTTTTCCCAGGGCATCATCGCGCCGGCGATCGCGGCCAACTTCGATCTGCTGCGCGAAAAGGGCAAGGTCGAGTGGCCGAAGTTGCGCACCAAGCTACTGCCGCGGTCGCAGCTGCCCGCAGCCGCCGGCTTACCCACATGAATTCGAGGCAGGCCAGGAGTGGCACCACTGACGAGTTTGCGGCGCCAATCCGCAACGCGTACGCACGATGGGCTCGCATTATTCGCGAGCGCGGCGTAAGCGTGCAGTAACACCGACGACTGAGATACACAGGAGGCACCATGATTATCGTAGTTGTGCAAATCCCGATCCAACGCAGCCGCGAAGAGGCTATCGCGATGCAGACGCAGTCGGCCCCCACGTTCCGCGCCCTGGCGGATAAAGGGTTGTTGCGCAAGGACTACATTAACGGAGAAGCGGGCGGCGGCGGTGTCTATTACTGGGAGTCACGCGAAGCGGCGGAAGCTTGGTACACCCCGGAACTGCGCCGCAAAATGAAGGAAAAGTTTGGCGTCGAACCTGTCATTTCCTTCTACGAGACGTACGTCCGGGTTGACAACGACAAGGGCGAAATCATCGTGCACAAGTAGCATGTGAGACGTAGGTTCACTAACCCAGCGGCCGGTCCTTCACCCATTTCAGGAAGCTCGCGGCCTTCGCCGGCCGGCCGATGAGGTAGCCCTGCGCAACCTCGCAGCCGAGCTGGCGCACGAGGAGCCGCTGGTCTTCTGTCTCGATGCCTGAGCAAACGGAGGAAATGCCCAGCCTCTTTGCCATGGTGAGGCTGGATTCGAGGACGATTTCCGCCGCTTGCTGGGTAAGCGCGTTCGCCACCAGGGTGCGGCTGATCTTGAGTTCGGTAAATGCGATGCGCGTCAGGGGCTGGATCGACGCGCTGCCCGAGCCGTAGTCGTCGATCGACAGGCCGAATCCCTTCATGCGCAGGCGCGACAGGGTCTCGAGCGCGGCGCCCGAGTCGCTGCTGGTCGACGACTCGGTCACTTCGAGGATCATGAATTTCGGCTCGAGGCTCGCGGCGTGCACGAGCTCGGTGATGCGCTCCGCCAGGTGCACGTCGGCCAGGGATTTCATCGACAGGTTGACCGATACCGTCGCCTCAGGCGAACCGGATGCGTGCCATTGCTTGCAGAACGCCGCAGCCCTGCGAACCATGATGCCGGTCAGCAGGTCGATCTTGCCGCCGTCCTCGAGCGGTGCGAGGAAGGCCGCGGGCAGGACGATTCCCTCCTGCGGGTGATGCCAGCGCGCGAGCGCCTCGGCGCCGGTCACCTGCCCGGAAGCCATGCTGACCTTGGGCTGGAAGAACGGCTCGAACTCGTCGTTCTGCAGGGCTTCGACAATCTCGTCGAGCTCGAATGTTTGCGCCGCCGCGCCCCCGCGCACGTGGTCCGGCGGATCCTCCAGATGGACCCGGATCAGCGCTTCGAGCTTTTCCGGCGTGACCGGCTTGGCGATCACGCCAAGGATGCGAACCCCGTAGGCACGCGTCATGGTTTCCACCGAAGCAAGCAGCGGCGCGCCGAGCGCACTGACGAGAATGATGGACACCGGGAAGCCCGACTCCCCGAGGTGGCGCATGAACTCCATGCCGTCCATGCCCGGCATGTCGAGGTCGCTGATGACGATGTCCACCGGCGGCGTCTGCGAGCGGACGATCATCAGTGCCGCGCGTCCGTCGGCAGCGGCGCGGACTCCGGTCGCCCCGAGCCCTGCGAGCATCTTGAGCAGCAGGCCGCGCTGGAATTCGTGATCCTCGACCGCGAGGAATCTCAGGCCGGAGATGAGCATTGTTCCGCCTCGCAGTACGCATCCAGCCGCGCCAGCTCGCGCTTGAATTTCACCAATCTCGATTCGGCCACACCCCAGTCGCCGAGCGAACCGGAACGCCGCACACGCTCGGTCGCCTGGCCCAGCGCCATGGCGCCGATGATTCGGCTGGCGTTTGCGATGCGGTCGGTGGTGCTCGTCACCAGCGCGAAGTCGTGCGCGCCCACCGCTTGCATGAAGGCGGCAGCATCGCTTGCGATGGCGCGGCGGAAGTCGGCGAGGATTTCGCGTTCCGCCGCGGCATCGCCGCCACTGAGCGCGGCAAGCACCAATCGGTCGATGGGCGCCGCCGGCTGCGCGATGCGCGAAAGCTCTGTGAATTGCCGCTTCAGCCCGTCGGCAAGGCTTTTGAGGGCCAGCGAGGGCGCTGCCTTCACCTGGCTCCAGACTTCGAGCGGCACCGATGGCTCCGGTGCATAGAGTTCGATCAGCGCCGAAACCTTGGCCGGCGTAAGCGGCTTTTCGATGACGCCCAGGATCCTGACCCCGTAGTCGCGCGTCATGGTTTCGATCGAGGTGAGCAGGAATCCGCCGAGCGCGCTGGCGAGGATGATCGCCACCGGCAACAGCGCCTCGCCCAGGTGGCGCATGAATTCGGCCCCGTCCATGCCCGGCATGTCGAGGTCGCTGATGATGATGTCGATCGCCGCACCGGGCCCCATGACGATCTTCAACGCTTCATTGCCATCCGCGGCCACCGATACATTGGTTGCGCCGAGCCCGGCCAGGATCCGCAGCAACATTTTGCGCTGGAACTCGTGGTCTTCGACGGCCAGGATGCGGAGAGTCGCGATGTTCGTCATGCCGCCTCGCAGTAGGAGTTGAGGCGTTCCATTTCGAACTGGAACGCGCTCATGCTGGATTCGATCGCAACCCAGTCCCCGGCGCGGCCGGCGGTTTCAAGGCGCTCGCAGACCGCGGCCAGCCCGTTGGCCCCGATGGCGCTGCTCGCGCCCTTGATGCGGTGCGACGCGTGCTTGACCTGGTTCGCGTCGCAGTCCCGCACGGCGGCCCGCAGGCTGGCGGCATCGTCCTCGTTGGCACGGCGAAAGTCGGTGAGGATTTCGCGCTCGGCTGCAGCATCGCCGCCGCAGATCGCGGCCAGCAGGGAGCGGTCGACGGGCACGGCCGCCTGGGCAACCGGCAGCCACTGGTCGAGTTTCTTGGCCAGGTCCATGAGGCTCACCGGCTTGGCGAGGTAGTCGTCCATGCCGGCGGCCACGCAGGCCTCGGCTTCGCCTTCCAGCGCGATGGCCGTGCAGGCGACGATCGGAATGCGGCCGCCACCCTTGGCGTCCGGGGCCCTCTCGATTTCCCGGATCGCCCGGGTCAGCTCGTAGCCGTTCATCTCGGGCATGTTGCAATCGGTGATCAGCATTGCGAACCGGCCGGTCTTCCACATGGCGAGCGCCTGCACGCCGTCTTCCGCGCTCTGCGCCGCATAGCCCAGCATGTTCACCTGGCGCAGCAGCAGCGACCGGTTGGTGGGATGGTCGTCGGCGAGCAGCACCAGGGTCCCCTCCTCTCGCGCCGCTTCGATGTCCGGCGCGGCGCGGCGCAGAAGTGTGGAAGAGTTCAACCCGTTGGCGGCCTGACCGGCATTCGCCGCGGCCAGGGCAAGAGGATCGGCTATCGGCAGCGACAGTTCGAGGGTCATGGTGGTGCCCACGCCAAGCTCGCTTGCCATCTGGATCGAGCCGCCCATCATCTTTGCGAGGCGCCGGCAGATCGTGAGCCCCAGGCCCGTGCCGCCGAAACGCCCGGCGGCGTCGCTCGTCGCCTGGACGAACGGCTCGAACAGGCGTGCCTGGTCCTCCTGCGAGATGCCGATCCCGGTGTCCGCCACCGAGAAACGCACCCGGTCCTCGCCGTCGGCGCGATCGACCAGCTCGGCCTTGAGCTCGATCTGGCCCCGGGATGTGAACTTGAGCGCGTTGCTGACCAGGTTGTTGAGGATCTGGCGCAGCCGCATCGGGTCGACCATGAGCGCAGCGCTGATCTTGGGATCGATGCTGCATTTGAGCAGGACCCCGCGGCTGCTTGCATTGCCCGAATAGATGTCGCGCACCGCTTCGAGCGCGGAGGTGATCGAGGAAGCCTCGGGACGCACCTCGAGCTTGCCGGCCTCGATCTTGGAGTAGTCGAGGATGTCGTCGATGATCCGCTGCAGCGAGGTGCCCGACTCGCGCACCACTTCCAGCGTGACCCGCTGCGCGGCGTCGAGCTTGGTGAGACTCAGCAGCTCGAGCATGCCGAGCACGCCGTTCATGGGCGTGCGGATCTCGTGGCTCATGGTGGAGAGGAAGATGCTCTTGGCGCGGTTGGAGTCCTCGGCCGCTTCCTTGGCCTCCTCCAGTGCGTGGTCGAGGCGTTTCCTCTCGGTGACGTCGCGCGCCGCGGCGAACACGCCCTGCAGCTTGCGGTCGCGGTCATAAAAGGTGGTCGCGTTGTAGGAGACCACTGTTTCCTTGCCGTCCCGCGTGCGCGCGGTGAGCTCGTAGTTGGTGAGCTTTTTCTCGCCCAGCACCAGCTTGATCGCCGCCTCGGCGCGCTCCGGGTCGGTGAAGTAGCTCTTGAACGGCGCGCCGATGAGTTCGTCGCGCGTGCAGCCGGTGAGCGCCTCCATCTGCTTGTTGACGTCGGTGATGATGCCCGCGGGGTCGGTGGTCATCAGCGCGTCGATGTTGGATTCGATGAGGGACCTTGTGTAGAACTGCTGGTCGCGCAGGCGCTGGTCGAGCTTTTTCTGCTCTTCTTCCACTTGCTTGCGTGCCGTGTTGTCGGTGCCGATCAAAAGGTAACCGATGATCGCGTTCTGCGCGTCGCGCAGCGCCGTTACCGAGACGACGGCCGGGAAGCGGCTTCCGTCCTTCCTGATATAGGTGAGCTCGTAGATATCCTCGATCCCGCGCGAGGCCTTGAACACCAGCGCCTCGAAGC
>JBDTRN010000172.1:0-5499 GCA_039931715.1 Betaproteobacteria bacterium
CGCATGCCGTTGGACAGGCGCGACATGTTGATCATGTCGGCCATCTGCACGAAGCCGCGCTCGGGGTCGCCCACCATGTAGGCGGTGGCGCCCTCCAGTGTGATCTCGCCGCTGGGCATGTCGCGCGTGCCGAGTTTTTCCTTCAGGCGCACGATGTGATAGCGGTTGGGCGTGCCATCGGGCAGCATGCGCGGCAATAGGAACAGCGACAGGCCTTTGGTGCCGGCCGGCGCGCCTTCCGGGCGCGCGAGCACCAGCGCCACGCCGGCATCGGCGTTGGAGCAGAACCACTTGTCGCCGTGCAGCAGCCAGTGGTCGCCGTTGCGCACGGCGCGCGTGCGCGTTGCACCGACATCCGACCCCGCGCCCTGCTCGGTCATGAACATCGCGCCCTGCGTGAGCGCGTCGAGGTCCTGCGAGGTGAGGCCGGGGAGGTAACGCGCGACCAGCCCCGCGTCGCCGAACTTCGCCACCGTGCGTGTGGTGGCATCGGTCATCGACAGCGGGCAGCACACGCCGAACTCGGCCTGCACGTACACATACGTCAGCGCGTACTTGACCGCCGGGGGCATTTTGTCCGCCCAGCCGAGCACGCCACCGCGATGCGACATCGCAGCGAGACCATACTCACCGAAAGCGGTTTGTTCCAGTGCGCGGTAGGCCGGGTGCTTCTCGATCCACTGCGCGTTCTCGCCGTTGCGCCGGCGGTGGTGCAGGACCGGCGGGTTCTTGTCCGCAGCCAGTGCGTGGTCATCGAGCGTGCCGCCGGCAAGGGCGCCCAGGCGCGCGAAGTGCGGCATCAGGTGGGCATGCAGCTTGGGCGCGAGGTAGAGCGCGAGCAGCGCGGCGTAGCCCGGATCGGCCTCGAACAGGTTGATCCCGCGCGCATCGGGCAGGTTCGGCTGGGCATCGGCGTCACGCGCCGCGGAGGTTTCGGGTTTCGTGCCCGGTTTCGTGCCCGACTTCGCGCCGACATTAGTTTCGGCTTGGACCTTCATGGCGGCGGGATTGGCGGCCATCAGTCGACCTTGGCACCCGAGGCGCGCACGATCCGGCCCCACTTGGCGTAGTCGGCCTCGATGATCTTCTGGAACTCCTCGGGTGTCGTGGGCCATGCGTCGAGGTACTGCGCCTTGAGGCGCTCGGTCATTTCGCTCGAGCGCAAGGCCTTGACGATCTCGGCATTGAGGCGCTCGACGATCGGGCGAGGGATGCCGGCCGGGCCGACGATGCCGTACCACAAGTCGCTGCCGGCCTCGGCGTAGCCCGGCATGCCGGACTCGTCCATGGTGGGGATGTCGGGCGCGTAGGCGCTGCGCTTCACTGTGGTGACCGCCAGCGCGCGGATCTTGCCGCCGCGGATCTGCGGCAGCACGGTCACGGGCGAGTCGAACATGAAGGTGAGCTGGCCGCCGATCACGTCGGTGAGCGCGGGCCCGGAGCCTTTATAGGGAATGTGCTGCATCGGCGCGCCGGTGAGCGACTTGAGCAGTTCTCCCGACAGGTGGTTGGACGAACCGTTGCCGGCCGAGCCGAAATTCACCTTGCCCGGATTGGCCTTGGCGTAAGCCACCAGTTCGCCCACGCTGCGCGCTGGAACGCTCGGATGCACCACGAGGATGTTGATGTAGCCCACCGCCACGCTCAGCGGGCTGAAATCCTTGAGCGCGTTGTAGGGGAGCTTCGGGCCGTACAGCGCCGGGTTGATGGCGTGGGTGCCGGTCGTGGCAAGGCCGATGGTGTAGCCGTCGGGCGCCGACTTCGCCACCCGGTCCATGCCAATCGCCGCACCTGCCCCGGGGATGTTCTCCACCACCACCGGCTGGCCCAGCTGCTCGGCCAGGCGCGCGGTCAGCGCGCGCGAGAACGTATCGGTGGGGCCGCCCGGCGCGAACGGCACCACGTACCTGATCGGCTTGGAGGGATAGGCCTGCGACCATGCCGGGAACGGCACGAGCGCGGTGAGGATCAATGCAGCGGCAGCGCGTAGCGGGAATATCACGGTGTCTCCTGGGGTGTGGAAGCCGGCTCTGCGGCCGGTCCGTGCAGGAGGGCATTGTAAGTCGCGGCGGCCACACTCGGGGCGTGCGGTTTCGCCTTGCGACTATGCCGCGCAGTACGTCCGCTGTTAAGCCTGGTTCAGCTTGCGCTCGATTTCCTCCAGGGTCGCCGTGGCCGTGCGCAGGTCGGATTCGGCTTTTTCGAGGTCGGCCTGCGCCTTGCTGAGGTCGGCATTGGGGTCGCGCCGATCGGACAGGGCCTTGCGGCGGTCTTCCACCGCCTGCGCCCACTGGTCCACGGCCTTGCGGCGGTCCTCGCCGAGCCTGCGGCGCTCCGAATCGGGCACGGCTTTGCGCGCGGCGACGGCACGGTCGTATTCGGCCTGCGCCCGTGCGAGGGCGGCCTTGAGGTCATCGCGGTTAGTCATTGGTTCCTCTGGTGCGGGGTGGCGGGGTGCTGGCAGGCGAGCCTGGGTCAGGCCTCGCTCGGTTCCCCGCCCTGGTGGCGGCGTGTGGAGGACGCCACTCTATCCGGGGGCGCGGTTTGCCTCAAGTGACCAGTGACCAGTGACCAGTGAAGGCGCCAGTGAGAACGCGGCCGGCAGCGCATGCACTGGCACGTGCTTGCCCCACAGCTGCGCGACCACGGGCTGGACCCGGCCGGGGTCGCCGCTGGTCCAGAAGGTCTCGATGCCGGGGGCGTCCCGGCGTGATAGCCGCTGGGCAGTGTCGAGCCGCCGGCGAAGTTCGCGCGCAACGGCGGCCGCCGGATCGATGACCGTCACGTCGGCGCCGGCGGCGCGGCGGATAGCCTCGACGAGGAAGGGGTAGTGGGTGCAGCCCAGCACGATGGTATCGGCGCCCTGCGCGACCAGCGGCGCGACGAATCGGGCCACGAGGGCCTGCGCCGCAGGGCCGTCGAGGTCGCCGCACTCCACCAGTTCGGCCAGGCCGGGGCAGGGTTGCACGAGGACTCGCACACCCTGGCCGTGCTGTCGGATCAGGCGGGCGAGCCGCTCGCTCGCGATCGTCTGGCGCGTGGCGAGGACGCCCACCACGCCGGTGCGGGTCATCGCGACGGCGGGCTTGACCGCAGGTTCGATGGCGACGATGTCGATGGGAAAACGCGATCGCAGCGCATGGATGGCGACGGCGCTTGCGGTGTTGCATGCCACAACGATTGCCTTGGCACCGGCATCAACGAAAAATTCCACGATCGTTTCGGCGCGCCGCGTGATGAAGTCGCCGGGCCGATCGCCGTAAGGTGCGTGGCCCGAATCGGCAACGTAGACGAGGTCTTCCCCGGGCAATGCGGCGCGGATCTCGCGAAATACCGACAGTCCGCCCACGCCCGAGTCGAAAACGCCGATCGTATCGCCGCTCATTTCGTTCCTTCGCCTACCGCGGGGGTTTTCTTCGAATACGGCATTACGCCCTGACCGAGGCGCCAGTTCTGTAGGACGCAGGGCTAATCGGCTGTCATGTAACGGACTACGCCAAGGGTCGCCAGCACCAGCACCGTGACCCACACGACCACGATCGCGATGGCCGCGAGGTGCCCAGCGCGCGAGCCGTCTGGCGGCTGGGCCTGCGCGCGGGCGCGGCATTCGTCCATCACGCCGAGTGGCACCAGGCGCACGGCCAGGACGATGCCCAAAGGCAGCAGCAGCAGGTCGTCGAGCAGGCCCAGCACCGGGATGAAATCCGGGATCAGGTCGATAGGACTCAGCGCGTAGGCGACGATGGCTGCAATCAGCGCTTTCGCGTACCACGGTGTGCCCGGATGGCGCGCGGCGAAATACAGCGCGACGACCTCGATCTTGAGGGCTTTCGCGCGGGCCTTCAGCGCCGCGAGCATGGGCGTCTCATAGGATTGAGGGGGAGGGTCATCGATACGAGGCTGCACTTGAGGTTCAATTCTGCCGCGCCAGGAGTGCGTACCCGATATTGAACCAATTGGGCGGAGGGCGTTCCAAGCGACAGCAGGTAGTGCGCATTTACAAACACCGAGGCGGAGGGCAGAATCCGGCCGCAGCGGCAAAAGTTGTTTCAAATGTACGGTACGCGCCGTAAAAACTGGGCCCGAATAGAATTTCCATGCTCCGCAAGTACAAGTCACTGGTCGTGTTGATATTGCTGCTGACCCTGCCATTGCGCGGGTTGGCGGCGATCGCCATGTGGCATTGCGGGCAGGAAATGCAGGACGTCATTTCCGCTTCCGCGCACCAGCATACCGATCATCACGAACAGTCGATGGAAACGGCCGGCGAAGCGGACGGACATGCCGGACATGAACATAGCGCGCAGCACGAGTCCGCTGGGGAGAAGCATTCATCCCACTCTGCTTCCGCGTGCGCTGCCGTATCCGGTCTCGCGTTCGCTGCCCAGGACGAGTGCAGATTTGCATTCGCGCCCGCTGGCGCATCCCGCATCCCTTTTGTGGGGCTGCACTTCGTGGGCGTCGTGCCCGCGCAGCTCGACCGACCCCCTCTAGTCCGCTCCCTCTGATTCGTCGCGCGGCTCGCTGAGCCGCAGCCCCCGTGCGCCTGCACGCGGGAATTTTCGAACCATTGTCAGGGAGTCTGGACATGCGTCCAAAGCATGCTGTTTTTCTTGTACTAGGCGCGGCAATCGCCATGCCAGTGTTGGGGCAATCGCGACCCGATCCGGCCGACCCGGCCATACAGGTGCCGCCGGCGACCTACCGTTCTGCGTTCGCGGACTATCGGCCCCTGGATGAAGCGCCGGTCGGGGACTGGCGCGCCGCCAACGACGAGGTCGGCCGCATCGGCGGCTGGCGCGCCTATGCGCGCGAAGCCCAGGCGCCGGACAAGCCAACTGCCGTGCCGGCACCGGCGTCCGCCGCGCCGCCGACAGCTGCCCCGCCGGCCGCCGTCCCCGCACCCGCCAGCGGCGGGCACGGCCAACACGGCATGCACGGAGGCAAACAATGAGCGCACGCCTTGTAATGAGCGGGCGCATCCTGATGACGGCGCTGATATCGGTGGCGCTTGGCGGTTGCGCAACCTTCAGCAAGGACGGCGGTTTCGACTCGGTCGAGCGCACGGTCAAGGAGCGCACCGGCAAGGATGTCGCCTGGATCAAGTCTGAAGAGCAACGCGACAGCAGCGACAAGCGCGTCGCTGAACTGCTGTCGGCTCCGCTGACGGCGGACGCGGCCGTGCAGGTCGCGCTGCTCAACAACCGCGGCCTGCAGGCATCATTTGCCGAACTTGGTATCGGCGAAGCCGACCTCGTGCAGGCGGGGCGGCTGTCGAATCCTCGTTTGTCGATGCTGCGCGCCTCGCGCGACGAGCCTGGCGGCCGGGAGTACAAGATCGAGCAGGCATTGACGATGAACATCTTCGCGTTGATCACCATGCCGCTCGCGACAGAGATCGAGGCGCGCAATTTCGCGCGGGTGCAGCGCGGCGTGACGCTCGAGGTGCTGCGGTTGGCCTCCGAGACCCGCAAGGCGTACTACGGCGCGGTCGGGGCT
>JBDTRN010000173.1:0-5474 GCA_039931715.1 Betaproteobacteria bacterium
GAAGTGGTCGATCGCCATGTACTCGGTGGTGGTGAAGCAGTCGTGGGTTTCGATGCCGTCGAGCGCCTCGGGGCCGGCGATTTCGGCGCGCTGCCAGGCGGCGGTGATCGCATCGCGCACATGCGGCAGTACATAGGCCTCGCCGCGGCTGCGCTCCAGTTTCTCGCTCATCAGCAGGCTCGCGGTGCGATGGCCCCATCCTGCGATGTAAGGCAGCTGGGCGAGCGTGCCGCCGCGCCGCTTGGCGTAGGCGGCGGCGACTTCCGCGGAAGCGAGGATCACCGCGGCTCCGCCGTCGGTGATCTGGCCGCAGTCCTGGCGCCGGATGCGGCCTTCGATGACCGGGTTGGCTTCGTCGTCGGCGCGAAAGCTCGCATCGGTGTACTTCCACGCGCGGGTCTGCGAATTGGGGTTGCGCCTGGCGTTGCCGAGGTTGATCTCGGCGATGCGGCCGAGGTGCTCGTACTTCAAGCCGTAGCGCCGGTCGTATTCGTCGCCCAGCGTGCTGAACATGTGCGGCCACATGAACTTGGCGTTCTCGCCCTCGTGGCCGACCCACGCGGCGGCGGCCTGGTTGTGGGCGGCCTGGTCGCCGTGCACGTTGCGTTCTTCCTCGGCGCCGAGCACCAGCGCGCAACCATAACGGCCGGCCTCGATTTCGGCCATTGCGGCGAGCACCGCGATGCTCGATGAGGCGCAGGCAGCCTCGTGACGCGCCGCCGGCGTGCCGTAGAAAGCCGGGATCGTCGAGGCCACCATCGCACCGAGGTGCGCCTGGTGGCGATGCAGTTCACCAAACGCATTGCCGACATGGATGGTGTCGATCTCGGCCGGCTCCATGGCGCAGGCCGCGAGGGCGCCAAGGGTGGTGTCGCGCACGATGGCCGAGATGTCCTCGCCGCCGCGCGACCAATTCTTGGCGAAATCGGTTTGGTGCCCGCCGAGCACATACACGCGCTGTGCTGCTGCCATGGCCCTGCCTCCTGCCTTCCGGGAACGAAGCGCGACGTTAAGACCGATCGTGCTATTTGGCAAGCCTTTCCGCCATCCTGGCCGGGAACTCCGTTGCACCCGATCTGGCAGAATCGACGCAGACTTTTCGAGAGGATGACGATGGGACTGCGTGAAGCGGGAGGGGCGGCGCGCGCGCCCGAGGCGAATACGCCGATCCTGGTCGGGTGTGGCGACGTGACCGACCTCGATACGCCTGCCGAACGCGGACGCTCGCCCTACGACCTCATCGCCCAGGCCGCCCGCCTTGCGCTCGCCGATGCCGGAGGCCAGGGCCTGGCCGGCGCGATCGACACGCTCGCAATGCTGCGCTCATACAAGGACACCTCCCACCGCTTCGAGACGCGCCTGGGCGGTTCGTCCAACCCGCCGAAAAGCATTGCCGACCGGGCCGGCCTCACGCCCTCCCACTGCCTGTACACCTGGAACGGCGGCAACATGCCGCAGTTCCTCGTCAACCAGTTCGCCGAGCAAATCGCTCGCGGCGAAATTCGTGCGGCCATGATCGTGGGTGGCGAGGCGCTGCGCACGCAGCACGGTGTGGAGCGCGCCGGGCTGCCGGTCGCGTGGGCCGAGGATCCGGGCGGCGAGCCCGAGATGGTTGGTGATCCGCGCCGCGGCTGGAGCGACCACGAGGACCGCCACAACCTGCGCGCGGCGATCACCCAGTACCCGCTGTTCGAGAATGCGATCCGCGCTGAGCGCGGCCACTCGCTCGAGCGGCACATGCAGTCGATGGGCGCGCTCATGAGCCGGTTTGCGCGCGTGGCCGCCGCCAATCCGATGGCTACCCGGCGCGAAGGTTATTCGGCCGCGCGCCTGGCGACGGTGGATGCCGACAACCGCTGGATCGGGTTCCCGTACCCTCGACTGATGGTGTCCAACGCATTCATCGACCAGTCCGCAGCTTTCATCATGACCTCGGTGGGCACCGCGCGGGCGCTGGGCATCCCGCAATCGAAATGGGTTTACCTGCACGGCTGCGCCGACGGCCACGACCATTGGTACACCACTGAGCGCGCCGACCTGCATTCGTCGCCCGCGATGCGTGCGGTGGCCGGTGAGGCGCTCGCCATGGCGGGCCTGGCCATGGCGGAGATCCGCCACCTCGACCTCTACAGCTGCTTTCCCTCGGCGGTGGAAATCACATGCCGCGAGCTCGGCATTGCCGAGGACGACCCGCGCGAACTGACGGTGACCGGGGGGCTGGTGTATTTCGGTGGCCCGGGCAATAGCTATGTCGCGCTGTCGATCTGCGAAATGATGCGTCGCTTGCGCGCCGCGCCCGGCGACTATGGCTTGGTCACCGCCAACGGCAACTGGGTGACCAAGCACTCGCACGGGATCTATTCCACCACCCCGTACGCCGGGCCATGGCAGCGCGCGCAGCCCGCGGCGTTGCAGGCGCGGCTCGACGCACTTCCCAAGGCGCCGTTCACCGAGCGCGCCGACGGCCGCGCGAAGATCGAGACCTACACGGTCATGCACGACAAGCGCGGGCCGGCCTTCAGCGTGGTGCTCGGGCGGCTGGAGGCGACCGGGGAGCGCTTCATTGCCAACACGCTTCCGGATGCCGCGGTGCTGGAAGACCTGCAGGCCCGCGAAAGCCTCGGGCGCGCCGGCGTGGTGCGCCACGCCGATGGTCACAACGTGTTCCATCCGGCTGCGGCGTAAAGGCGGCGCCGGCCGTATCCGTCCTCAGGACGCCGCAGCGACCGCCGCGCGCAGTTCGCGCTTGAGCAGCTTGCCCACCGGGTTCCTCGGTAGCGCGTCCACCACGAGGAGCTTCTCCGGCAACTTGTACGAGGCCATCTTCTTTTCGTTACGCAGAAAGGCCACCAGCGTGGACAGGTCGAGCGCGCTGCCCGGCTGCAAGGCCACTACCGCGCAGACCCGCTCGCCGAGCGTGTCGTCGGGATAGCCGACGATGGCCGCTTCGCGCACCGCGGGATGCGCAAGCAGCAGCGCCTCGAGCTCTTCCGAGGAGATATTGAAGCCGCCGCGCACGATGATGTCCTTGAGGCGGCCGACGAATCGGTACAGGTCATTGCGCTCGCCGGCGATCTCGAACAGGTCTCCGGTGCGGTAGTAGCCGCTTGCGTCGAAGGCGCGCGCGGTCATCTCCGGTGAGCGGTAATACCCCGCGAATACGGCCGGTCCCTTGACGCGCAGCTCCCCCGGCCGGCCTGGCGTGTCGATGTCCTCGCCGGAGTCCGGGTCCACCAGCCGCGTTGACACACGCTTTGCCACCGGCAGCTTCCATTCGAGCCCCGCCACGCCAAAGCGCGGGAAATAAGTCGCACGCAGGGCCGGGTCGGGCAGGTCGAGCGCGCTGGCGGTGAGCGAGGCGCCCTCGTTGGTGCCGAAATAGTTGATCACGTCGATGCCGTAGCGCTCGGTGAACACCTGCACCGTCCACTGCGCGAGCGGCGCGCCGCCCGAGCCGATGGCGCGCAGGCGCGAGCCGGGGATGCCGCGCATGAGATCGGGGTTCTGCGCCAGTGTCGCGAGGATGGCCGGCGCGGCGACCGTGTAGTCGATTGCTTCGTCGCGCACCTGGTCGAGGAACACCGGCAGGCTGAACGGGTGGTGCATCACGAGCTTGGCGCCGGTCATGAGCCAGGGCAGGAACTGCCCGGCGATGCCGGCCATGTTGACAAGCGGAAACGCATTCAGCAGGTGGCAACCAGGCGCCAGGCCGCCGGACAGGATGATGTTCTCCGGGATCGCCATCCATTCGTTGTGGCTGCGCGGCACGCCCTTGGGCACGCCCTCGGTGCCCGAGGTCCAGCAGATGGTGAAGATCGCATTGGCATCTACGCGGTGGCTGCGCTCGTGCTCCTCGAGAACGGCGGCGGGAACGGTCTGCGTTGCGTCTTCGTCGATGGCAAGCACCGAGCGGATCGACCCGTGCTCGCGAGCGAGGCCGCGCATCATGTCGGCATGGCGGTGGCGCAGGATGCGGCCCGCTGTCACCACCGCACGCGGTTCGACGAGGGCGAGGATGTGCGCCAGTTCGTGCTCGCGGTATTGCACCGGCACCGGCGTGGCGATGAGGCCGAGCTTCGCGCACGCGAGATACACCGCGGGCAGTTCGACGCAGTTGGGCAGCTGGATGCACACGATGTCGTCGGACGCCAGGCCCAGGGCGAGGAAATGCGCCGCGAAGCGATGCACTTCCGCGTCGAGCTGCTGCCAGGTGAGGCGTCGCGGCGCACCGGCGATGAACTCGGCGCGGTTGGGCGCATCGACAAGCGCCTCGGCGGCCGGACGCGTGCGCACCGCTTCGTCGAACCAGTCGTGGATGCGCTTGGTTCCCCACCAGCCGCGCGCGGTGTAGTCGGCGATACGGTCCCGGGGGGCGAGGATCATGGCGGGCGCGAGCCGGGAGCGCGACTCAGGCCGCGCTGGTCGCGAGCAGCCGCTCGAAAGCGGCGCGCGCGCGGCGCGCGTGCAGGTCGGTGCGCAGCAGGCGGCGCACGTGGTGATGGGCGTGCACGATGCCGAGGAACTCGAACGCGAACTGCGCCGGCTCGATCCCGGCGGCGAACTGGCCGGCCTCCACCGCCTGGCGGGCCATGCGCTCGATGGTGCCGTGCATCTTGCCGTGGCCCTCGACCACTGCGGCGCGCATCGGGCCGTCGGGCGCGTCGTCGAACTCGAACGCCGCCGCGGTCAGGATGTCGCCGCGCGGCACGGTGCCCGAATGGATCCACTCCATCCAGCCGTCGAACAGGCGCCGCAGGCGCGCCACGCCGCGCGGCTCCTTCACGGCGGGGCCCAGCACGCGCTCGACGAACATCTGCTCGGCCACGCGCAAGGTCTGGATCTGCAGGTCTTCCTTGGACTCGAAATGGGCGAACAGGCCGCTCTTGGAGATCCCGGCCTGCTCGGCCAAGGTGCCGAACGTCAGGCCCGCGAAGCCCACCCGGCTCGCAAGCGCAAGCGCCTCGCGCAGGACGCGGGTCTTGGTGCGCTCGCTCTTTTGGACCGTCGCCATGGAGGCCGCGATGCTACGACCGATCGTGCGTTTATTCAACGCCCGGGCAACTAAAGTAGAATCTTGCCGACCCGTTTATCCAATCCAAGCGCCGTTGCCAAGAGCGCAGAAAGCAACTTTCCAAGGAGATTTCATGAAAAAGTTCACCGGCCTGTTGGCCTTCGCCGCCGGCATCGCCTTCGCGGGTGCCGCCGCAGCCCAGAACATTTCCATCGCCACCGGCGGCACCGGCGGCGTGTATTACCCGCTCGGCGGCGGCATGGCCGCCGCTCTTTCAAAGTACGTTCCCGGCATGCAGGCCACCGCCGAAGTCACCGGCGGCTCGGTCGACAACCTCAAGCTGATCGGCAGCGGCAAGCCCTACATCGCGCTGGCGATGGCCGATGCAAGCATGGATGCGTACAAGGGCGTGGACAAGTTCAAGGGGCACGCGGTACCGCTCAAGACCCTCATGATCCTGTAC
>JBDTRN010000174.1:0-5469 GCA_039931715.1 Betaproteobacteria bacterium
GCTCGCACCGAGCGCGATGACGAGGAACGCGGCGTAAAAGCCCGCCAGCGTCTCGATCTGGCTCAACAGCATGAACCCCAACCCGAAGGTCACGATCCCGATTCGGATCATCCCCTGCGGGCCGAACCGGTCGATGATCCATCCGAGCGCCGGCCCGAGCACGGCGGCTTCCATCGGCTGCAGGGCGGCGGCGGCCGAAAGCGAAGTCCTGCTCCAGCCGAATTCCGCGGTCAGGGTGGCGAAGTACGCGCCAAAAGCCTGGTGCAGCAGCCCCGCCTGCAGGAACTGGATGCCCCCGCCTGAGGCGACCATGCGCCAGCCGTAGAATGTCTTCATGGGAAGATGGCAGGATAGCGCAGGGGCCGGCGCGGGCGGCGGCTGGTTCGCTGCGCGGCCCTGCCGTTTCAGGCAAACAGGAGGCATGCATGGACGAATCGAGGACGCGGGTCACCATCCTGACTGGCAGCTACCGGATCAAGGGGTACATCGACCTCCTGCCGGGTGCGCGCCTGACCGACTTCATTGTCGACGCGAAAAGTTTTGTCGCCGTCACCGAGGCCGAGGTGTGGGAACTGGCCCTCGGCGGGCGCCAGGTCCTCGCCGCGCCCTTCATTGACGTGAGCCGGGACCACATCCAGGTCGTCATGCCCGGCTGAAGCGGTCTGCGTGCAACCCGCCGGCCCCCCAAAGCGCCGGCGCCATGTTCTGTTACCCTTCGCCTCCTTCGGCTATCCCGACAATAATGAGCACCCTCCAGGATCGACTGCGCGCGCTCGGCGCCGCCAACCTCAGGAACATCCGCCGCGGCATCGAGAAGGAGAGCCTGCGCGTACGTTCGGATGGCCGCCTGGCCGCGGGCCCGCATCCCGAAGGACTGGGTTCGGCCCTGACCCACCCCCATATCACGACCGACTTCAGCGAGTCGCAGCTCGAGCTGATCACCGGCGTGCACACCGGGGTGGAGGCCTGCCTCGAGGAGCTCACGCGCATCCATCAGGTGGTCTATCGGCATATCGGCGAGGACATGATGTGGTGCGCGAGCATGCCCTGCGGCTTGCCAGGGGACGACACGATCCCCATCGGCCGCTACGGCACATCGAATGTCGGGCGCGCCAAGACGGTGTACCGCATCGGCCTCGCGCATCGCTACGGCAGGCGCATGCAGACCATTTCCGGCATCCACTACAACTTCTCGCTGCCCGCGGTCGAGGACGCCAACATCGCGTATTTCGCGCTGATCCGCAATTTCCGCCGCCATTCGTGGCTGCTGTTGTACCTGTTCGGCGCCTCCCCCTCGGTGTGCTCAAGTTTTGTCGAAGGGCGCACGCACGAACTCAACGAGCTCAAGCCGGGCACGATGTATCGCCCGAGCGCGACCTCCTTGCGCATGGGGCCGCTGGGCTACCAGAGCGATGCGCAGAGTTCGCTCGCGGTCAGCTACAACTGCCTGGAAAGCTATGGCGCGTCATTGCAGGATGCGCTCACCAAGCCCTACCCCGCCTACGAGACCATCGGCATCCGCGAGCCCGGCGTGGCGGGCGAGGGCATCGACAGCTACCGCCAGCTCGGTACCACGCTGCTGCAGATCGAGAACGAGTTCTACGGCACCATCCGCCCCAAGCGCGTGATCCATCAGGGCGAGCGGCCGCTGCACGCGCTGCGCGAACGCGGCGTGGAGTATGTCGAGGTGCGGCTCATGGACCTCAACCCGTTCGAGACCATCGGCATCGACGCGGGAACCATCCGGCTTCTCGACATATTCCTGTTGCATTGCATGCTGGTGGACAGCCCCGCCGATACGCCCGCCGAGCTCGCCGCCAATGCGCGCAACCAGCACCGCGTCGCTGCGCGCGGGCGCGAGGCGGGCCTCACGCTCGAGCGCAACGAGGGCGAAGTTTCGCTGCTCGACTGGGGCACCGAAGTGCTCAGCGCCTGCGAGCCGATCGCGGCGGCGCTCGACGCCGCGCACGCCACCGGCGCATATTCGGACGCGCTCGCCTCGGCCCAGTCGGCCCTGCGCAATCCGGGGGTGCTGCCTTCCGCGCGCGTGCTGGAGGCCATGGCCGCGGACGACGATTCTTACATCCGCTTCGTGCTCAAGCAGTCACGCCAGCACCTCGCCGCGATCAAGGCGCTGGCGCTGCCCGAAGATGAGGCAGCGCGCTTCGACGCCATGGCGCACGCTTCGGTGGCCGACCAGCGCGCGATCGAGGCTTCCGACAACCTGCCGTTCGAGATCTTCAGGCAGCGCTACCTCGCCCCCGAGCGCCTCGGACTGTGAGTTCCCTCAGATAACGCCGCGCTCGCGCAGGCCGGCAATCGCCTCGCGCGTGTAGCCCAGCGATCCGAGCACTTCATCGGTGTGCTCGCCCAGCAGCGGGGCGCGCTGCAGCGGCGTGCTCCCGGTGCGCGACATCGAAAGCGGCACGCGCCCGACCGGGGCCGGCCTCGGAATGCCGGGATAGTCCAGCGGCGTAAAGAGCCCCATCGCCTGCACCTGCGGATGGTCGAGCGCGCCCTGTGCGTTCAGCACCGGCCCGCACGGGATTTTCGCCGCGCCAAGGATCGCCACTGCATCGTCCGTACTGCGCTCACCGCACCAGCGGCGCATGCGTTCGTCGATATCGGCCGCGTTTTCGCCGCGCGAAAGGTCGCTCGCAAAGCGCGGATCGGACAGCCACCCCGGTTCGCCCATCAACCGCGCCCAGCGCTCGTACAGCGGCTGGCCCACTACCTGGCACAGCAACCACCCGTCGCAGGTGCGATAGAGGTTCACCGGCGCGGCGGCCTGGCCGCGGTTTCCGGTAGGCACGCGGTCTTTTTTGATCACCGCCTGCTCGATCAGGTAGGAATTGGTGAAAGTGAGCGCCGTCCCGAGCAGCGACCCGCCAACGTGCTGCCCGCGGCCGGAGCGTGCGCGTTCCATCAGCGCGGCGAGCGTGCCGAACGCGCAATGCAGCGCGGTGCCGAAGTCCACCCAGTTGACCTGCGCGCGGTACGGCTGGTCCGGTTCGCCGGTCATGAACACCGCGCCCGACATCGCCTGGCCCACGCCATCGAAGCCGACATTGCGCGCCATCGGCCCGCTGGAGCCGTAGGCGGAACTGGTGGTAAGGATGATGTCGGCCTTGACCCTGCAAAGGCTCGCATAGTCCAGCCCCATGGCGGCGAGCGATGGGTCGGGAAGGTTCGCGACCACCACGTCGGCCGTGCGCACGAGCTTCTGCACGATCTCGCGGCCCTCGGGCGCCATGGGGTCGACGGTGACCGAGAGCTTGTTGCGGTTCATCTGCAGGAACAGGCTGCCTTCGCCACCCGACCCCACCGGCGCGACGAACCGGTCCTCGCTGCCGTCACGCTTCTCGATGCGGATGACTTCGGCGCCGTATTCGGCCAGCACGGCCGCGCAATACGGCCCGGCGATGTAGCGGCCGAAATCGAGGACCCGCACGCCCTGCAGGAGCGGGGGAGCTAACGCGGGTTGCACCGCAGGTTCGGCCATGGGTCTGCCGGATCGCGCGAGTGGCTGGCGGCGCGGCGCGCTAGCCGCCGCCGAGCTCGGCGATCTTCTTGCGCGCCAGCTCGACGTAAACGCCGCGCGGGAACTGCTCGATGTACAACTGGATATCCTCGGGGTCGTCGGAATCCTTGACCTCGCGCCAGAACTCCATCTCGGCTTCATTCCCCTGCTGCTGCGCCGCGGGTGCGCTGGCACGGGGAGGCGGGGCCGCGGGCGGCGGAACCTTGACCACTTCGTTGGGATCCTCCGGCGGCTTGCCTTCGAGGATCCTCTGCAGGGCGGCGGCAAAGCTGCGCGCGCTCTGGTATCGGTGCTCCGGATCCTTGGCGAGCGCGCGCGCAACGACGCGGTCGATCACCGGCGGGATCTGCACCAGCTTGGAGGGCCAGACCGGGTCGTCCTGGATGATCTTCTTGGCCAGCGCCCACTGGGTCCCCTCGAACGGCTTCTGGCCGGTGAGGAACTGGTACAGGATGATGCCGGCGGAAAAGATGTCGGTGCGGTGGTCGATCGGCTGGCCCTGGATCTGCTCAGGCGACATGTAGGCCGGCGTGCCGACTACCGCGCCGGTCTGGGTGGCCTCGCCGGCCGACGCGCCGTCGGGGTCGACCACGCGCGCGACGCCGAAGTCGGTGAGCTTGGCGTGCCCCTCCGCATCGACCATGACGTTGGCCGGCTTGATGTCGCGGTGGATGATGCCGGCGTCGTGGGCGAAATCGAGCGCATCGAGCAACTCGCCCATGAGGCGAAACGCGCTCTTGATGTCGAAGCGATGGCTCGCGTCGAAAAAGTCCTTGAGCTCCTTGCCCTGGATGTACTCCATCACGATGTACGCGACATCGCCCTCGGAGCCGAAGTCGTAGACCTGCACGATGTTGCGGTGGTTGAGCCGCGCCACGGCGCGCACTTCGCGCTCGAACCGGCGCGAGTACATTTGCGCCGTCTCCTCGTCGAGCTGGCGCACGAGGATGGTCTTGATCGCCACGCGCCGGTTGAGGCCGGGATCGCGACCGTCGTAGACCAGCCCCATGGCCCCTTTACCGAGGACGCCCTCGATCTGGTAGCGGCCGAGCGACTTCAGTTCATCCATGACGCGCAGCCGGCATGGCAAAGGTGTATCGACAAGCGATGCGCGGAGTCGGGCGAGCGCTGACAGGGAGGGTGAGTGCGGCGGGAGTTTGATTCATTCCGGTCAGGATCCGAAGGCACGACTGCGCATGATACAAGGTGGGCAAATCACCGGGCGCGGCACTGCATCATCTCTGCAAACAGTTGATTTGGAACGTCCGATCGCGCAGAGGCGATGGTGGCCAAGGGCGGAATCGAACCACCGACACACGGATTTTCAATCCGCTGCTCTACCGACTGAGCTACTTGGCCGTACGGGACACGGCGGAGAACTCCGCTCGCGTTACGCAAGGGTGCGGATTATAAAGGAAAAGCCCGTGGCACCAAAGAAAAAGGCGCCGGATTCCGGCGCCTTAAAGGACAAGCTGCTGTCCAAGGAGGGAGACACGCCTGATGTTGCCTGGCAGGACCAAGCTTCACCGGACGGTCAGCTTCAAGCGTATTCGACTCGGCTTAAAGGGGGCTTGCGCGAGTCTTTCATGTGACTGACGTGGATTGGATTTCGGTTCCGACGGGGCTTGCTGTCATAGGGAACACGCTTCCGGAGCATCCTCCATAAGGCACATTTCGCTCTGCGAACACCAAAGAAAAGGGGCGCCGGAGCGCCCCTTTTCACAGGCAATCCATGCGCGGCCCGAAGGCCGCGGTCCGAATTACATGTCCATGCCACCCATTCCGCCCATGCCACCCATGCCGCCGCCCATGCCACCCATGTCGGGCATGCCGCCGCCTTTCTTGTCTTCGACAAGCTCGGCGACCATCGCATCGGTCGTCAGCATCAGGCCTGCAACGGAGGCCGCGTTCTGCAGCGCGGTGCGCGC
>JBDTRN010000175.1:0-5370 GCA_039931715.1 Betaproteobacteria bacterium
GATTGTCGAACGGCTTGTTGAGGTGGTTGAAGCGCGCCATGTACTGCAGGTTGACGGTGGCGTACTTGGGGATCTGGATGTTCGGGTCCTTGCGCACCGCCTCGAAGTGGTCGAACGCGAGGGCCTCGAGGATGTCGACCTCGCCTTTTTGCAGCGCGTTGACCTGTGCCTGTGTGTCGCGCAGCGCGAGGTTCCATTCGACCCGGTCGACGTACACGTTCTTGCCGCCGGTCGTGCCCGACGGCGCCTCCTTGCGCGGGACGTACTTGGCGTTCTTGACGTACACCGCCTTGTCGCCGGGCTTGAACTCGTCGCGCTTGAAGATGTAGGGCCCCGAGCCGGTGTAGTCATCGATCTGCTTGAACGGGTCGGTGTCGGCGACGCGCTTGGGCATGATGAAGGGCACGTTGGACGAGGGTTTGCCCAGCGCCTCGAGCATGAACCCGCAGGCTTCGCGCAGGAAGATGCGGAAGGTGTCGGGCGTCGGCGAATCCATGCGGTCGACGAACGTGAACAGGGCCGTGCCCATGGCGTCGCGCTTGCCCCAGCGCCCGATGGAAGCGATCACGTCATCGCCCGTTACGGGCTTGCCGTCGTGGAACGCAAGGCCCGGGCGCAACTTGAACGTCCACAGGCGGTTGTCCGGGCTCGCGCTCCAGCTCTCCACCATCTGCGGCTTGATCTGCGCTTTCTCGTCGGTGCCAAACAGGGTGTCGTAGATCATGTAGCCGTGGTTGCGGCTCATGTAGGCGGTGGTCCAGATCGGGTCGAGGATGGCAAGGTTGGAGTGCGGCACCACACGCAGCACTTTTTCCTGCGCCAGCGCCTGTGGCGTCAGTGCGGCAGCGAGCGCCGCGAACGAAAAAACTGCAGCGATGCGGTCGATTCTCATGTGTTCCCCCTGTGGAAGGCAGCCGTTTCAGGTTAGCCCAAGCCCAACGTGTGAGCAAGCAACCCCGGGCGCGAGGCCCGGGCTAGTCTTTTCTTATGTTCCAGTAGAAGTCGCCAGGGCCGATGACCAGGCCATGCACCCCTTTGCGCACCGCCGAGGGCGCGACGTATTCGCCAACCGGCGCGTGGGTGCCGATCTCGAAGCCGCGCGTCTGCAGCTCGGCGGCGAGCTTCTTCTTCTCCGCCTCGTCGGTCGAGCGCGCGAAGCGGCCGCGGATCTGCTCGAGCTTTTCGTCGCAGGCCCAGCCGAACCACGCCTTGTCGCACGCCCCCGAGAGGCCGAAATTGGCGATCGGGTTCCAGGTGTCCGGCGCGACCACCGCGGTGAAAAAGAGGTTCCAGCCGCCCTTGTCCGGTGCATCTTTCTTCGCGCGCCGGCCGACCATCGTCTGCCAGTCCATCGCCTGAACGTCCACCTTGAAGCCCGCCTGGCGCAGCAATTGCGCGCCCACGTCGGGCAGCTTGTTGATCGTCGCGATGTCGGTGGGCTTGAGGATCACGACCGTCGTGCCGTCATAGCCCGATTCCTTGACCAGTTCCTGCGCCTTCCTCATGTTGGACTTGGACTGGATCTCGTTGCCGGCATTCGAGGCATAGGTCGTGCCGCAGGTGAACATCGACCCGCAGGTCTTGTACAGGTCCTTCACGCCGATCTGTGCCTTGAGGAAGGCCTCCTGGTTGCTGAAAGCCGCGATTGCGGCCCTGCGCACCTTGGGATTGTTGAAAGGCGGGTGCAGGTGATTGAAGCGCGCGATGTACTGGAAGCCGATCGGGTCCTTGGTCACCAGCGTGACCGACTTGTCGGCGCGCAGCGGAATGATCTGCTCGAACGGCACCCGCTCGATCATGTCGATCTCGCCCTTTTGCAGCGCGATCCCCTGGGTCTGCGCATCGCGCAGCGCGAGGATCCATTCGACCCGGTCGACGTACACGTTCTTGCCGCCGGTGGTGCCCGAGGGCGGTTCCTTCCTCGGCACGTACTTCGGGTTGCGCGTGTAGACCGCGATCGCGCCGGGCTTGAACTCGTCGCGCTTGAAGATGTAGGGGCCCGAGCCGATGTACTCCTGGATCTGCTTGAACGGGTCGGTGTCGGCGACGCGCTTGGGCATGATGAACGGCACGTTGGAGGATGGCTTGCCGAGCGCCTCGAGCACGAACCCGCAGGGCTCGCGCAGGAACATCCGGAAAGTGTCCGGCGCGGGCGCGTCCATGCGCTCGATGAACCCGTCGAGGACTTGCCCGAGCGTGTCGCGCTTGGACCAACGGGCAATCGACGCCACCACGTCCTCGCCCGTCACCGGCTTGCCGTCGTGGAATTCGAGTCCTGCGCGCAGCTTGAATGTCCACAGGCGCTTGTCGGGCGAGACCGACCATGTCTCGACCATCTGCGGCTTGATCTGGCCCTTTTCGTCGGTGCCGAACAGGGTGTCGTAAATCATGTAGCCGTGGTTGCGGCTCATGTAGGCGGTGGTCCAGATCGGGTCGA
Organism: Betaproteobacteria bacterium; assembly: GCA_039931715.1. Classification (GTDB taxonomy): domain Bacteria; phylum Pseudomonadota; class Gammaproteobacteria; order Burkholderiales; family SG8-39; genus SZAS-79. The sequence continues at coordinate 2,438 of JBDTRN010000175.1, forward strand.
GGACCGCGAGGTTCGAGTGCGGCACGGCGCGGAACACTTTTTCCTGGGCCTGGGCGGGGACCGGGACGAAGGCGAGGGCTGCGACCAGCAGTGACGCGACGCCCAGCGCGCGGCCGAGTGGGGTGGCCGGGATTCGTCGTGACGCGCTCCGGCGCGCGGCCGGTGCAAAGCGGTGCAGGTTCACCATCGTGGAGCCCCCCGGTCGTTGATGTCCGTCCAAGATAGCCCGGTCTTCCCGGTGGCGGCAAGCGCAACTTCGCGCTTGCCGCCGTCGCTCAGTCGCCCAGCGACGCCTCCACGGCCACCTTGACGAGTTCGGCGACGTTGCGCACCTCCAGCTTGCCCATGATGCGTGCCTTGTGCACCTCGACCGTGCGCGGGCTGATGCCGAGCGCCGCGGCGATCTCCTTGGCATGCAGTCCCTCGACCACCCGGCTGAGCACCTCGCGCTCGCGTGGCGTCAGGCGGGCGACCTTTTCGGCCACCTCCTGGCGCGAGGCGGCGCCCTGCACGCGGCGCTCCTCGAGGCCGAAGGCCTTGTCAATGGCGGCATACAGCTGCTTCTGGTCGAACGGCTTTTCGAGGAAATCCACGGCATGGGCGCGAAACGCCGCGCGCGCGGTCGGCACGTCGCCGTGCGCGGTGACTATCACCACCGGCAGCGAACTGCCCTCGGCCTGCAGGCTGGCCTGGATGTCGAGGCCGCTCTTGCCCGGCAGGCGCAGGTCGGCCACCACGCAGCCGCGCCAGTCCTCGCGCCACGCGGCGAGGAACGCCTCGGCATCGGCGAAGAGCGCGGTCCGGTAGCCCGAAATCCCCAGCATGAGCGAGAGCGAGTCGCGCACCGAGGCATCGTCGTCGACGATGAAGACGGTCAGGTTGGTCGCAGGCATGGCAGCATGAGCCTGAATTCACCGCGCCCGGCGTCGCTTGCTTCGAGCGTGCCGCCGTGGGCCTCGGCGATCGCGCGGCTCACCGCCAGGCCCAGGCCCATGCCGGTCGACTTGCCCGACACGAAGGGCTCGAACAGGCCCTCGCGCGCCGACGCCGCGATGCCCTCGCCGTTGTCCTCGATGACGATGAGCAGCTGGTCTTCGCCCTGGCCGCGGGCGCTGACACGAATGTGCCCCTGGTCGCGCTTGGACGCGACGATCGCCTCGACCGCGTTGGCGATCAGGTTGCGCAACACCAGCTCGATCTGCAGCCGGTCGGCCAGCAGCGGCGGCAGGCCCGGCGCCGCGTCGAATTCGAGGCTGATCGGCAGCGCGCCGATCGCCGCCTCGCCGGTGAGCCGCGCCGATGCGAGCAGGCTCGCGACCTCGACCTGCTCCAGGCGCGTTGCGCCGGTGCGGAAGAAGTCGCGCAGCCGGCGCACGATCTCGCTCGCGCGCTCGGCCTCGTTCAGGATCTTGGCCATGACCTCAAGCAGCTGCCCCGACCCGGGGGTCTGCCCGATCAGCATCTGCGCCGAGCGCCCGTAGTTGGCAAGCGCGGTGAGCGGCTGGTTGACCTCGTGGGCGATGGCGCCGGCCATCTCGCCGGCCGCGGCCAGGCGCAGGCTCTGGCGCAAGCTCTCCTCGGCGCGCTCGCGCTCGTCCACCATGACGCCCAGGAACAGGCCCGTCAGCGTCAGCGCGGCCACCAGCGCCTGGAATTCCACGATCGACAGCGTCATGTCGACGAGGTGGATGCCGAGCACCACGCCGACCTGCACGATCGCGGTGGCCACGATGGCGCCGTTCATGCCCGAGCGCACGCCGATCCAGATGAGCGGCAGGAACAAGAGGTAGAAGTGGCCGGCGGGGTCGCCGCGCAGGCCCTTGAAGATAAGCCACACCACCGCGGCAAGCACGACTGCCTGCAGGATGGCCTCGGGCCGGCGCAGCATGGCCACCAGCATGTGCCGGCGCGCGAGGTCGGCCGAGGCGAGCAGCAGCGGCCCAGTGACGAGGATCCCCACCGCATCGCCGATCCAGAAGCGCAGCCACGCATTGAGAAACTGCAAAGTGCCCAGTTGCCCGGCGGCCGACAGGATGCCGACGAATATGATCCCCACCAGCGCCGAGCCGAGCACGGCGCCGGCCGAAAAGAGGGTGAGGTCGCGCACCGTGCGCAGGCCCGTGTCCTTCACCAGCCGGCGCAGGCTCAGCGCGATCGCCGCGTAGCCGAAGGTCAGCACCAGCGCGGTCATGAGGGTGAGCGCGTAACCGCCGGGGGCCTGGCGCACCACTACATCGGCCAGCAGGATGGTGCAGAACACAGCCGGCACATGGTGAAACCCGCCCAGAATCATCCACACGATGGCGAGCGCCGGCTGCGGGTTCCACGGCGTGATGTTGAACGGGCCCACCGGGTCGATGTAGCTCGCCCAGTCGAGCGCGATGTAGCACGGCGCAAAAATCGCCGCGTCCCACACCAGCCTGCGCACGCGCGTCGATCGGCTCTGGGTCATGGTGGGCTTCGCGCGCGTGGCGCGCGATGCAACGGCTCCCCGATGTGCGTAAGTGAAATTACGTAGGGGTCATTGCGAATTTCGCCATTCGCGCCGATCCCGTAATGTGGGAAGCATGATAGCTGCCAATCCGATCACGCTCGAATTCATCGCCGCCGCGCTGTTCTCGGTGGCCGTCCTGCACACGTTCTCGACGCGCTACTTCGAGCACCTCGCCCACTCCAACCCGACGCATTCAGGCCTCTGGCACCTGCTGGGCGAAGTGGAAACCGTGTTCGGCATCTGGGCGCTGGTGCTGCTCGTGAGCATGGCGCTCCTGCTGGGCTGGGGCGCGACCACCGAGTACCTCGATTCACAGCGCTTCGTCGAGCCGATGTTCGTGTTCGCGATCATGGTGATCGCCGCCGGCCGGCCGATCATGCAGATCGCCTCCGACACCGTGCAGCGCGTGGCGGCCGCGCTGCCGTTGCAGCAGGGCCTG
>JBDTRN010000176.1:0-5346 GCA_039931715.1 Betaproteobacteria bacterium
GGAGGTGAAGATCACCACCGTGTTTTGGGCGAGGTCCATGTCGCGCAGCGCGCCCAGCAGGCGGCCGACCTGGTCGTCGATATACGAGGTCATGGCGTAATAGGCATGGCGGGAGCGGCGCACGTCTTCCTCGCTCACGTCGTATTCGCCGAACTTGTACGCCTTCCAGAGGCGCTGGCTGTGGGCATCGAGCGCGGCGTAAGGGATAGGCCCGACGCGCGGCAGGTCGATGTCCTCGTGGCGGTAGCGGTCCCAGTATTCCTGCGTGGTGACGTAGGGGTTATGCGGATGCGTCATCGATACGGTGTGGAAGAACGGCTTGGCGTCGGCCTTGCGGCCGTAGTCGTACAGCCACTGCACCGACCTGGCCGCCACCTCGTCGTCGAAATCGAGCTGCAGGCTACGCTTGCAGGTGCCCGCCTCGACCACGCTGCGCAGGTTCACCCCGGTGGCCGCCACCGGGATGGATTTCCGCCAGTCGGGGGTCCAGCCGAAGTCGGAGGGGTAGATGTCGGTGGTCAGGCGCTCCTGGTAGCCGTGCAGCTGGTCGGCGCCGACGAAGTGCATCTTGCCCGAGAGCACCGTGTGGTAGCCCAGCGCCGCCACGTAGTGCGCCACGGTCGGGGCCTGGGAGGGAAAGTCGCAGGCGTTGTCGAACACGCCCAGGCGGCTTGCCTGCCGCCCGGTGAGCATCGAGGCGCGCGAGGGGGCGCACAGCGGGAAATTGGAATAGAAATTCTCGAACACCGTGCCGCGCTCGGCCAGGCTGTCGATATGGGGCGTTTTGCAGACGCGGTTGCCGTAGGCGGCGAGGGCCGGCGACTTGAGCTGGTCGGCCATGATGTGCAGGACGTTCAGGGGACTTTTCATGGGCACAAAGCTACCCCATGTCGCCCCGGTCGAACAGGGTGGTTCGCTGGGGGCGGGCGCTCTGGAAGCGGCTAAAGCCCTGCACCGGTTAAGGAATATACCGCCACCGGGGGGAACTGCGCCTACAACATGTGGCGACTTTGGCCGACAGTTAGAGACCCTTGATTTCAATACAGTGAGGACCGTTGCCTAACCCGAATCAACTGAAATCAAGGAGCCAAACATGCTTTCATGGGCCGTTACATTTTTCGTGATTGCGCTGATCGCCGCCGTACTGGGCTTCAGCGGGGTGGCCGGAACCGCGGCCAATATCGCCTGGATCCTGGCTGTCATCGGGATCATCCTGGCGGTCGTTTTCTTCATCTCAGGCCGCAAGACACTGCCATAGAAAGGATCCGGCGCCTGGCCTTCAAGGCGGGCGCCGCTTCATTACCGGAGGACAGCATGCCAAGGATCACCGACAAGTCGTTCGTATACACCCCTTCTTTCGATACCGACCTGAAGAAGAAATTTCGCATGATCATCGAGCGCGACCGTCGTTTGGAGCGCGAGAAGAAACGCGCCGACAAGTCCACCGGCAACCAGGCCGCCCCCTCGACGGTCGTTTCGATGAACGCCCACGGCGGCGCGCGCGCCCAGGCGGACCGGTTCTAGGCTCGCGCCTCACTTCCACCCGCCACCTGCTGCCCGGGGAGGGGTGAGTGACGAAGTGCGGCTATTACCGGATTCACACGCCGGTTGCGCGTCCCGCAGCCGAGGGGCCGGTAGTCAAGTCGCCTTGGTGCGCGCACCCGAAGTCGCAGGTCCTGGTTTTCGCGGCGGCTGCAAGCGTCGGCGGGGCGAAGCTGTTGCGATGCGGCGGCGATACCACGACATGTACGTTGCCGCGTACTGCGCCCCCGGGCGAAACCCACGCGCCGGAGCCTGTGCCGGACAAGACCGGCCGCTAGGTCAGCCCGGCTGCGCGGCGCACCGGCGCGTCGAGTTCCGGATAGGCGCGAAAGATCCCATCGGCGTTAAAGGCCACCCGGCGCGGTGAGGCGAGGTATTTCGCCACGCGCGGCAACGCGGCGACCCGGTCGTGCAGCGCGCGCAATTGTGGCAGCACGCCCTCGTGCGAGCGCATCGCGCGCGGGAACGCATAGCGCAGCCCCGCCATGACCTGGAACAACGAAAGGTCGGCGTAGCTCACCGAACGCCCGGCCACGAGGCCGCGATTGCGCGCGAGGATGCGCTCGAAATAGCCGAGGTACTTGGCGATGCGCTCGGTGCGGAACTCGCGCGCGCGGCGCTTCGCCTCGGGTTTCTGCTCGGCGTAATACTTCCCGACGCCGACTGGGTGGTGGGTATCGTGCGCTTCACTCACGAGGTCGGCAATGGTGAGCTGCACCTGGTGCACCCAGAGCGCGGCCTGCCCTGACTTCGGCGCGAGGCCCAGGCGCGGCCCGAGATAGAGCAGGATATTGGCGGTCTGCGCGATGGTGACGGCGCCATGCACGAGGAAGGGCGGCGCGAACGGGGCAGGCGCCGACTTGGACGGCGCCCGCGCCGACTTGGACGGCGCCCGCGCCGTGGCACGGCCGCTGGAGACCCCCAGGCCTTGCATCAGCCGCATCATGGCCGCCACGCCGTGCGGGCCGCGCGCGACATCGGCGTAGTCGGCGCCGCCGTGTTCGAGCGCCAGGCGCACGAACTCGCCGCGCCCCTGGATGGTCGGCCAGTAATACAGGTCGAAGCGTTGCGAGCGTTGCGATTGCGTGGGCCTGGGCATCGGCCTCTCCGGGCTGGGGTAGGGACAGGGAGGCATCCTGTGCGCACGCGGGTCGGAAGGCAAGGCGTGCCGCCCGCCCGGGAACGCAGTCGTCGGGGCCCCGCAGGGGCCCCGTGCGAGGCACGCATCACATGCTACAAAATGTAAAACATCCCGCGCGCGAAACGCTGCCGTCTACACTAGGTGCAAGGAGACAATCATGATCCGCACCCCTGCAATAGCCTGCGCATTCAAGTCGGCCACGGTCGCGCTGCTCGCAGCCACGCTCAGCCTGCCGGTGCTCGCCGCACCGCGCCACTCCGGTGGCGGGCACGGAGGCGGCGGCGCCGCACCGCGCCACTCCGGCGGCGGGTCCGGGGGCGGACACAGCGCCGCACCGCGCCACGGGGGCGGAGGGTACGCGGGTGGCAATGCGGGCGGCCACTACGCCGCGCCGCGCCATGGCGGCGCGTATGCCGGCGGCTACGCCGGTCACGCCTACGGCGGGTACCGCGCGCCGCGCGCAGGGGTGTACCTCGGCCTGCCAGTGCTGGCCGCGGCGGCCTATTACGGGCCCCGCTACTACTATCCGCCGGCCTACGTGGCGCCTTACTACGCCCAGCCTGCGGTGCACTACTACTGCGCCGCCTACAACGACTACTACCCGCGCGTGCAGGTCTGCCCGAGCGGATGGCAGCAGGTCATGGACCAGCGCTCGCCGTATGCGTCCCCTTACGGTTACTGAGGAAACTCAGCCGAGCCCCGCGCGTATCTCGGCGAGCGCGCGCTTCTGCCGGCCACCGGAGTCGAAATTCTCCGGTGCAAGCCACGCCTCGAAGGCCGAACGCACACGGGGCCATTCGCGATCGGTGATCGCGAACCACGCCGTGTCCCGGTTGCGTCCCTTGTACACGATGGCCTGGCGGAAAATCCCCTCGTATTCGAAGCCGTAGCGCTTCGCCGCCGCGCGCGACGGCGCGTTGAGGCTGTCGCACTTCCACTCGTAGCGCCGGTAACCGAGCTCGTCGAACGAGCGCTTCATCATGAGGTACATCGCTTCGGTGCCGGCGCGGGTCTGCTTGAGCGCGGGTGAATAGGTGATCGTGCCGACTTCGATCACGCCGTGGACGGGCTCGATGCGCATCAGCGCGGCGGTGCCGAGCGCCGCGCCCTTGCCGCCGCCGGCGGCGAGGTCGACGATGGTGTAGTGCAGCGGGTCGGCGCTCGCGGCCGCCTTGTCGAGGTAGGCGCGAAAGGCGGCCGCATCGGCCGGCCGGTCCGCGAACAGGTACGTCCAGTCGCGCCCGTCGGGCGCCGCCATGTAGGCGGCAAACAGGTCGGCGGCATGGCGTGCCGGGTCGACGCCTTCAAGCCTGCAATAGCGGCCCTGCATGGGCTCGCGCGTGGGGCGCTCGCGCGCCGTCCACCCCTCTACCTCCGGGCCGATGGGCTGGCCGAATTGGTTGCTCCTTGCCGTGCTCTTGTCCGTCATGGTTGCCTCGGTTGGTTGTCCGGCGAACAGTACCCGCTCCGCGAATGCAGTAGAGTATTGCAGCTAACGAGGGTTTAGCGGGCGGCGGGTCGCTTGGAACCCGCCGGCATTTTAGTGAGGTTCCGCGCATGGAAACCACGACGATCGAGCGCAGGCCGGCCGCCCAGCGGCCGCTGAAATTCCCCAGCTTCCTCGGCATGCAGGACGAGGAACTGCGTTCCCTTTCAGCCCACTCCAAGCTGCAGTCGTTTCCCCGCCACAAGATCGTCATCCACGAGGGCGACCGCAGCGACTCGGTCTACGTGATCCATTCCGGGCGGGTCAAGGTTTTCCTGTATGGCCGCAACGGCAAGGAAATGGACCTCAACGTGCTCGGGCCCGGCGAGTATTTCGGCGAGATGGTGCTCGACTCGGGTCCTCGCTCAGCCTCGGTCATGACCCTCGAGCCGGCCGAGTTCTTCATCATTCCGCAGGCGGTGTTCCGCGACTTCGTCATCAAGCACCCCGAGTTCGCGATGCGCCTCATCAAGACCCTGATCTTTCGCACCCGCGGACTGCTCAACAACGTGCGCAGCCTCGCCTCGCTCGACGTCTACGGACGGGTGGCGCGGCTGTTACTCGACATCTCGGTCGAGGAGGATGGCAGGCAGGTGATCGTCGGCAAGCTGACCAAGCAGGAAATCGCGAACCGGGTCGGCGCGTCGCGCGAGATGATCAGCCGCGTGTTCAAGGACCTGTGCGCCGGCGGCTACATCGAGATCGAAAAAAGCCGCATCACCATCGCCAAGACCCTGCCCAGCCACTGGTAGCGCGGTCAGATTGGAGAGGGGTGTTGGGGAGCTAAAACGGCGCCAACCTGGGCAATCGGATCGTCTGGAATACGGTGATCTGTCCGATTCACGCGGCGCAAGACCGCTCGCGCTCTGATCTGTAGACAGAAATATGGCCTGTTTTGGCAACTAAAAATGTCTACCATACAAAGTATGTGCCATGCGTCGCCGGTACCAGGCTATGGCAAGATAAGGGCAGCTCGGAGGCCTAAACCATGTCCACAGTCAAGGAAGAACTCACCCGCTTGATCCAGGGACAGCCTGACGACAGTTCGCGCGAGGAAATCGTGCGCGAGCTTGCCTTTCACGTGATGGTCGAGCGTGGGCTTTCGGATTCGGACGCGAAGCGCACCATCTCGAACGAGGAGATGGGCCACCGTATTCGCACATGGGAAAAATAGCTT
>JBDTRN010000177.1:0-5305 GCA_039931715.1 Betaproteobacteria bacterium
CCCAGTAAAATAGCGGTCGAGATCTGTCCAATTGGTGAATCCGCATGGGTGTTTCACGCAACCGCTCCAGGAAGAAGCCCGGCTGGATGCGAAACGCCCCCGCATGATGCGCCGATGAACGTCCTTGGCATCGTGCACGAGCACAACGCCACCGTCTGTCTCATGCAGGATGGCGTGGTCACCTTCTGCCAGGGCGAGGAGCGCCTGGACCGCATCAAATCGAGCACGGGATTTCCGGTATGCACGCTGCGGCACGTCTACGACCGGATTGTCGAGCCGGGTGAAATCGATCTCGCGGTGATTTTCGAGACCACGGTGAGCGGTTATCTCGCCATGAAGGCGCGCGGCTTTGTGCCCGTGCCCGGCGCGCAGTCGGCGCCCACCGCCTCGGCGCAGCGCTCGTTCAGGCAGTGGTTGCGGGAAACGCGGGCCGGAGCGCAGTTACGCGCGGTGAGGCAAAGGCGCACCGAACAGGATCCGGTCGTGCGGCGAGAATCGCAGGCGTGGTTTGCCGCCGCCCTCGCGCTCGACGCATCGCGCGTGCGCTATCTCGACCACCACACCTCGCACGCGTGGAGTGTCATGCCGGCCATCCGACGCGGAGGTCGCACGCTGGTGTTCACGCTCGATGGCTATGGCGACGGCCTGAGTGCCACCGTCAGCCTGTGCGAAGGTGGGAAGCTGCGCCGCCTCGGCGCCAGCGAAGAGCGCCATTCGCTCGGCACGTATTACCACGACACCACGCGCATCCTCGGCATGAAAGCGTTGGAAGACGAGTGGAAGGTCATGGGGCTCGCGCCGTATGCGAGGCCGGCTCATTACGCCTCGCTGCTGGCCCGCCTTCGCAACCTGCTCGGCATCGATGCGCGGGGCGGTTGGCGCAGCCTCCCCGAACCCGACCGCCTGTTCGCCACGCTCGAAGAGGTATTTCGCCTGCAGCGCTTCGACCATGTCGCCGGGGCGATGCAGGCCCTCACCGAAGAACTCATCGTGGCATGGGTGCGACACTGGGTGCGCGCGACCGGCTGCGCAAACGTCGCAGTCGCAGGTGGCGTGTTCATGAACGTCAAGGCCGCGCAAAGGGTGGCCGCGTTGGAGGAGATCGAGCGCCTCGAAGTCATGCCCTCGGCGGGGGATGAAAGCTGCGCCATCGGCGCGGCGGCGTGGGGTACGAGCCAGCTCGACCCCACGCTCGATCTGCAGCCGCTGCGTGGCCTGTACCTCGGGCAGGAGTTCTCCGACGACGAGGTGGAGGGCGCGCTGCAGGCAACCGGCGCCGGTTCGCGATATACGATTTCGCGCCCGGCCAACATCGAACACCAGGCTGCGCGCCTTCTGGCGGCGAACCGGATCGTCGCGCGCTTCAGCGGCCGCATGGAATTCGGCGCGCGCGCGCTCGGCAACCGCTCGATCCTCGCGCACCCCGGACACCCCGCCAACGTCGCGCGCCTCAACGCCGCGGTCAAGGGCCGCGAATTCTGGATGCCCTTTGCGCCCAGCATCCTCGAGGAAGACATGGCGCTGTACGTGCGCGATGCAGGACGGATCTATGCGCCGTACATGTGCGTTTCTTTCGACAGCACGGCTCAGGCGCAGAAGGAACTGCCCGCTACGCTGCATCCCGCGGACCTCACGCTGCGGCCTCAGGCCGTGCGCAAGAGCTGGAACCCGAAATATTACGAGCTGATCGAATCGTTCAAGGCGCTCACCGGCGTGGGAGCGGTGCTGAACACAAGCTTCAACCTGCACGGCGAGCCCATCGTGTGTTCGCCGCTCGATGCGATCCGTGTCGCCGACCGGTCGGCAATCGATTGCCTTGAGCTTGGTGGCTTCCTGCTGGAGCGGCGCACGCGCGACCCCTCACCCCATGAAGATCTCGATACTGCCCGCTCGTTCGCTCGCGCCTGATCTGGTCGCCGCGTGGCGCTCGATCCAGGCCGCCGATCCGGCGCTCTCGAGCCCTTTCCTGTGCCCCGAGTTCACCGCGGCCGTGGCCCAATCACGCGCCGACACCGAAGTGGCGGTGTTCGAAGACGGCGGCGTCCCCGTGGGCTTCTTTCCCTACCAGCGCTTCGGTCGCTCGCGCGGCCGGCCGGTGGGTGAGTGGATGAATGATTTCCAGGCCGTAGTCGCTACGCCGGGCCTCGATTGGAACTGCGCGCAGCTCATGCGGGCCTGCCGCCTGGACCATTGGGAGTTCGAGCGCTTGCTCGACACGCAAGCGCAGTTCGTGCCCAGTCACGCGCGCCGGAGCCGCACCGCCTTCATGGATGTTTCGCAAGGTTACGAGCGCTATGTTGCGAATCGCCGCAGGGCGGGAACCCGCATATTTCCCCGGGTGGAACAGCTCGCGCGCAAGGCCGTGCACGAGGTCGGGCCGCTGCGGTTCGAGGCGCAGAGCGCCGATGTGAGCGCCATGGAAAAGCTGATGCAATGGAAGTTCGAGCGTTACGCCGCGCGAGGCTACGATGACATCTTCAGCGTCGCCTGGGCGCGCGAGCTGCTGGAAAGGGTGCATGCGCGACGCGAGAATAAGTTCGCCGGCATGCTCTCCCTCCTGTATGTGGGAGACGAGCTTGCCGCCGGCGTGGTGGGCATTCGTTCGCACACCCACTGGCATGCGTGGCATCCGGCCTACAACCCGCGCCTTGCGCCCTATTCGCCCGGCCTGATCCTGCTGCTGCAAATGGCGCGGCACGCCCCGGAAGTGGGCGTCGAGCGCATCGAGCTGGGCGGGCCCGAAGACTATGCCTACAAGCAGCGCCTGATGAGTTGTTCGATCGGCGTAGCCGGGGGCACGGTGGACCGGTTGGCCATCGTCGGCGCGGCGCGGCGTCTGCGCCACTTCGGTGAAAGCTGGGTGCGCGCCTCGCCCGCGATCGCGCCTGTAGTGCGCGGCGTGGTGCGCGCATTGCGCAAGGCCCGGGAGGGGGTCGCGTGAGCCGGCCGCAGAAGTTGTTCCCCGACCGCCTGCAATGGTACGCGCGCAAGATCCGCGAGAAGGGCCCCAGGGGCGTCTACCGCCACCTGATCCTGCGCATCCCCCCCTGGGAGCATGAGCTCGTCATCGACAAATACTGCGAGTGGAAATTCGGCATTTCCACTGCCGCCGAGATTACCGCGGCCGAGCTCGGCCACACCGATCCCGACTGGCACGATTACGCGCCGTCCTACTACCTCAGCCTGCGGCGCATCCTCGCCGCGCTGCCGCTGGCGGGGGAAGACGTCTTCGTCGACTTCGGCTCGGGCCTCGGGCGCTGCCTCGTGTACGGAGCCACCTACCCGATGCGGCGCGTGATCGGTGTCGAGTATTCGAGCGTCCTCAACGAGGCGGCGCGCGACAACATCGCGCGCGCGGCATCGCACATCAAGTGCGAAATCGAAGTCGTGCGCGCCGATGCCGCCCAGTACCGGATCCCGGACGACGCCACGATCTTTTACTTCGGCAACCCCTTCAAGGGGAGCGTCCTCGCCGCCGTGCTCGAAAACATTCGCGCATCGCTCGGGCGCGCGCCGCGCCGGATCTACCTCGTGAGCCACAGCCACGAGGAGCACTACCCGTTCGAGCAGCAGGTGAGGCGCTGCCCCTGGCTGGGCCTCTATCGCGAGGTGAAGCTGCATCGCGGCTACCGCGCGTGGATCTACACCAACGATGGCTGACCTCGCGAGCGTGGTGATCTGCGCGTGGAACAACTGGCCCGACCTGGAACTGGCCATCGACAGCGCACTTGCCCAGACCTACCGGCCGCTCGAGGTGATCGTGGTGGACAACTCTTCCGACGACGCGACGGCGCAGGAGGTGCCACGCAGATTCGGTGATCGTGTGCGCTATGTCCGCCAGGCCAACCGTGGCGACAGCGGCGCCTACAACACCGGCATGGCGCTGGCGCGGGGCGAATTCGTCCAGTTCCTCGATGGCGACGACTTCCTCGCACCCACCAAGATCGAGAAGCAGGTGGCGGTGTTCCGCGCGGATCCGCAGGCCGATGTGGTGTTCGGCAGCGTGCGTTACTTCCAGGGCCCCGCGGGCGCGGCGGCGTGGAACGACTATGACTGCGGCGAGGGCGACATTGGCATCGCGCCTTTCCTGCGCGAGGAAGGCCGTTGCGTGGGTGCGGTACTTGCGGTGCTGTTTCGGCGCCGCGCGCTGGAGCGTGTCGGGGCCTGGGACGAAGCGATCTACGTGTCGGATTCCGACTACGAGCTGCGCGCCCTTGTGGCGGGGTGCAGGTACCGCCTGTGCCCTGGCCCGCCACTGAGCTTCAAGCGCGTGCGTCCCGGCCAGATGGGCGTGCAGCATGCGGCCATGCTCGACGGGGCCGAAGCGCTGTGGCTCAAGGCGCTTTCGCTGCTCTCCGAGCCCGCCCATCTTGACGCAGTCGCCGGCAACCTCGCGCGCGTCCGTTTCTTTCGTGCTTTTCGCGCCGAGGGGATGACGCGGCGTGAGGCGCTGGCCAAATGCCGCCAGGCGCGCAGCACCTGCCCGGGCGCCGTGCCGCTGCCGGCTTACGCGGCGGCGATGCTGGTCATTGCGATTCCCGGCGGGCGCATCCTCGCGCGCTCGGCGCGCCTGCGCTCGTGGCGACGCCGCGTCGCGCGCCTGTTGGGCTACGTGATAGTGCCGCACTGAAGCACGCCGAGGTGAAGCGCGGGCCTTAAGCGCGCGGCGCGCCGGGAGGGTATGCGAAAATCCGACCCACACGAGGCGGCCGCCGATCTGAGCCGGCCGACAGGTATGCTGGGCTTGGAGTGGACATGCTGCGCAGGCAATCGCGCTTGATCGAATTGAAAGGCATCCACGAGGCCCGTGGAAGCCTGACCTTTATCGAAGCCGGCGGCTGCGCGCCGTTTCTCATCGAGCGCGTCTTTTATGTCTATGGCGTCCCCGCTGGCGCCACGCGAGCTGGCCATGCGCTTCGGACGTGCGAGCAGTTGATCGTCGCGGTCGCCGGCGCTTTCGATGCCGTCACCGACGCCGGTGACGACCACGTGCACGCCCGCCTCGACTCTCCCGCCGCGGGTCTGTACGTGCCGCCGATGACATGGCTGGAACTGGACCACTTTTCACCCGGTGCAGTGTGCCTTGTGTTGGCCTCGGAGCCGTACAGCGAAGCTTCGTACATCCGGACCCGTGAGGAGTTGCTGCGCAGCAGGGCGGCCTGAGCGCATGGTGGCCGTCCCTTTCCTCGACCTGCGCGCAGCGAACCTGCGCCACCGCGCCGAATTCCACGCGGCGCTCGACCGCGTGCTGGATTCCGGCACGTATGTGCTCGGCGCCCAGCTCGAGGCGTTCGAGCTCCAATTC
>JBDTRN010000178.1:0-5127 GCA_039931715.1 Betaproteobacteria bacterium
TCATCGCCAACGTGCAGCTTCCGCCGGGGGCGACACAGGCGCGCACGCTCGCGGTCATGCAGCAGGCCGAGGGGTTCATGCTCAAGCAGCCCGAGGTCGCCAAAATGGTGAGCGTGCTGGGGTTCAGTTTCTCAGGCAGCGGCCAGAACGCGGCGCTGGCGTTCGTGCCGCTCAAGCACTGGGACGAGCGCAAGGGCCCGGAGCACTCCGCGCAAGCGCTCGCGCGGCGCGCATTCGGCGCCCTCATGGGCGTGCGTGATGCCTTCATCTTCGCGCTCGCACCTCCTGCGATTCCGGAGCTTGGAACCGCCACCGGGTTCAACTTCCGCCTGCAGGACCGCGCCGGCGCGGGCCATGCCGCCCTGCTCGCGGCACGCAACCAGCTCCTCGGCGCGGCCGGTCAGAGCAAGGTGCTCGCCGGCGTGCGGCCCGACGGGCTGGAGGACGCCCCGCAGCTGCAGGTCGACATCGACCGCGACCGGGCGAGCGCGCTGGGACTCTCGTTCGACGCGATCAACGCCGTGCTCGCCACCGCGATCGGGTCGCTCTACATCAACGACTTCCCCAACGCGGGACGCATGCAGCGCGTCGTCGTGCAGGCCGACGCGTTCGCGCGCATGCAGCCCGACGACCTGCTCAAGCTCAACGTGATGACCAACCAGGGCAAGCTCGTGCCGCTGTCGGCCTTCGCCACCACGCGCTGGGTCACCGGGCCCATGCAGGCGATCCGCTACAACGGCTACCCGAGCATGCGTCTCGCCGGCGACGCCGCGCAAGGATTCAGCACGGGCGATGCGATGAACGAGATGGAGCGCCTCGCCGGCCAGCTGCCGGCAGGATTCGCGTTCGAATGGACCGGCCAGTCGCGCGAGGAAAAACTGGCCGGCGCGCAGGCCGCGATCCTGATCGGGTTCTCGATGCTCGCCGTGTTCCTGTGCCTTGCCGCGCTCTACGAGAGCTGGGCGATCCCTTTCGCGGTGCTGCTCGTGGTGCCGCTGGGCGTGCTCGGCGCGGTGCTCGGGGTGACGCTGCGCGGCATGCCCAACGACGTGTTCTTCAAGGTCGGCCTCATCGCGGTGATCGGGCTATCGGCCAAGAACGCGATCCTGATCATCGAGTTCGCCAAGGACCTGCATGCGCAGGGCATGAGCCTCGTGGAAGCCACGCTGCAGGCCTGCCACCTGCGCTTTCGCCCCATCCTCATGACGTCGATTGCGTTCATCGTCGGTGTCCTGCCGCTGGCGATCTCCACCGGCGCGGGGTCGGCGAGCCAGCGCGCGATCGGCACCGGGGTGATGTTCGGCATGATCTCGGCCACGGTGCTGGCGGTGTTCTTCGTGCCGGTGTTCTTCGTCGTGGTGCGACGCATCTTCAAGGGTCGGTCGGTCGTAAACACGGCGCCCCCGGTGGGATCCGCGCCCGCCACTGCGCAGGAGCGGCCATGAACGCAGTTCTCAGCCGCCCGCGCCGCATGACTGTAGCGGTCGCTGCAATGGCCGTTGCGCTCGGCGGGTGCGCGTCGATGGCGCCAAAATACGAGCGTCCCGCGCCGCCCGTGGCCCCGGGCTTCCCTTATGCGGGCCAGGCCATCACGGGCGCGCAGGCGAGCGAGATCGAATGGCAGCAGTTCTTCGGCGACGCGCGCCTGAAGCGCCTCATCGGGCTCGCGCTGCAGAACAACCGCGACCTGCGCGTCGCAATGCTGAACGTCGAGCAGGCACGGGCGCAATACCAGGTGCGCCGCGCCGACGAACTGCCCACCGTGGGCATCGGCGCCACCGCGACGCTGCAGCCCAAGGGGCCCGGGCGCGCCGGCAACGTATTTGCGGCGGGACTCACGGTCACCAATTACGAGCTCGACCTTTTCGGGCGCGTGCGCAGCCTGAGCGATGCGGCACTGGCCGCTTACTTCGGCACCGAGGAGGGCCGCAATGCCGCACAGATCACGCTGGTGGCGGCGGTGGCGACGACCTACCTCGGTCTCGCTGCCGACGAAGAGCTGCTCGAGGTCACCCGCCAGGCGCTCCTCACGCGCGAGGAATCGCTCAAGCTCACCCGCCTCAAGTTCGATGCGGGTGCGGCTTCCGAACTCGATTTCCGCCAGGCCGAGTCGCTCCTCGAAGGCGCGCGCGTCACCCTCGCCCAGCTCGTCCGCCAGCGCGCGCTCGACGAGAACGCCCTCGTGCTGCTGGTGGGCCAGGCGCTGCCGGCCGATCTCCCGCCCGGCCTGGGGTTTGCCGACCAGCAGGCAGTGCCCGAACTGCCCGCGGGCCTGCCCTCCGAGGTTCTCGCGCGCCGCCCGGACGTGCGCCAGGCCGAGCAGCAGTTGATCGCCGCGAACGCCAACATCGGCGCGGCCCGCGCGGCCTTTTTCCCGCGCATCAGCCTCACCGCCATTTTGGGCAGCGCAAGCACCGAACTGTCCGGCCTCCTCAAGAGCGGATCGTTCGGCCTGAGCCTTGCGCCGCAATTGCTGCTGCCGATCTTCGATGCCGGACGCAACCAGGCCAACCTCGAGGTCGCGATCGTGAACCGCGACATCGCGGTGGCGCAGTACGAAAAGGCGATCCAGTCCGCGTTTCGCGAGGTGGCCGATGCGCTCGCCGGGCGTGCCACGCTGGACGACCAGATCCGCGCGCAGGTGGCGCAGACCAACGCCGAGGCAGTGCGTTTCAAGCTGGCCGACCTGCGCTACCGCAACGGCGTGGCGAGTTACCTCGACGTGCTCGATGCGCAGCGCGCACTGTTTGCCGCGCAGCAGGCCCTCGTCCAGGCACAGGCCGCGCGGGCGCAGAACCTCGTCACGCTGTACAAGGTGCTGGGCGGCGGCTGGGGCGGCTAAGGCAGGTCGAATAGCAGGATTTCCGCGTCGCGGCCGTGGGCGAGGGTCACCTCGGCGGTGTCCGTGACCTTGAGGGCGTCTCCGGCCTGCAGCGCCATCCCGTTGACCGTCACTTCGCCGCGCGCCACATGAACGTATGCGCGGCGCCCCTTCGCAACGGCATGCACCGCGGCCTCGTCCCCATCGATGAGCGCGGCGTACACGCTGGCATCCTGGTGCACGGTTACCGAGCCGTCGCGCGCGTCGGGCGAGGCGATCAGCCGCAAGCGCCCGCGTTTCGATGCCGCGTCGAAGTGCTTCTGCTCGTAACCGGGCGCGATGCCGCGCGTGGCCGGCTCGATCCAGATCTGCAGGAAGTGGGTTACGCCGGCGGCGTGATTGAACTCGCTGTGCCGAACCCCAGTGCCCGCGCTCATGCGCTGCACGTCACCGGGCACGATGCTCGAGCCGGTGCCCATGGAGTCCTTGTGCGCGAGCTCGCCTTGCAGAACGTAGCTGATGATTTCCATGTCGCGGTGACCATGCGTGCCAAAGCCGGTGTCAGGGTTGATCCGGTCTTCATTGATCACGCGCAACGGACCGAAGCCCATGTGCGCCGGGTCCTGGTAGTCGGCAAACGAAAAGGTGTGGAAAGAGCGCAGCCAGCCGTGGTCGGCATAACCCCGCTCGTTGGATTTGCGTAGTTCGAGCATGCTTTCCTCCATTTATTCACATTGATTGAATATCGTAGAGTTAGTCTAGTATTGTCTCGCATGGCAGAATAGCGGAAACTTGTGAACATTTAATTCAAATAATTTGAATACATACCGGGAAGTCCGCCCCTTATGAAACTCTCCCTCGACGCGCTGGTGGTGCTGGAAGCGATCGATCGCAAGGGCAGTTTCGCCGCCGCGGCCGCCGAATTGCATCGGGTTCCGTCGGCGCTCACTTACACCATGGCCAAACTGGAAGAAGGTCTTGGCGCGCGCCTGTTCGATCGCAGCGGCCGGCGGGCCGCCCTCACCCCGGCAGGACGCGAACTGGTCGATGAGGGCCGCGACTTGCTGTCACTGGCAGGCGAGCTCGAACGGCGTGTTCAGCAGGTCGCGCGCGGCTGGGAAGTCGAACTGCGGATCGCCATCGACATCACGCTGACCGCCGAAGGGCTGCTGCCGCTGGTCGCGGCCTTCGACGAAGAGGCCGGCGGGACGCGCGTGCGCCTCGCCTACGAAGTGCTCGGAGGCACATGGGACGCGCTCCAGTCCGGCCGCGCCGACCTCGCCATCGGAGCGGGCGGCGAGCCGCAGAGCCAGGCAGGATTCAGCTTGCGGCGCCTCGACCCCATGCCGTTCCTGTTCGCAGTCTCACCCTCGCATCCGCTCGCCGCCCTGCCCGAGCCGCTCACCCCGACCCAGATCCAGTCGTATCGCGCGGTGGCGATCGCCGACACTTCGCGCAGCCAGCCCGCGCGCAGCAGCGGGCTGTTACTGGGCCAGGACATCCTTACCGTGCCGGACTTCGCGGCCAAGGTGGCGGCCCAGCGCGCCGGGCTCGGCGTGGGTTATCTGCCCGAGGCAATCGCCCACGACGAGCATGCGGCAGGGCGCCTGGTGGTTCGAAACGTGGCGGAACCCAAGGTCGAGTCGTTCCAGTACCTCGCGTGGAAATCGGCAAACAAGGGCAAGGCGCTCGCGTGGTTCCTCGCGCGGCTGGACGCGCAAGAGTGCGCCGCGCTCGTTCGCAGGCGGGCGGCAGCCTAAGCTTTGCCCGTTCCGGTTTCCAGGGACTCTGCAGCGTCGCCGCCGTCTTCGCCGCGCGCCGCGATTTCCTTGTGGACTTCGGCCATGTCGACTTGTTTGGCCTTCTCGATGAGTTCGCCGAAGGCGCCGGCAGGCAGCGCGCCGGCCTGCGAATACAGCACCACTCTTTCGCGAAACACCATCAGGGTCGGGATCGACCGGATGTCGAATGCGGCCGCGATCTCCTGTTCGTCTTCGGTGTTGACCTTGGCGAACACCACTTCGGCATTCTCCTCGGACGCCTTCTCGAAGATCGGGGCGAACCCGCGGCACGGCCCGCACCAGGGCGCCCAGAAGTCCACCACCACCATGGAGTTGCCGGTCACGACCTGCTCGAAGTTGTCCTTGTTCAGTTCGACGGTCGCCATGACGTCCCCTTGGGGTTGAAAGCGCGGTTGGGAAAAATAGAACGCGTGCAAAGCATAATGTTACCTCCCGCCCCCCACGCCCTGGGTGAGCTCCGTCACACAAACTGAAATTGTGGATTCGATAACCCCGCGATGACCC
>JBDTRN010000179.1:0-5078 GCA_039931715.1 Betaproteobacteria bacterium
GCCGCAGCAGCGGCAACAGGCTGCGTCCCTGGGTTTCAGGGGGCACCGGCGCATCAAAAATTCCCAGCAGCGTCGGCATGAGGTCGATGGTCTGGGTCAGCGTCGTCGCGCGACGCGGGCCCAGGTCCGCCGAGCGCGGCGGCGCCACCAGCAGCGGGATATGCGCAACCTCGTTGAAGAACGGCGGCCGGTTCTTGCCGAGGAACTCCTTTTCCCCGAGCAGGAGCCCATGGTCCGTGCTCAGGATGATCCACGTGTCGGCCCACAGGTCATGCCGGTCGAAAGCGTCGAGCAGCCTGCCGAGCTGCTCATCGCACGCGGCAACCAGCGCGGTGTAATTGCCGCGCAACTGCTCAAGCAGCGCCGGGCTCAGGTCGGAACGTCCGTAACTGGGCCAATCGAAAATCTTGCCGCCCAGCGCGGCCGCGTCGGGCGGCAGGAACCGCTCCGGTGCGAAGAACGGTTCGTGCGGGTCGAAACATTCGAGATGCAGGAACCAGTTGTCGTCCGCATGGTGCGCGCCGAGGAAGGCCTCGGCACTGTCGAAACACTGGCTGAGCGGAAACAGGCCGGTCTGCTCGAGGTAGTCGCGGTTGACGTAATACGGCAGCTTGCCGTTCATGTCCTGCGCGAAATCGTGCTGGCGCTCGTCGAAGCGCGCCGCATAACTGTCGATCTTTGGCCGCATGCGCGGGCGCCACTTGTCCTTCTCCTGCCCGCGGATGAACTCCCACGAAGCATACCGGCCATGGAACCCGCTTCCGCCGTCCTCGAAGTAATGGTAGTGGTCGGTGATCAGGTGGGTGTACACGCCACGTTCACCCAGCAGTTCGGCGATCGAACGGTCGAACGGCTCGAGGGGGCCCCAGCCGCGATGGAGGAAGTTAAGGCGGCCGGTCTGGATGTCGCGCCGCGCCGGCATGCACGGCAGGCTGCCGACGAAGTGTCGGTCGAATACGACCCCACGATCGGCGAGACGCTGGAAGTTGGGCGTCTTCACGCCGGCAGCCGCAGCCTGCTGGTAGCACGAGAGCGCGTGGCGATTGAGCGAGTCGAACAGGACCAGGACGGCTTTCACTTCAGTCGATCCGCGCACCCGAGCGTCCCACGACTTCGGCCCACTTGGGCACTTCGCGCGCGATGAAGGCCTGGAACGCCGCTGGTCCCGCGCCACTGAACTCGATGCCCATCGCCTCGATCCGGTTGCGCATTTCGACCGGCGCAAGACCCGCCGCAACCGCCGCGTTGATCCGCTCGACGATTTCGACGGGTGTGGATGCGGGCGCGAGCAAGCCCTGCCATCCGATCGCCTCGAACGCCGGGAAGCCGCTTTCGGCTACCGTCGGCACCGCAGGCATGACCTTCGAGCGCGCGGGCGAGGAAATCGCCAATGCACGCAGTCTCCCGCCGTTGACGTGCTGCACCACTTCGGGAAACGCCGCGAACATGACGTCGGTTTGCCCACCGATCAAGTCGGTGACGGCCGGCGCGCCGCCTTTGTAAGGGATATGGACGATGCGCAGGTTGGCCGCCGACTTGAGCATCTCCATCGCGAGGTGCTGCGGCGTGCCGTTGCCACCGGAGCCATAGGTCAGGCGGCCCGGATTGGTTTTCACGAACGCGACGAAGTCGGTGAACTTCTCGATGCGCGAATTGGCCGGCACAAGCAGCAGGCTTGGCACGGTGGCCACAAGCGTGATGGGCTTGAAGTCCTTGACCGCGTCGTACGGCAGGTTGCGGTAAAGCGCAGGGTTGATCGCAAGCGGCGCCGAGGTGAACAACAGCGTGTAGCCGTCGCCCGGCGCGCGCGCGACCATCTCGTGGGCGATGTTGCCGCTGGCGCCCGGGCGGTTCTCCACCACGAACGGCTGGCCGAAGGTGTCGCCGAGGATCTTCGCCGTGATGCGCGCGATCGAATCGGTCACCCCGCCCGGCGGGAAACCGACGATGATGCGCGCGCCTTTCTCCGGATAAGCGGCAGATACGGGTGAGGACAGGACTGCGGACCAGGCCAGGACAATGACCAGCCAAACGGCCAACACGGATCGCTTCGTCGTTTTCATTGCGCCTCTTTTATGGATGGGATCGGTGGCAGGTGCGCACCGTATCACGCGGGGCATACCGTCAGTAAGACCCGCGAAACGTATCCTGCCCGTGCTGGTAGTTTCGGTTGCTCTGCCCGGGATTGCGGTTGACCAGCGGCCGGCCGTACAGCGGGTGCTTCAGGCTGCGCACCTCGTGCTCGATGGCGAATAATTTGCGATTGGTGGCGGGGTCGACGATGTCGATGAAGCGCCACTCGTGCGCATCGGTTTCCTTCGACACCAGGCCGCGCTCGAGGAGCTTTTTGTAGGGCGATGAAAAGTCCGCGAAATACACCTGCATGTGGTGGCCGTCGTAGTCCGGATCTGCCGCCGGGGACTCCCTGAACAGCAGCAGCTGGTCACGCCCGACGCTGACCGTCGCGGTCGTCGCTCCTGCCTTCCCGGCCACTTGCGCCGGGGCGCCGATGATCTCGCTGTAGAAGGCGGCGATCCCCTGCGCCGTGCCGGCCGGCACCTCGAATTCGATATACGCCATCGCTAGCTCGGTCTCTCCGAAACGAGCGTCCGGGGCGTGGCAGCGGAAGCGGTTACCCCACGGGCAGGTGGCCGCCACGTGGTCGCTGCGCTCCTCAAACGCAAACGCGGTGCCCGCTAGCAGCGGTGCGACTCGCGCCAGGCGCTGCAGGAGCAATCCGCGATCCGGCACCACCAGCCCGATGGTGCCGCGCAGGCGCTGGGGTCGGCCCGTCGGCAGGTGCATCTGGCTGCGGCCGAGGTTCACCCACATGTTGTCCACCCCCACCATGAGGTAGGGATCGCGCGTGCCGCCAAGGCCGGCGACATAAAACAGGGTCGCGAGGCCCTGGTCGGGCTGGGTCAGATTGACGTGCTCGAGGTGGACGATGTTGCCGATGTCCTCGCGCGCGCGGTCGAATTGCGTCTGCATCGGAAAATTATAGCCGCACCGCGGCTTTTCAGCGTCTGCCGGAGACGTTCTTGTCGATGATTGCGGCGAGGATCAGCAGGAAACCCAGCACGCGCAAGAGATACGTGTAGCCGACGCGCTCGTCGGCGGCGCCCAGCCACTGCGCCAGCCCCTGGTTGAGCGAAAGCAACGCGAAGGCCACCGCGAAAGCGAGGAAAAACCGGTCGCGCGTGGCGCGCCAGAAGCGCACGAAGAACAGGGCCGTGACCAGGAAGCCCATGGTGACAGCCCCGGAAAGGAATTCGATCACTCGGCCTCCCAGATGAATCCGCACAGCAGGCACAGGATCCCGGCCAGCGCGGTGCCCAGGCGATAGGGGAGCAGGTCGATGTCGGGCAGCACGATCATGTCGAGGAACAGCAGGATATTGTTACCGCTCAGGAAAACGAAGCACAGGCCGCTCCACAACAGCAGTCGGCTGCCGCCCGCGGCATACGCCCGCAGCAGGAAGAACATGCAGGCGAGGCTCGTGAGCACAGCCATGGATGCGAGCACGAAATTGACGCTGAACACGGTCAGCCTCGCCTGAGCTTGAATGCGTCGGCGAACGACTGGATCTTGGAATCACGCAGGGCGTAGATGATCCTCACCAGGGTGACCGGACGCTGCGTGTAGGCCTGTTCGAGCCGTGCCACGAATTGCGCCAAAGCCGAATCGACGCGGAAGCGGTAGCGGCCCTCGCTCGCCGCCAGCAGGCCGCGCGCCTCGAAATCGGCGAGGTACTTGCGCACCGCGCCAATCGCAATGCCGGGCCCGAGCCGTGCGGACGCCGCCTCCGCGCTGAACCACTCCTCCGGGCGTGAATGGAACAGCAACAGCAGTTCGGCGGCATCGACCGCGGGGATCGACGCCTGGATGAACTTGCAGAACTCGGGGGAGAATTCAAAATCTTCCATGGGCGGGTTCGCGCGCGACGCCGGCAAACGCCGAGCGCCAAACGCGGCACATGATTCAACTGCCTATCCTACCGCGCGAAGACTTAAGATTTCCTTGCGGCCCGCTCCGCGCCGGCGGTCTACGCCGCCCGGCGCATCCACACCGCGGTGTCGTGGAACACCGCGCCGCCATTGGGCCATCCCGGCTGGCTGCTGGTGATCGCATTGATGCCCAGCCCATTGTCGAAATACTTGTTCGGCCAGATCCCTTCAACCACCACCACCCCGGGCTGCTGGCCTTCCTGGGGCTTGACGTGCACGATCACTTCGCCGCGCTCGTTGCCCAGCACCACGCGGTCCCCTTCCCTGACCCCCAGCGATGCGCAATCCCGGGGGTGCACCAGCACAGTCGGGCGCTTCTCGCGCGCAAGCGACCCCGGCGTTTCGGTGAACGTCGAATTGAGGAAGGTGCGCGCCGGCGCGGCGACCAGGCGGTATGGCTTGTCCGCCGTGGCATTGTCGATCACGTCGAGATGGTCGGGCAGCACCGGCATTTCCTGCCAGCGCCCCCCGAACCGTTTCCAATCGGGCTTGAAGTGGAACTTGCGGTCGGGCGTCTCGAAGCCGTCGAGGAAGTGCGCCTGCTCGAAGGGAAGCGCGAAGTCCTGCCCGCCCTTGTCGAAATTCTTCTGCGCGTCCCACATTCCGGAATCACGCAGGGTTTCATCCATGATCTCCCACGCGGTCATGCCGAAGCCGCGGTGCTTCGCGCCCAGGCGGTGGGCGAGCTGCGAGATCACATAGTGGTTTTCGCGGCACTCGGCATACGGCTCGATGACTTTTTTGGTCACCTGGAAATAGGTGTGGCCGCTCGCCGTGTACATGTCGTCGTGCTCGAGGAAGGTGGTCGCCGGCAGCACGATGTCGGCGAACTCGGCCGTCTCGGTGAGGAACTGCTCGTGCACACAGGTAAACAGGTCCTCGCGCGCGAGCCCCTTGTGCACGAGATTCAGCTCCGGGCAGACCATCGCCGGGTTGGTGTTCTGCACGATGAGCGCGGTCACCGGCGGCCCGTCCTTGAGCGCTTCAGCGTCGCCGGTCAGGATCGGCCCGAGGCGCGACTGGTCGAGCTCGCGCAGACTCTTGTCGACCATGTCGGCACCCTCGATGAGG
>JBDTRN010000180.1:0-5024 GCA_039931715.1 Betaproteobacteria bacterium
GTCGAGGACAAGCCGCCGGTGCTGTGCGAATGGCTGCCGTGGAACCACACCTTCGGCGGCAACGCCACGTTCAACATGGTGCTCAGGAACGGCGGCACGCTGCATGTCGACGGCGGCAAGCCCGCGCCCGGGCTGGTGGAGACCACCGCGCGTAACCTCGCCGAGATTTCGCCCACGATGTATTTCAACGTGCCGCGTGGTTTCGACCTGCTGCTGCCGTTTCTTGAAACCGACGCGGCGCTGCGCCGCAACTTCTTCCGCAACCTCGACCTGATCTTCTACGCCGGGGCCGCGTTGCCGCAGAACCTGTGGGAGCGCCTGGAAGCGCTCGCCGTGGCAGAGAAAGGCGGGCGCCTCGCGATGCTGTCGGCCTGGGGAGCGACCGAAACCTCGCCCATGGCCACCAGCGTGCATTACCCCATCGACCGCGCAGGCGTGGTCGGCAACCCGGCGCCGGGCACTGAGCTCAAGCTCGTGCCGACGGGGGGCAAGCTCGAAGTGCGCGTGCGCGGGCCCAACGTGACCCCGGGCTATTTCGGCCGGCCCGACCTCACCGCGGCCGCGTTCGACGAGGAGGGCTTCTATCGCATCGGCGATGCGATGAAATTCGCCGATGAGCGCGAACCGGCGCGAGGCATCACCTTCGACGGGCGCGTGGCCGAGGACTTCAAGCTCACCTCGGGCACCTGGGTGCACGTCGGGGCGTTGCGCGTGAAGCTCATCGCCGCCTGCGATCCTCTCGTGCAGGATGCGGTGATCACCGGGCATGACCGTGAAGAAGTGGGCGCGCTGGTGTTCGTCAACCCTGCGGCCGCCAAGTCACTCGGCCTGGATGCGGCCGGCGTGCGCGAGCACCTGCGCGCGGCGCTGCAGGAACTCGGCGCGCAATCCACCGGCAGCTCGACCGTGCCGGTGCGCCTGCTGGTGATGGACGAGCCCCCCTCGATCGACGCCAGCGAGATCACCGACAAGGGATACATCAACCAGCGGGCGGTGCTCGAGCGAAGAGCCGCGCTGGTGGAGACACTGCATTCGGGTGCGCCCGGGGTGATCCTGGCAATCCATTCATTATAACCATTCTGGTATTACAACTGACTGGATCGCCTTATTTGTAGCCACTCTTTAAAACCAAATCTTCCTAATTCAGGGGAATTCATCGCCTCCCCGGCAATGCCTGCCGAGGGGCCCCGCCCCCGGCCGCTTGCTTCCCGGAAGCGCGCGTTTCACAATAGGCCGACGATGCCGAAAAACACCGCCCGCCTGCGCAGTTACATACAGGCCATGACCCACCTCGTTGCCGCGCACGGCAACGACGAAGCCCGCCTCCTCACCGACGGCGAAACCCTGCTCAAGGACCTCATCGGCCACGACGACTGGCTGCCCGATGAGTTCGCCGTGCCCTCGGCCGAGTCCTACCGGCAATACCTTTTGCACTGCGACCCGCTCGAGCGCTTCAGCGTGGTGAGTTTCGTCTGGGGGCCGGGGCAGAAGACGCCCGTGCACGACCACACGGTATGGGGCCTCGTGGGCGTCATGCGCGGCGCGGAAATGTGCGAGGAATTCAACGACGCGCAGCCTGGCAAGCCGTTTCGCGCCAGCGGCAAGCACCGCATCGAACCCGGCGAGGTCGACCGGCTCTCACCCACGATTGGGGACATCCACGTTGTGTCGAATGCGTTTGCCGACCGCCCTTCAGTGAGCATCCATGTCTACGGCGCCAACATCGGCGCGGTGAAGCGGCATGTGTTCGATGCCGCCAGCGGCGCGCCGCGCGAATTCATTTCCGGGTACCACAACACGGTCACTCCCAACTTGTGGGATTGCTCGCAGGAGGCACGATGAATCCCCGTTCCCCTGCCCAGCACGCCGCACCGGGCGAGCGCGGTTCTGGACGAAGCGCGGCCTCCTCCTCCACCAAGAGCCGGCGGTTCCAGTTCGACAACACCTATTCGCGCCTGCCACCCCAGTTCCACACGCGCCTCGAGCCCACGCCGCTGCCCGACCCGTACCTCGTGGCGTTCAACCCCTCAGCCGGGGCGCTGATTGGCCTTGACCCGGCCTACGCGCGCGATCCGGAATTCACCGCCATCTTCGCCGGCAACAAGGTGCCTGCGGGAGCGGCCCCGCTCGCCGCGGTCTACGCCGGGCACCAGTTCGGCACGTTCGTCCCGCAACTCGGCGACGGGCGCGCGATCCTTCTCGGCGAAGCGCTCGGCCCTGATCGCCGCCGCTGGGACCTCCAACTGAAGGGCGCCGGGCGCACGCCGTATTCGCGCATGGGCGACGGCCGGGCGGTGTTGCGCTCGACCATCCGCGAGTATCTGTGCTCGGAGGCCATGCACGGGCTCGGGATTCCCACCACGCGCGCGCTGGCGATCACCGGCAGCGACGCCCCCGTGGTGCGCGAAACCATGGAAACCTCGGCGGTGCTCACGCGCATGGCGCCCAGCCACGTGCGCTTCGGCTCGTTCGAGGTGTTCTACCACCGCAAGCAGTACGACCAGGTGCGCATCCTTGCCGATTACATCCTCGAACAGCATTTGCCCGAGCTGCTTACGGCCGAAAAGCCCTACGTCGCGTTGCTCGCCGAAGTCATCCACCGCACCGCCGAGCTGGTCGCGCGCTGGCAGGCAGTCGGCTTCTGCCACGGCGTAATGAATACCGACAACATGTCGATCCTCGGCCTCACCATCGACTACGGCCCGTTCGGCTTTCTCGACGGGTTCGACTGGAACCATGTCTGCAACCATTCCGACGACAGCGGCCGCTATGCCTACAACCGCCAGCCGCAGGTCGCGCACTGGAACCTGTACTGCCTGGGGCAGGCCCTGCTG
Organism: Betaproteobacteria bacterium; assembly: GCA_039931715.1. GTDB lineage: Bacteria > Pseudomonadota > Gammaproteobacteria > Burkholderiales > SG8-39 > SZAS-79. The sequence goes on from JBDTRN010000180.1 coordinate 2,835, forward strand.
CCGCTGATGGAGATGGAAGAGGCCGAAGCCGCGCTGGACCGCTTCGAGCCGGCGTTCGCCACCGCCTACCTCACGCTGACGCGCGCCAAGCTCGGCCTGCGCACGGCCGAGGACGGCGATGCCGGCCTGGTCGAGGACCTGCTCGGGCTCATGCAGTCCTCGCGCTCTGACTACACCATCCTGTTCCGCAGCCTGTCGCTGTTCGATTCGGCGAGCGATGCGGCGAATGAGAAATCCCGTAACCAGTTCGTCGAGCGCGAGGCGTTCGACGCGTGGGCGCTGCGCTACCGCGCCAGGCTCGCGCGCGAGGGTTCGGTCGACGCGGAACGGCGCGACCGCATGGACCTCGCCAACCCCGCCTACGTGCTGCGCAACTGGATGGCCGAGGAGGCGATCGCCAAGGCGCGCGACCAGAAAGACTACGCGCCGATCGAGCAGTTGCGCAGCCTTCTCGCCGACCCCTTCACCGAGCAGGCCGGCATGGAGCGCTATGCGGCCTACCCGCCGGAGTGGGCCGGCGGAATCGCCGTGAGCTGCTCGTCCTGACCCGGAGCCTGCGCGGGCGGAACTCCCGTCCGGCCGTGGGGTCTGACGCTGGCACGGGGATTCGCGCCGATAATGGCGCTCCCAGCCCATTCCGGGCGCGAAGGAGAAGCGATTGAAATCCAGCAAGACCGATGCCGAGTGGAAAGCCGCACTGACGCCGACGCAATACCAGGTGACGCGCAAGCACGCCACCGAACCGCCGTTCTCGGGCGAATACAACGACAACCACGCGCAAGGAACCTACCGCTGCGTGTGTTGCGGAGCGGAGGCGTTTTCCTCCGAGCACAAGTTCGATTCGGGCACCGGCTGGCCGAGCTACTGGCAACCCGCGAAAGCTGAAAACGTCGCCACGCAGGTGGACCACAGCCTGTTCTCCCGCCGCACCGAGGTGCACTGCGCGGCGTGCGATGCCCATTTCGGCCATGTCTTCGAAGATGGCCCCCAGCCCACGGGTCTGCGCTACTGCATCAATTCGGCCGCCCTGCGGTTCGAAAAGAAGTAGCTCCCGGGGGCCGCAGGGCTCCCGATGATAAAATCACCGGCTCATGAAATTCCTCTTCGACCTGTTCCCGGTCATCCTGTTTTTCGTCGCCTTCAAGTTCGCCGGCATCTATGTGGCGACTGGCGTTGCCATGGCCGCCACGCTTGGGCAGATCGCGTGGGTGTGGTTCCGCCACCGTAAAGTCGAGCCCATGCTGTGGGTGAGCTTCGGGGTGATCATCGTCTTTGGCAGCGCCACGCTGCTCCTGCAGGACGAGACCTTCATCAAGTGGAAGCCCACCGTCCTGTACTGGCTGTTCGGCGCGTCGCTGGCGGTTGCGCACCTCGCGTTCCACCGCAACCTCATCCGCGCCATGATGGGCAAGCAGCTCCAGTTGCCCGATCCGGCATGGGAGCGCCTGCTGTGGAGCTGGGTCGGGTTCTTCGCCGTGATGGGCGCGGCCAACCTGTACGTGGCGTTCCACTACCCGACCGACATCTGGGTCAACTTCAAGCTCTTCGGCGGCATGGGCCTGATGTTCGCTTTCGTGATCGGCCAGGCCTTCTACCTCGCGCGCTTCGCCGAAGAGGACGTCTCCGGGGGCGGCAAGCCGTGAGCCTCGAGCCTGCCATGCGCGAAAGGCTGCAGGTGCTTGCGCCCGAATCGCTCGACATCAGCGACGACAGCGCCGCGCATGCCGGCCACTCCGGCGCGGCCGAGGGCGGCAACACCCACTGGAGCATCGCCATCGTGGCGCGTGCTTTCGCAGGCAAGCCCACGGTTGCCCGGCATCGCATGGTGTATGCGGCGCTCGGCGACCTCATGGACAACCCGATCCACGCGCTGCAGATCCGCGCGCGCGCACCGGACGAGGCCTGAGCCCCGGCCGCCGACCCACCTACCCCCCGAGAGGACGCAGATGAAATCGCCCACCCATTACGCGCCTGGACCGCTGCTTGCGGCCATGATCGCCGCGACGCTGGCGGCCGGCCCCGCCGCCGCGCAGGCGCCCGCCAAGCCCGCGCCCGCAGTGCCAGCCGCAATCTCGTCCGCAAATGCCGGCCCAGTTGCGACGGTCAACGGCGTCCCCATCCCGCAGCAGCGCGTCGAGCTGCTCGTGCGCCAGGCAACGCAGCAAGGAAATCAGCAGGACGGTCCGCAAC
>JBDTRN010000181.1:0-4932 GCA_039931715.1 Betaproteobacteria bacterium
CGGCGCGGTCGTCTTCGGTGGAAACATCGGCTCCGCGACGCCGCTCACCGGTTTATTCGTCCACTCACGCACCATCAGCGCCCACGACACGACCACTTTTGGCAATCAGTTGTGGGATGGCAATGTGACCTTCAACAGCACCGAGACGACGAACGGGGGGTCTTTCACAGTCACGGGCACGACGACACTCGGCAGCTCGACGATCGTCTCTACGGGGACGGGCAATGCGACCTTCATGGGAAACGTAGACAGCGGCGCCGCCGGTGCGCAAAGCCTTGTGGTCAATAGCGCGGGCGCGACAACGTTCGGCGGTGCAGTGGGTGGCTCGGCTCCGCTGTTCAGCCTGACTACGGACGCATCCGGCACGTCGAGTTTCGGCGGTAACGTAACGATCGGGGGCGTCGCCGCAAACGGCTCGCCGACGACGTCCACGATTTCGCTCAACGATCTGGCCAGCGGTTCAGCCAACCTGACCCTGACGAGCTTGAATGGTGGATTGATCTCCATCAACAACGCGACGGCGACATTCCCGCAGACCATCAATACGGCAGGCTCTGTGGTGATCACGGGCAACAGCGCGCTCGGCTTGCCATTTGCACCGCTTGTGTTCACGGTGACTCCGGGGAGCCTGCAATTGACGCAGCCGATCACGCTTACCTTTTCCTCGCCCTCGACCCCAGCGATCCTGGTGTTCAACGCGGGAGCGTCGGCGCGTGGGTTTCTTGGGGGCTCCGCAAGCTCGGTCATCCTGCAGCCGACTTCGCGGGACTTTTCGGCGCCCCAGTCCATATCGAACGTGCAGTCGTCAATTTCTACGATCACGGAGCAATCCTTGAAGATCGGGTACGACACCGATAGCGTCGCCCGGCAGATGAATTACGGATTTGCAGGTGACGCTGGCCAGTTCGTCAATTTGTTGCCCCCCACCGGAGCCGGCATTTCGTTGCCTGGGCTCGAATCAGCAACCATGATTCCCGAGGATTTCGGCGACGAAGACGACGACGATTCTCTTAAGAAGCGCAAGTAGGGACGCCCGGTCGCGCGCGCGGGATATCTAGTGGTTCGGTTGGCTAGGCACGGACCCGCCCGTAACGTTCGAGCGTGCGCAGGCGCGCCGCGGCATGGTCGACGACCGGCGGCGGGTAGTCCCGGCCTATCCTGCAGCCGGCAGCATCCTGCTCGGCCGGGCTCATGGTCCACGGCGCGTGGATCTGCTTACCGGGCACGCGCGCGAGTTCGGGCAGGTACCTGCGGATGAACTCACCCTCCGAATCGAACCGCTGTGACTGGGTCACCGGGTTGAAGATGCGAAACCAGGGCTGTGCGTCGCAGCCTGTGGAGGCCGCCCACTGCCACCCGCCGTTGTTGGACGCGAGGTCGAAGTCGATGAGCCGCTCGGCGAAGAATTGCTCGCCGCGGCGGTAATCGATGCCAAGGTCCTTGACCAGGAACGATGCGACCACCATGCGCAGGCGGTTGTGCATGTAGCCGGTCTGGACGAGTTGCCGCATCGCGGCATCGACGAGGGGGTAGCCGGTACGCGCCTCGCACCACGCCTGGTAAAGGTCTTCACGGTCATCCCAGCGGAGCGCATCGAACGCGGGGCGAAAGGCGCCGGTCGCGACCCGCGGGTGATGCGCTAGGATCATGCTGTAGAAATCGCGCCAGGCAAGTTCCGAGAGCCAGGTGGCTGCGCCTTCACCGGCGTCGGCCGAGGCGAGCGCGACCAGCTCGCGGATCGAAACCGTCCCGAAGCGCAGGTGGACCGATAGATACGAAGGGCCCTTTCGGGCGGGGAAATCGCGTCGCTCGGCGTACTTTGCGATTCGGCGCGAGAAATCCGCCAGCAACCGCTGCGCACCCGAGGCGCCAGCCGCTAGCGCCTGCGTGGCAAGGTCGGTGCGCGAAAAGCCGAGCGACTCCAGCGAGGGCAAGGTGGGCCCGGAGAGCCGGGCGAGGCGGCCGGCATGCCTTTCGATCGGGTAAGGTTGCACGAAAAACGGCGCCAGCTTGGCCAGCCACGCCGCACGATAGGGGGTGAAGACCGAGTAGGGCGTGCCGGTGCGCGTGAGCACCTCGTCCCGTGCGAATATCACGTGGTCCTTGCGGGTGCGCAGCGCGATGCCGTGCGCTTCAAGCGTGAGCGCGACTGCTTCATCGCGCCCGATGGCCTGCGGTTCATAGTCCTCGTTGGCATAGACCGCCTGCACGCCCAGATCGCGGGCCAAGGCGGGAATCGCATCGCGCGCGCGGCCGTGCAGCACGTGCAGGCCACCGCCGAGCGCCTCCAGCGCGTCGCCCAGTTCGCGCACGCTTTCCCAGATGAACTCGACCCGGCGGTCGGTGCGCGAGTCGAGCGCATCGAGGATCTCCGTGTCGAACACGAATGCGCAATGCACCTGCGCATGCGCGGTCAAGGCGGCATGCAGCGCCGCATGGTCGGTGGCGCGCAAGTCGCGCCTGAACCAGACCAGCGCGCTGCTTTGTGTGACGTTAACCAACGTGGCCTCGGCCCAAGTCTGGCCGCGCGGCGGCCGGAGCGGGTAAAATAGAGCGCGCATGTCCTCGAATCCATGTCCGCGATCAACCTGACCCATCATTTCCTGATCGCCATGCCCGCCATGGCGGATCCGTATTTCACGAGGACCCTGACCTACATCTGCGAGCACAACGAGCAGGGCGCGCTCGGCGTGGTGGTCAACCGGCCGATCGACATGACCCTGCGCTCGCTGTTCGACCGGCTTTCGCTCCCGATGGACGACGACGACATGGCCGACGCGCCGATCTATTTCGGCGGCCCGGTGCAGACCGATCGCGGTTTCGTGCTGCATGAGCCCACCGGCAACTGGCAGTCAACCCTCAAGGTGCGCGACGCCGTGGGCCTGACGACCTCGAAGGACATCCTCGAAGCCGTAGGGCGCGGCGAAGGGCCCAAGCGCCTCCTCGTCACGCTCGGATATGCCGGCTGGTCGGCCGGCCAGCTCGAGCACGAACTTGGCCAGAATGCCTGGCTGTCGGTCGAGGCGCGCGGTGACAAGATCCTGTTCGACACCCCGGCCGACGAGCGCCTGCCCGCGGCGCTCGGCCTGCTGGGCATCGATCTGGCGAGCCTGTCGGAAGACGCGGGCCATGCCTGAGGCGCTCATGGCGGCCTCAGGCACCGTACTCGCATTCGATTTCGGCACCCGGCGCATCGGTGTGGCGGTCGGCGAGTCGCTCGTGGGCCTCGCCCATCCGCTTACCGAGATTGCGGCGGAGGAAACCGCACCGCGCTTTGCCGCCATCGCGAGGATCATCGCCGAATGGGAGCCGCAGCACATCGTGGTCGGCCAGCCGCTGGCGCCCGACGGGACACCCAACGAACTCACGCGGCGGGCCGAGCGCTTTGCGCGCCAGCTCGAAGGCCGTTTCGGCGTTGCCGTCACGCTTGTGGACGAGCGCTATACATCGGTCGAAGCCGAGGCCGGCCTGCGCGCAACGGGGGCGCGCCGCGCGCTGCGCGAAAAGCGCATCGATTCAGCCGCCGCCCAGCTCATCCTGCAACAATACTTCCATGACCACGCTGCCTGACGCTGAAGCCCTGTGCGCGAAGCTCGTCGAAGAGCTCAGGCCCACCATCGGGCCGGGCACGGCGATGATCGGGCTGTATACCGGCGGCGCTTGGCTGGCCGAAAAACTTCACCCGCAGCTTGGCCTGACCACGCCCCTGGGGCTCATGGACATCGCGTTCTATCGCGACGACTACCACAAGCAGGGCCTGCACCATGACCCCAAGCGTACGCGCATCGGGTTCGAGGTCGAGGGGCGTGACCTGCTGTTGGTGGACGACATCCTGTTCACCGGGCGCACGGTGCGCGCGGCCATCAACGAGCTGTTCGATTACGGCCGGCCGGCGAGCATTTCCCTTGCGGTGCTGGCCGACCGCGGCGGGCGGCAGTTGCCGATCTGCGCGCAGTTCTGCGGCGCCAGGCTCGATGTGCCGGCCGGCAGCCGGCTGCGCATGAAGCGCAGCGATGACGGCCGGCTGAGCCTGGAGCTTGAGGGTGCGTAACCCGCAGCTCAGCGCGAGCGGGCAACTCCAGCACCTGCTTTCCATCGAGGGGTTGCCGGGCGCGATCCTGACCCAGATCCTCGACACCGCCGACTCCTTCGTCGGGGTGACCGAACGTGAAGTCAAGAAGGTGCCCATCCTGCGCGGCAAAAGCGTGTTCAACCTGTTCTTCGAGGCCTCGACGCGCACCCGCACCACCTTCGAGATCGCGGCCAAGCGCCTGTCGGCCGACGTCATCAACCTCAACATCGCGGCTTCGTCGCAGTCCAAGGGCGAGTCGCTCCTCGACACGGTGGCCAACCTGTCCGCGATGCAGGCCGACATCTTCATCGTGCGCCACGTGGCCTCCGGCGCGCCTTACCTGATCGCACGCAACGTGAAGCCGCACGAGCACGTCGTCAACGCGGGGGACGGGCGCCACGCGCATCCCACCCAGGGCCTGCTCGACCTGTATACGATCCGCCACTACAAGAAGGACTTCACCCAGTTGCGGGTGGCGATCGTGGGCGACATTCTCCATTCCCGTGTCGCTCGCTCGCTCATCCACGGCCTCACCACGCTCGGCACACCCGAGGTGCGCGTCATCGCGCCGCAGACGCTGGTGCCCACCGGGGTGGAAAGCCTCGGCGTCAAGGTGTTCAACGACATGAAGAAGGGCCTTGCGGGTGCCGACGTCATTGTGATGCTGCGGCTTCAGAACGAGCGCATGCGCGGCGCGTTGCTGCCCAGCGCACAGGAGTTCAACAAGTACTACGGCCTGTCGTCCGAAAAGCTCGCCCTGGCCAAGCCCGACGCGATCGTGATGCACCCCGGCCCGATGAACCGCGGCGTCGAGATCGATTCCTCGGTCGCCGACGGACCGCATTCGGTGATCCTGCCGC
>JBDTRN010000182.1:0-4889 GCA_039931715.1 Betaproteobacteria bacterium
TCGACGTTGGCGAACTTGATCGCGATCTCGCGAATGCCCGGCAGGCGCAGGTTGATGACCTCCGGCCCGAGGTGGTCGAGCTTGAGCAGCACGTAATCGGCATCCTTGCCGCAGCCGCGCCCCTCCTTGATCTCGGTGGTCATCGCGCGCGATACGACATCGCGGCTGGCAAGGTCCTTGGCGTTCGGCGCGTAACGCTCCATGAAGCGCTCGCCATCCTTGTTGAGCAGGTAGCCGCCTTCACCGCGCACGCCCTCGGTGATCAGCACCCCCGCGCCGGCCACGCCGGTGGGGTGGAACTGCCAGAATTCCATATCTTCGAGCGGGATGCCGGCGCGTGCCGCCATGCCCAGGCCATCGCCCGTATTGATGAACGCGTTGGTGCTCGCCGCGTAGATGCGCCCACCGCCGCCGGTGGCGAGGATGGTCGACTTGCCCTGCAGGATCATGACCTCGCCGGTCTCCATCTCCATGGCGACCACTCCGCACACGGCGCCCTCGGAATCGCGCACCAGGTCGAGCGCCATCCACTCGACGAAAAACTGGGTGTTGACCTTGACGTTGCTCTGGTAGAGCGTGTGCAGCATGGCATGGCCGGTGCGATCGGCCGCGGCGCAGGAGCGCATCGCCATCTTGGCGCTGCCGTAGTCCTGCGTGTGGCCACCGAACGGGCGCTGGTAGATCTTGCCGTTCTCCAGCCGGTCGAACGGCATGCCCAGGTGCTCTAGCTCGACCACGACCTCGACCGCGCGGCGGCACATGTATTCGATCGCATCCTGGTCGCCGAGGTAGTCCGACCCCTTGACGGTGTCGTACATGTGCCAGTGCCAGTTGTCCTCGGTCGAGTTGGCCAGCGGCGCGGCGATGCCGCCCTGCGCGGCTACCGTATGCGAGCGCGTGGGGAACACTTTCGACAGCACCGCCACCTTCATGCCGGCACGCGCGAGCTCGAGCGAGGCGCGCATGCCCGACCCGCCGGCGCCGACCACAATGGCGTCAAACCTTCTTACGGCAAGCGTCACGCTCTTACCTCCACAGGATCTCGATCGCCCAGCCGAGATAGCCGGCGAGCATCAGCAACACCACCGCCTCCAGCGCAAGGCGCAGGCTGGTGGCCTTGACGTAATCCATGATGATGTCGCGCACCCCGGCCCAGGCGTGCCATGCGAGGCTGGCGGCGAACAGCAGCGTGGCCACGCGCATCCAGCCCTGCGAAAAGAAATCGCGCCACACGCCGTAGTTGATCGGCTGTCCGGTGAGCAGCACCACCAGCACGATGACGGTGTAGATGGCCATGATCGCGGCCGTGATGCGCTGCGCGAGCCAGTCGCGCAGGCCGTAGTGGGCGCCGACGACTACGCGGTTCACCATATTTTCGCCCCGAGGAACAGCGTGGTCACAAGGCTCGCGCCAAGCACGACCCAGCTCGTCATGCGCGCGGGGGCGAGGTCCGTCCCCTTGTCGAGGTCGAGGAGCAGGTAGCGGATGCCGGCAAAGAAGTGGTGGCTGTAGGCCCACACGAGCACCAGCAACACGCCCTTGACCAGCGGATGGGCGGCGTAATGGCGGACCGAGGCGAAGCCCTCCTCCGAGGTCAGGCTGCGGTCGAGCAGGTACAGCAGCCACACGCCCGCCACGAACATGAGCGACCCGCTGACCCGGTGCAGGATCGACACGAGCGCCGGCAGCGGCAGCCGGATCTGGACGAGATTGAGGTAAACCGGTCTTTTCTTTTTTGTGGCGACGCTGGACATGTCGGTGAACCGTGTTTCAGAGGGGCGCCGGCCCGGCGAGTCCCGAATGCGGGGGCAGGCCCGGACGCGTAATTATAGCGCCGGAGAATCCCCTATGGCGCAGCGCAACGTAGCCGCAGCGCGGAACACGGCGCCGCGTCACCCGAGTTCACTTTTGTAGAAGTAGCGATCGGTCTTGTACAGCCCGCGGCGCCATTCGACCGGCTTGTCCGAATAGGTATACGACACCCTTTCGACCGCGAGCAACGGGTGGCCCGCGTCGACACCGAGCGAGGCCGCGCTGATCTTGTCGGCCGCGGCCGCCTTGAGTTTTTCCTCCGCGCGCACCATGCGCGTGCCGAACTGCGTTTCAAACAGGTTGTAGAGCGCGCCGCGGTGCTCGGATACGGCCGCCGCGGTCAGCCCCTTGAACAACAACCCGGGCAGCCAGACTTCCTCAAGCACCACCGGGTCGCCGCTGAATACGAGCAGCCGCTTGATCATCACCATCGGGTCGCCGGCCTTGAGCTCGAGCATGCGCGCCACGTCGGCGCTCGCGCGCGTGCGCCGGAATTCGAGCAGCTGCCTCTCCACCGTGCCTGCCTCGCCCGAGTCGGGTGCAAGGCGCAGGAAGCGAAAGCGCACCTGGCGCTCGCCGTGCGTGGCGACGAAGGTGCCCTTTCCCTGCCGGCGCGACAGCAGGTTCTCGGCGGCGAGTTCGTCGATGGCCTTGCGCACCGTGCCCTGGCTCACCTTGTAGCGGCTGGCGAGGTCCATTTCGCTCGGGATCGCCTCGCCCGGGCGCCACGCCCCCGAGCGCATCTCCTCGAGGAGCAAGGCCTTGATCTGCTGGTAAAGCGGGCTGAAGGTGGGCGAGCTCATCGCGTCGATTTGAGCACAGTTCCCAATGGTCGTCTATCTAGTGTTATTTGTCTTATAAAAGACATAAGATGAGTTGACGGACGCGGACCGGGGCGCTTACCATCGGTCGCTTAAAATTGGTCGCATAAAATCGGCCTCGCTTCACTTATCTCTCACCGCCTCAGCGCCCTTTCGGAGTTCCTGCCATGTCCAAAGCCCCCGTCCGTGTCGCAGTCACCGGCGCCGCCGGCCAGATCGGTTACGCCCTCCTGTTCCGCATCGCCAGCGGCGAAATGCTCGGCAAGGACCAGCCCGTAATCCTGCAGCTTCTCGAGATCCCCGACGAAAAGGCGCAGAAGGCGCTCAAGGGCGTGATGATGGAACTCGACGACTGCGCGTTCCCGCTGCTGCAGGGCATGGTCGCCGCATCCGACCCGATGGTCGCCTTCAAGGACGTGGGGGTGGCGCTGCTCGTCGGCGCGCGTCCGCGCGGCCCCGGCATGGAGCGCAAGGACCTGCTCGAGGCCAACGGCAAGATCTTCGCCCCGCAGGGCAAGGCCCTCGACAAGGTGGCCGAGCGCAACGTGAAGGTCCTCGTCGTCGGCAACCCGGCCAATACCAACGCGCTCATCGCGATGAAGAACGCGCCGGGCCTGAAGCCGCAACAGTTCACCGCCATGATGCGCCTCGACCACAACCGCTCGCTCACGCAGGTGGCGCAGAAGGTCGGCAAACCGGTCACCGCGGTGAAAAAGATGACCATCTGGGGCAACCACTCGGCCACCCAGTATCCGGACCTTTTCCATGCCGAGGTCGAAGGCAAGAAGGCCTGGCCGCTCATCAACGACCAGGCGTGGCTCGAATCCAATTTCATCCCGACGGTGCAAAAGCGCGGCGCGGCGATCATCGAAGCGCGCGGGCTGTCCTCGGCGGCAAGCGCGGCCAACGCGGCGATCGACCACGTGCGCGACTGGTCGCTGGGCACGCCGGCCGGCGACTGGGTGAGCATGGGCATCCCCTCCGACGGCAGCTACGGCATCCCCGAGGGCGTGCTGTACGGCTACCCGGTGACCTGCAAGGGCGGCAGCTATGAGATCGTCAAGGGCCTTGACGTGAGCGAATTCAGCCGCAAGCGCATGGACGCGACCCTCAAGGAGCTGCACGAGGAGCGTGACGGCGTGAAGGACCTGCTCGGCTAGGACGCGCAGGCAGACCAATAACGGAGAAAAAGCATGAGCGAAGCACCGGCCGCGTCAGCACCCGTCACGCCGAAACCGAAAAAGTCCGTCGCCCTGTCCGGGGTCACCGCCGGAAACACCGCGCTGTGCACCGTCGGGCGCACCGGCAACGACCTGCATTACCGCGGCTACGACATCCTCGATATCGCGGAGGCCGCGCAGTTCGAGGAGATCGCCCACCTGCTGGTGCACGGCAAGCTGCCCAATGCCGCCGAACTGGCGGGCTACAAGGCCAAGCTCAAGTCACTGCGCGGCCTGCCCGCCAGCCTCAAGGCGGCGCTCGAATGCATCCCGCCCTCGGCCCACCCGATGGACGTGATGCGCACCGGCGTGTCGGTGCTCGGCACACTGGTGCCCGAAAAGGATGACCACAGCCTGTCAGGCGCTAAAGACATCGCCGACCGCCTCATGGCCTCGCTCGGTTCCATGCTGCTGTACTGGTACCACTACAGCTACAACGGCAAGCGCATCGAAACCGAAACCGACGACGCCTCGATCGGCGGGCATTTCCTGCGCCTCTTGCACGGCAAGGAGCCTTCGGCCGAGTGGGTGCGCGCGATGCACACGTCGCTCATCCTGTACGCCGAGCACGAATTCAACGCCTCGACCTTCACCTGCCGCGTGGTCGCCGGCACGGGCTCGGACATGTACAGCGCGATCTGCGGCGGCATCGGCGCGCTCCGAGGCCCCAAGCACGGTGGCGCCAACGAAGTCGCCTTCGAAGTGCAGTCGCGCTACGCCAGCCCCGATGAAGCGGAAGCCGATGCGATCCGTCGCATCCAGGCGAAAGAGATCGTGATCGGCTTCGGCCACCCGGTCTACACCACCGGCGACCCGCGCAACAAGGTCATCAAGGATGTCGCCCAACGGCTGTCGAAATCCAACAAGAGCATGCAGCTCTTCGACATCGCCGACCGGCTCGAGGCGGTGATGTGGCGCGAGAAGAAGATGTTCGCCAACCTCGACTGGTTCAGCGCGGTGAGCTACCACATGATGGGAGTCCCCACGGCGATGTTCACGCCGATCTTCGTGATTGCGCGCACCAGCGGCTGGGCGG
>JBDTRN010000183.1:0-4888 GCA_039931715.1 Betaproteobacteria bacterium
ACAGCAGGGCGGCAAACAGGAACGCGGGGGACACCGAACGTTCGGTCTTGATGCGCTCGTCGGTCTGCGCGAGGGCCAGCGTGACGAACCGCTCGCCCAGCGGCTGGTCGAGGATCACGTCGAGCAGAGGCAGCAGGCCTTCGGACAGGCCTTCGTCGCGCAGGCGCCGCACACATGCGCTCGCATGGCCCGAGAGCAGCAGCTTGAGCATTTCGTCGAACAGGCGCGCCGGCGGCACATTGCCGATCAGCGGCGCGAGGTTCTTGATCGGGGCGCGCGAACCGGACTCGATCGACAGCCCGAGTTTCGCGGCCAGCCGCACCGCGCGCAGCATGCGCACCGGGTCTTCGCGATAGCGCGTCACTGGGTCGCCGATCACGCGCATCGTGCGCTTCTTCAGGTCGGCCAGGCCGTCGTGGAAATCGATGACTTCTTCCGTGGCAGGGTCGTAGTAGAGGGCATTGACCGAGAAGTCGCGGCGCAGCGCGTCTTCTTCCTGCGTGCCGAAGACGTTGTCGCGCAGCACCCGGCCGTGCTCGTCCTTGTGGGTGTCCGACGTGTCGGCCGCCGCGCGGAACGTCGATACCTCGACGGTCTCCTGGTTGAGGATCACGTGGACGATGCGAAAGCGCCGCCCGATGAGGATCGCGCGGCGAAAGAGTGGCTTGACCTCCTCCGGCTTGGCATTGGTGGCCACGTCGTAGTCCTTGGGCGTGGCGCCAAGGAGCAGGTCGCGCACCGCGCCACCGACCACGTACGCGGAGTAGCCGGCTTCGTGCAGCACGCTGCACACCCTGAGGGCGGCTGGGCTGATGCGGCCGCGCTCGATGTCGTGCTTGGCGCGCGGCACGCGTTTTGGCCCGGCGGCCTTCAGGCCGAGCACCTTGCGGATGAACTTCTTGATCATGCCTCCTGATTTTATCGCAGTGAGATCACCTGCCAGCCGCAGCGCGCGGCCTCGGCAGCCAGGGAGTCGTCGGGGTCGACCGCCACAGGCTGCGTGACCAGGCGAAGCAAAGGCAGGTCGTTGAGCGAATCGCTGTAGAACGTGCTGCGCTCGAATCCCTCCAGCGTCCCGCCGAGGGCCTGCAGCCAAGCCCGGACGCGCACGATCTTACCCTCCCGGAAGCAGGGTGTCCCGACCACTGCACCCGTGAACCGGCGCCCGTCCCGCTCGGGCTCGGTGGCGATGAGGTGCGCAATGCCGAACTCGCGCGCGATCGGCGCGGTGACGAAACTGTTGGTCGCGGTGACCACGGCGCACAGGTCGCCCGCGTCGAGGTGGCGGCGCGCGAGGGCGAGGGCCGGGGCGCCGATCATGGGCCGGATGCGCGTTTTGATGAACGAGTCGAGCCAGCCTTCGAGCTCCTCGGGCGTATGGCGCGCAAGCGTGCCCAGCGCAAAGCGCAGGTAGGCGTGGATGTCGAGCGACCCGGCCTTGTACTGCTCGAAGAACACCTTGTTCTGGGTTTCGTATTCGTCCCGGTCGAGCACGCCCTGGTCGATGAGGTACTGGCCCCATTCATAGTCGCTATCCCCGGAGAGCAGCGTGTTGTCGAGGTCGAACAGGGCGAGTTGCTTCATCCGAGCGCGGCCAGCGCTTCGCGCACCAGAGGCAGGGTGAGGGGACGCTGGTGCGATAGCGAATACTCATCGAGGTGGGTCAGGATGCCGACCAGCGTGGGGAGGTCGCGCCGCACATGGGTGAGCAGGTAGTGGACCACCTCGTCTGAAATGGCGAGCCCGCGCCGCGCTGCTTCGTCGCGCAGGTAGCCCGCTTTTTCCGCGTCGGTCAGCGACCTCACTTGGTAGACGAGGCCCCAGGCGAGGCGGCTCTTGAGGTCATCGCGCAGGCCCAGTTGCGCGGGGGGCGCAGAGCCCGCGGCGAGCAGCGCTTCACGTCGCTCAGGCGGGGCCGCGCGGATTTCATTGATGCGGTTGAAGAGCGCCGCCTGCCCCGTGGCATCCAGCGCATCGACGTCGTCCGCCAGCGTCAGGCGCCCGGGGTGGATGGCCGCCCGATGCGCGGCGGCGAGCAGGTGGCTGCGCCCGCAACCGCGCTCGCCCCAAAGGTAGACGACCGATTCGGCAATGCGCCCGGCGGCGAGTTCGGCCAGTTTGGCGAGAACCTCGGCGTTGCGGCCGGTCACGAACCCGGCGAAGGTGGGCTCGGGCGGGGGTGAAATTCCGAGCACCATCTGGCGCATGCTCAAGGGCGCTCGATCTCGGAGGGCGGCGTCCCGCTGGCGGAGTACAGCGCGCTGCGTCGATAGGCCTGGCTCACGCGGCGCAAGCCAACCAGGAGCACGGCGCTGGCCGGCAGCGCCAGCAGCACGCCGAAGAACCCGAACACCTGCCCGAATGCGAGCAGCGCGAAAATCACCGCCACCGGATGCAGGCCGATGCGCTGCCCCACCATGAGGGGAGTGACGATCATCCCTTCGAGGGCCTGGCCCACGCCGAATGCGGCCCACACCAGCAGCAGGCCGGTCAGCGAATCAAACTGCAGCAGCGCGGCCACGCTGCCGAGCAGGAAGCCGAGAAAGGCGCCGATATAGGGCACGAACACCAGCCCGCCGGTGATCACTCCCACCGGCAGGGCGAAATGCAGGCCCACTGCCCACAGCGCAAGCGAGTAGTAGCAGATCATGATCAGGATCACCACCATCTGGCCGCGCAGGAACTCGGCCAGCACCGCGTCGACTTCGCGCGCGATCCCGACAACCTGCGCATGCCGGTGGCGGGGCACCATGCGGTCGATGCGCGCGACGAGCGAGTTCCAGTCGCGCAGCAGGTAAAACAGCACCACCGGCACCAGCAGCACGTTGATGAAGAATCCCAGCAGCACGATCCCGCCGATCTGCAGAGAGCCGAGCAGGCGCGGCACCAGGCCCTGGTTGGAATGCAGCACCTGCCCCATGAGCTGGCGCACCGTATCGAGGTCGAACTGGATGCTCACGCCCAGCGTCGACTGCATCCATGGCGCCGCGTGCGTGTTGAGCCAGGCGAGGAAATCGGGCAGGCGCTCGGACATCATGACGCCCTCCTTGTAGAACAGCGGCAGCACGATGAACAGGATCGCGACGACGGCGACGAGGGCGAGGATGAGGACGAGGATCACCGCCACCGTGCGCGGCACGTAGCGGCCGGTGAGGCGGTTGACCAGCGGGTTGAGCATGTAGGCGAAGATCGCCCCGGCCAGGAATGGCGCGAGGATCGGCGACAGGAGCCAGACCAGCCACGCCGCAATCAGCGCGATCACCAGCCATGTCCAGGCGCGCGGATTGGCGAAGCCGCTTGAAGTCATTTGACGTAAAATACGAGGGGAAGAAAGCTGGAATTCCTATCTTCCCACTTTAACACGCCGCCACGGCGCACTTCCCCCCAGCCCCAATGAGCAAAGGCCTTTCGTATCGCGATGCCGGCGTCGACATCGACGAGGGCGATGCGCTGGTCGAGGCGATCAAGCCGTACGCCAGGCGCACCATGCGGCCCGAAGTCCTCGCCGGCATCGGCGGCTTCGGCGCGCTCATGGAGATCCCCAAAAAATACCGCGAGCCGGTGCTCGTCTCGGGCACGGATGGCGTGGGGACCAAGCTCAAGCTCGCTTTTGCGCTCGGCCGGCACGATACCGTCGGCATCGACCTCGTCGCGATGAGCGTGAACGACGTGCTCGTGCAGGGCGCCGAGCCGTTGTTCTTCCTCGACTACTTCGCCTGCGGCAAACTCGACAAGGCGGTCGCGGCCGATGTGATCAAGGGCATCGCCCGCGGCTGTGAATCCGCCGGGTGCGCGCTGATCGGCGGCGAGACCGCGGAGATGCCCGGCATGTACCCTCAGGGCGAATACGACCTCGCCGGCTTCTGCGTGGGTGTGGTGGAGAAATCCGCAATCATCACCGGCCGCACCATCGGCCCCGGCGACGTGGTGCTCGGCCTTGCGTCGAGCGGCCTGCATTCCAACGGGTTTTCGCTGGTGCGCAAGATCATCGAACGCGCTTCGCCCGACCTGGAAGCCGACTTCCACGGCCGGCCGTTGGCCGACGTGCTCATGGAGCCGACGCGCATTTACGTCCGCTCTGCGCTGGCGCTCATGCAGGCGCTGCCTGTGAAGGGTCTTGCCCATATCACCGGCGGCGGCATCACCGGCAACGTGCCGCGCGTGCTTCCCGCAGGCACCCGGGCGTTGATCGATTCCGGTGCCTGGCCGCGGCCGCCGCTGTTCGATTGGCTCAAGACCGAGGGCGGTGTCGCCGAAGACGAGATGTACCGGGTATTCAATTGTGGCATCGGCATGGTGATCGTGGTCGCGGCCGGAGATGCGGCGCAAGCGTGCAAGCTGCTCGCCGACGCGGGCGAGACGGTATGGCCCATCGGCCGCATCGAAGCCCATGGCGGCGAACCCGAAGCGATAGTCGAATAACCGGTCGCCGCGCCGGACCGGGTGCGCGCCGTCAGGCGGATCCCTTGCGCGACAGGTAGATCCCCACGAGCACGACCGCCCCGCCCGCGATCTGCAGGGCGACCAGCGGCTCGCCGAGCAGCACCCACGCGAATACCCCGGCCATGACCGGCTGCAGCAGGAGCGACACGGAAGAAAACGTCGCCGGCAGGTGAGCCAGCGCATAGGCGATCAGTCCTTGCCCACCGGCGTGTGAAATGAGCGCAATGCCCGCCAGCGTAAGCCACCCCGCCGTGCTCGAGGGCAGCATCTGTTCGCCGGTGGCGAGCGCTATCGGCAGCAGCATGAGCGCGGTCAGCGTGGTGGTGACCGCCATGAGCCGCAGCGTGCCGATGCCCGCGTCGCGCAGGCTCTTCACCGTCAGCAGGTACCACGCATAGAACATCGCCGTCACCACGCCCAGCGCATCCCCGGCAAGCGCGGTGGG
>JBDTRN010000184.1:0-4821 GCA_039931715.1 Betaproteobacteria bacterium
TGGCGTTCGCCATGGGCGCCTCGTTCGGCGGCGTCGCCGGCGGCATGTTCGCCGCGATCCAGGGCTTCATTTCGCCGGAGAGTTTCGTGTTCGTCGAATCGGTCATGGTGGTGTCGATGGTGGTGCTCGGCGGCATGGGCAACATCTGGGGCGTGATCCTCGGCGCGCTGCTGTTGTCGTTCGTGCCCGAGATCCTGCGTTACACCGTGGAGCCGCTGCAGAAGGCCGCCTTCGGGCACATGCTGATCGAGCCGCAGGTATTGCGCATGCTCATCTTCGGCTTCGCGCTGGTGCTGGTGATGCTGTTCCGACCGGCCGGCCTGCTGCCCTCTGCGGTGCGCAAGCGCGAGCTTGCCACCCGTGACGACACCTCTGGAGGCAAGGCGTGAGCGCCGCCGAGGCGCTGGTCGCGGCCGAAGGCATAGGCAAGCGCTTTGGCGGGGTGCAGGCGCTGGAGGATGTCTCGTTTCGCATCGCCAAGGGAGAGATCTACGGCCTGATCGGTCCCAACGGCGCGGGCAAGACGACCCTGTTCAACCTGCTCACGGGCATCTACGCCCCGGACGCCGGCCGCTTCGTTTTCCGCGGCACCGATATCACCGGGCTCAAGTCGCACGAGGTGGCGCGGGCCGGCATCGCGCGCACGTTCCAGAACATCCGCCTGTTCGCCAACCTGTCGGCGCTGGAGAACGTGATGATCGGCCGCCACGTGCGCACGCGCGCAGGCGTGCTGGGCGCCGTGCTGCGCGACCGGCGCACGCGCGCCGAGGAAGCCGCCATCCAGGCGCGCGCGCTCGAGCTGCTCGAGTACGTCGGCATCGCCGCGCGCGCCAACGACGCGTCGGGCAGCCTGCCCTACGGCGACCAGCGGCGCCTCGAGATCGCGCGCGCGCTCGCCACCGACCCGACCCTGCTCGCGCTCGACGAGCCGGCCGCCGGCATGAACGCCTCCGAGACTGTCGCGCTGCGCAAGCTGCTCGAACGCATCCGCGCCGACGGCACGACGCTGCTCCTCATCGAGCACGACATGAAGCTGGTCATGAAAGTGTGCGACCGCGTGCTGGTGCTCGACTACGGCGCGAAGATCGCCGAGGGCGTGCCGGCCGCAGTGCAGAGCGACCCCAAGGTCATCGAAGCTTACTTAGGAACACCGGCATGAATCCGGTGAGAGGAACACCGGCATGAATCCGGTGTGGGGCACGCCGGCATGAGCCTGCTCGAGGTCCGCGGGCTCGAGGTCCGCTACGGGGGCATCCGCGCGGTCAAGGGCGTCGACCTGGAGGTGGGCGAAGGCGAACTGGTGTGCCTGATCGGCGCCAACGGCGCGGGCAAGACCAGCATCCTCAAGGCGATCTGCGGCCTGCTGCCCGCGGCGGCCGGGACAGTGGGCTATGCCGGGAAGCCGATCGCCGGCGTGCGTTCGTTCAAACTCGTGCGCGAAGGCCTCGTGCTGGTACCCGAGGGACGCGGCATTTTCGGCCAGCTGACGGTGGCCGAGAACCTTGCCATGGGCGCCTTCTCGCGCACTGACCGTGCCGAGGTCAAACGCGACCTCGCACGCATGCTCGAACTGTTTCCGCGCCTGGCCGAACGCAGCGACCAGTCGGCCGGCACGCTGTCGGGCGGCGAGCAGCAGATGCTCGCGCTGGGCCGCGCGCTCATGAGCAAGCCCCGGCTCCTGTTGCTCGACGAACCGAGCATGGGACTCGCCCCGCTAATGGTGGCGAAGATCTTCGCGGTGGTGCGCCAGATCGCCGCCGAGGGCGTCACGATCCTGCTGGTCGAGCAGAACGCGCGCATGGCGCTCGAAGCCGCCAGCCGCGGCTACGTGATGGAATCGGGCGCGATCACGCTTTCGGGCGTTGCAAAGGAGCTCCTCGCCGACCCGCGCGTGCGCGAGGCGTACCTGGGCGAGGAAGCGGCCTAGGCTGATCCCCGGGCATGCGGTCCCTCCCGGTCCACACCCGTTGAATGTATCGGTACCGATACACCAACTGCCATGCGGGCCAACAGGCGCGCGGTTCTTTGAAAATAAAAATCTGAGATTCGCGTAAATTTCGTGGGCTTCGTGCCGGGCGTTTCGCACGCGCGCGCCACGTGACCTCGCCCGGCAGGGGGCACGTTCTGCGATACTCGCCCGATGCATCCCACCGTCCGCCGCGCTGCCGATTTCACCCTCGCCAACACGCGCGCACTCGTCGCCGCGGCCAAGCGCCACCCGGTGCGCGCGGTGCTGTTTTTCCCCGCGCTGGTGCTCGCCTATGTGCTCATCCTGATCCCGTTCACCCCCGGGATCGGGGACCTGCGCAAGGCGAAATCGGAAACCCCGTCGGTCCTGCTTTCCTCCGACGGGGTGGTGTTGGCCGAGTTCAAGCGCCTCAACCGGCAATGGGTGCCGCTCGACCGCATTTCACCCAACGTGGTGCAGACGCTGATCGCCATGGAGGACCGGCGCTTCTACGCCCATCACGGGATCGATTTTCGCCGCACCGCGGGCGCGATGGTGAGTACCCTGAAGGGCCAGACCCAGGGCGGATCGACCATCACCCAGCAGCTTGCCCGCAACCTCTACCCCGAAGAGATCGGGCGCGCCACCAACTTGACGCGCAAGATCAAGGAGGCGATCACCGCGCTCAAGATCGAAGCGCTGTACTCCAAGGACGAGATCCTCGAGACCTACCTCAACACGGTGCCGTTCCTGTTCAATGCGTTCGGCATCGAGATGGCGGCGCGCACCTATTTCGACAAGTCGGCCGACAAGCTTGACATCCTCGAAGCCGCCACGCTGGTGGGCATGCTCAAGGGCACCAGCGCGTACAACCCCGTGCTCCACCCCGAGCGCGCCATCGCGCGGCGCAACCTGGTGCTCTCGCAGCTCGCGGTCGTGGGCAAGGTCACGCCCGCGCAGGCCGCGTCCCTGTCGAAGCGCCCGCTCAGGCTCGATTTCGAGCGCCAGGTCGATGCGCCCGGCGCCGCGCCGCACGTGGCGCAGTACATCCGCAAATGGCTGGCCGGCTGGGCCGACCAGCGCGACTTCAACATCTATTCCGACGGACTGGTGGTGCAGACCACGCTCGATTCGCGCCTGCAGAAAGCCGCCAACCAGGCGATGGCCACGCAACTCGGGCAGCTGCAGGCGCTGGCCGACGGGCGGCGGCGCAAGGCTAACGAGGAGCGCCCAAAGCTACAGGCGGGCTTTCTCGCGCTCGACCCGCGCAACGGAGCGGTGCGCGCGTGGGTCGGCAGCCGCGACTTCGCCCAGGAGCAGTTCGACCACGTGAGCCAGGCGCGCCGTCAGCCCGGCTCGACCTTCAAGCCTTTCGTGTACGCCACTGCGTTCGTGCAGGGGATGAGCCCGATGGCGACCTTCATCGACGAGCCGGTCGCGATCCGCATTCCGGGCGGCGGGACCTGGAGTCCCACGGACGCATCGCCGCCGAGCGGCCAGCCGATGACGCTGCGCGACGGGCTGGTGTATTCGAAGAACACCATCACCGCCCAGGTCATGCAACAGGTCGGGGCCGCCAGCGTCGCGCGCCTCGCGCGGGCGATGGGCGTGCGCCAGAGCAAGCTCGAAGAGGTGCCCTCCCTTGCGCTGGGCACCAGCCCGGTCACGCTGCGCGAGATGGTGGCCTCCTACGGCACCATCGCCAACGGCGGGTTCTATGTCGAGCCGATGCTGGTCACGCACGTGATGGGCCGTGACGGCCAGGTGCTGGAGGAATTCCTGCCGGTGCGCGAAGCGTCGCCGGCGCTGCCGCGCGCGCAGGCCCTCACGCTTGTCGACGTCATGCGCGGCGTGGTCGACGTGGGCACGGGCGCCGCGATCCGGTCGCGTTACGGCATCAGCGCCGACGTCGCCGGCAAGACCGGCACCACCCAGGAGAATACCGACGGCTGGTTCATCCTCATGCACCCGCACCTTGTGGCCGGCGCGCGGGTGGGATTCAACGACAACAGCGTGACCATGGGGTCATGGGGGGCCGGCGCGAGCAGCGCCCTGCCCATGGTGGGCGACGTATTCCGCCAGGCGCTGCGCAACCGCTGGATCGACGCGGCGGTGGAATTCGAGATTCCGCGCCGACGCGCGGTGCCCCGCCCGGAGCGCGGCGAGGAGCAGGGTCGCGGGCCGCAATGGCAGCGGCCGGAAGACGTGGTGCGCGGCGTCCTCGACGAGCTGCGCCGGATTTTCCGCTAGGGAATGTACCGGTACCGGTAAAAAATTTCCCTGCGAGCCAAGCAGGGCGCGGGGCTTTACAAAAAATCTCCCGAAATCAGGCGCGTGCCGCGTGCTCGGCGCGGAGCATCTTCGCGGCTGCCACCATCGAGCGCAGCTTGGCGTCGGCGACCTCGCGCGGCAGGTACTTCATGCCGCAGTCGGGCGCGAGGATCACGTCCTCGGGCTGCATGTAGCGCAGCGCCTTGCGGATGCGCTCGGCGATTTGCTCGGGGGTCTCGATGTCGAGGTCGAGCAGGTCGACGCAACCGACCATGATCTGCTTGCCGCGCAGCGTTTCCAGCACCGCGCAATCGAGTTTCGACTGCGCCGTCTCGAGCGAAATCTGGTTGCAACTGCAGCCTGCGAGCTCGGGCAGGAACGAGTAGCCCGAGGGCCGTGCATGGATGATGGCGGCGTAGCCGAAGCAGATGTGAAGCGCGGTGGTGCCGGTGATGCCTTCGAGCGCGCGGTTGGTCGCAGCCAGGCCGTACTCGCGCGCCTTGTCCGGCCGCGCCTGCATGTAGGGCTCGTCGATCTGCACGATGTCCGCGCCGGCGGCGAGCAGGTCGCGGATCTCCTCGTTCACCGCAACCGCGTAATCC
>JBDTRN010000185.1:0-4767 GCA_039931715.1 Betaproteobacteria bacterium
TTGCGCGTGATGTAGGCGGTGGTGGCGATGGGATCGAGGATGCGCAGGTCGGCCTGCGGGATGAACTTGAGGACCTTCTGCTGCGCCTGCGCGGGCGCCAGGGGCGCGAGCAGGGCGGCCGTCGCGGCACAGGCCGCAGCGAAATTGAGCAAACGCTGATTCATCTAAACTCCCCTTGGTGGTGACAGTGCGGACGCCCGTCGTCGGCTTCATGCCGTAGAGCAGAAAGCATGCCTATTCAAACACGAAGGGCGGGGCCATACAACAGCGCCCCGGGCAGGCTCCCCGGACCCTTCAAGCGGCGGCCACCCGTTTCTTTGGCACCGGCGGGGCAAGCACGTCGCGCAAATAGCGGCCGGTGAAACTCTCCGGTGTCGCAGCGACCGCCTCGGGCGTGCCCTCCACGAGGATGCGCCCGCCCCCATCGCCTCCTTCGGGCCCGAGGTCGACGATCCAGTCGGCGGTCTTGATGACGTCGAGGTTGTGCTCGATCACCACCACCGTATTACCCGCGTCGCGCAGGCGGTGCAGGACTTCCAGCAGCAGCTTGATGTCGTGGAAATGCAGTCCGGTTGTAGGCTCGTCGAGGATATACAGCGTGCGCCCGGTGTCGCGCTTGGACAGTTCGAGCGAAAGCTTGACGCGCTGCGCCTCGCCGCCGGACAAGGTGGTGGCCGACTGGCCGAGCCTGAGGTACCCGAGGCCGACGTCGAGCAGGGTGTGCAGTTTGCGCGCCACCACCGGCACGGCGGAGAAGAACTCGCGCCCTTCGGTCACCGTCATCTGCAGCACCTGCTCGATGGAGCGGCCCTTGTAGAGGATCTCGAGCGTCTCGCGGTTGTAGCGCTTGCCGTGGCAAACGTCGCAGGGGACATAGATGTCCGGCAGGAAGTGCATCTCCACCTTGATCACCCCGTCGCCCTGGCAGGCTTCGCAGCGCCCTCCCTTGACGTTAAAGGAGAACCGGCCCGCGTCGTAGCCGCGCGAGCGCGCCTCCGGCACGCCGGCAAACAGGTCGCGGATCGGCGTGAACAGGCCGGTGTAGGTCGCCGGGTTGGAGCGGGGCGTGCGGCCAATCGGGCTCTGGTCGACGCTGATCACCTTGTCGAACTGGTCGATGCCCGATATTGAGGCGAACGGCGCGGGTTCGAGGGCGCTGCCGTACAAGGCGCGTGCCACCGCCGCGTACAGTGTATCGTTGATAAGGGTCGACTTCCCCGATCCCGACACCCCGGTTACGCACACGAAAAGCCCCACCGGCAGCGACAGGTCCGCGTTCTTGAGGTTGTTGCCGCTCGCGCCGCGGATGCGCAGCATCTTCTTGCCGGGCCGGTGGCGCAAGGCAGGAACCTCGATCCTGAGGGTGCGGCCGAGATACTTGCCGGTGAGCGATTCGGGATTGGCGAGGATGTCGCGCGGGGTTCCCTCGGCGACGATCCGGCCGCCTGCTTCCCCCGCGCCGGGGCCCATGTCGACGACGTAGTCCGCGACCATGATCGCCTCTTCGTCGTGCTCGACGACGATGACCGTATTGCCGAGGTCGCGCAGCCGCTTGAGGGTCTCGAGCAGGCGGGCATTGTCGCGCTGGTGCAGCCCGATCGACGGCTCGTCGAGCACGTACATGACGCCCGTGAGCCCGGAGCCGATCTGCGATGCCAGGCGGATGCGCTGCGCCTCGCCGCCCGAGAGCGTTTCGGCCGAGCGGTCGAGCGAAAGGTAGTCCAGGCCGACGTCGTTGAGGAATTCAAGGCGGTTGGCGATCTCGCGGATGATGCGTTCGGCGATCTGCTGCCGGGCGCCGTCCAGGTGCAGCTGCGAGAAAAAGCTGTGCGCGCTCTTGAGCGGCCAATGGGAGATCTCGTAAATCGGGTGGTCGCCGATCCGCACGTGACGCGCTTCGCGCCGCAGGCGAGTGCCGTTGCAATCGGGGCAAACCCGGGTGTTGCGGTATTTCGCCAGCTCCTCCTTGACGACCGTGGAGTCGGTTTCCTTGTAGCGGCGCTCAAGGCTTGGCAGGACGCCCTCGAAAGGGTGTTCGCGAATAGAGTTCCGGCCGCGCTCCGTCATGTAAGTGAACGCTACCTTCTCTTTGCCCGAGCCATGCAGGATCAGCTCCTGGACGGTGTCATCGAGCATCTCCCAAGGCGCCTCGATGTCGAACTTGAAATGCTTGGCAAGCGAACCGAGCATGGCGAAGTAAAAGCCGTTGCGGCGGTCCCATCCCTTGATTGCCCCGGAGGCAAGGCTGAGGTTGGGATGCGCAACGACGCGTTTGGGATCGAAAAAATCAACTGATCCGAGGCCGTCGCAGGTGGCGCAGGCCCCCATGGGATTGTTGAACGAGAACAAGCGCGGCTCGAGTTCGGCGAGCGAGTAGCTGCACACCGGGCAGGCGAAACGGGCCGAAAACAGGTGCTCCTTGCCGCCGTCCATTTCGACCGCCAATGCACGGCCGTCGGCGTGGCGCAGCGCGGTCTCGAAGGATTCGGCCAGGCGCTGCTTCACGTCCGTTCGCACCTTGAGGCGGTCGATGACGACATCGATCGTGTGCTTCACGTTGCGCGCGAGCTTTGGTGCGGCATCGAGTTCGTGCACCTTGCCGTCGATGCGCACGCGCGTGAACCCCTGTGCGCGCAATTCCTCCAGCAGGTCCTGCTGCTCTCCTTTGCGGCCGGCGATCACCGGCGCCACGATCATCAGCCGGGTGTCCTCCGGCAGCGACAGCGCGTGGTCGACCATCTGCGCAACGGATTGCGCTTCCAGCGGCAGGTTATGGTCCGGGCAGTACGGCGTGCCTACGCGGGCGTACAGGAGGCGCAGGTAGTCGTGGATCTCGGTCACCGTGCCCACGGTAGAGCGCGGATTGTGGCTGGTGGCTTTCTGCTCGATCGAGATCGCCGGCGAAAGGCCTTCGATCAGGTCGACATCGGGCTTTTCCATGAGCTGCAGGAACTGGCGCGCATAGGCCGACAGGGACTCGACGTAACGACGCTGGCCCTCGGCGTAGAGCGTGTCGAACGCGAGCGAAGATTTGCCCGAACCGGACAGCCCCGTGATGACCACCAGCCGGTTGCGTGGCAGGTCCAGGCTGATGTTCTTGAGGTTGTGGGTACGTGCTCCGCGGATGCGGATGGTGCTGGTGTCTACTGGGCTCATCAAAGAGATTCGGCCCCCCGGGTTATTGCACCGGCGGCCGCGAAAGTTAACCTGCTACTATAACGGCTTTCCCGCACCGCAATAAACCCTTTCTTTCGCCTAACCGATGCCGCCTGCGTCAACGGTGGACTCCGTGACACCCCACGCCCCCTCCCGCATGTCGCCCATGGAAATGCGGGCAGGTTTCAGCCTCGCCTCGCTTTTCGGCCTGCGCATGCTGGGCCTGTTCCTGATCCTGCCGGTATTCGCCGTGCACGCGCCGCAGCTCCGCGGTGGCGACAACCTGACGCTGGTGGGGATCGCACTGGGCGCTTATGGACTTTCCCAGGCGATCCTGCAGATCCCGTTCGGCATGGCGTCCGATCGGTATGGCAGGAAGCCGGTCATCGCCATCGGGCTCATCGTGTTTGCCCTGGGAAGCTTTGTTGCGGCTTCGGCCACCGACATCTATGTCGCGATCGCCGGTCGCGCGTTGCAGGGTGGGGGTGCGATTTCGTCGGTCGTCGTGGCCCTGGCGGCCGACCTCACGCGCGAGGAGCATCGCACCAAGACGATGGGCATGATCGGGGCGATGATCGGGTTCACCTTCGCCCTTTCGCTGGTCGTGGCCCCGGTGCTGTACGAGCACATCGGATTGGGCGGCCTGTTCGTCCTTACGGGAGTCCTGGCGCTGGCGGGCCTGGGCGTGGTCTTTGGTGCGATTCCGGATGTGCCCCAGGCACCTGCCCGCGACACCAGTCCTGCGCCGTCGCTCTTCGAAGTACTGGCCGACCCTGAGCTCGCGCGCCTGAATTTCGGCATTTTTGCACTGCATCTCGTGCAGATGGCGATGTTCATCGTCCTTCCCACCGCGCTGATCGAAGCCGGGCTGCCCCTGGCCTCCCACTGGAAGGCCTACCTTCCGGTGGTGCTGGTTTCTTTCGCCCTGATGGTGCCGCCGATCCTGTTCGCCGATCGTCGCAACCGCCCGCAATGGGTCATGGGGGGTGCCGTCGGCCTGATGCTGGTCGTGCAGGGCGGCCTCGTGTTCGCGCACGGACTGCCGGCCCTCATACTGCTGCTACTGCTCTTCTTCGCCGCATTCAACGTCCTCGAGGCGATGCTGCCTTCACTCGTGTCACGCATCGCGCCGGAGCGCGCGCGCGGCAGTGCGATCGGCGTTTACAACACAACACAGACCATGGGCCTCTTTGCCGGGGGGCTCGCTGGCGGCTGGATGGCCAAGCATTTCGGCCCGGCGTCGGTCTACGGGCTGGGGGCGGTGCTCATGCTGCTGTGGCTGGGTCTTGTGGCGGGTATGCGGCCGGTCAACGCCGCGCGCAGTCGCTCGTTGACTGTGGAAACGAATTCGGCATAGCGTCAAACGATTGGCGCTTGATGTGCGCCGGTCGCAACCGAAGTGAACAACCCGGGAGAAGTAACATGGCTTCGATCAACAAGGTAATCCTGGTAGGCAACCTCGGGCGCGACCCCGAGACGCGCTACATGCCCGAAGGAGGCGCGGTGACCAATGTCAGCATCGCGACGACCGACACCTGGAAAGACAAGACCAGCGGCGAAAAGAAAGAGGCCACCGAATGGCATCGCGTGGTGTTCTTCAACCGGCTGGCC
>JBDTRN010000186.1:0-4735 GCA_039931715.1 Betaproteobacteria bacterium
CCGAGCACCGAGACGGTGATGTTGACCACCACATCCGAATGCAGGGCGACGGCGATCGGGGTGTCGCCGATCTGCTTGATCGGGCCGGCCGGCATGCGCACCTGCGAGCGCTCCACTTCGAAGCCCTGCTTCTGCAGCGCCTCGACGATGTCGTAGTTGGTGACCGAGCCGAACAGCCGCCCGTCCACGCCCGCCTTCTGCGCGATCTGCACCATCAGGCCTTCGAGCTTGGCGCCACGCTCCTGCGCCTGCGAAAGCTGGTCGGCCTGCGCCTTCTCGAGCTCGGCGCGCTTTTCCTCGAACACCTTGAGGTTGGATTCCGTCGCCCGCTTCGCCTTGCCCTGCGGGATCAGGAAGTTGCGCGCGTAGCCGTCCTTGACCTTGACCACTTCGCCGAGGGCGCCGAGGTTGGTCACTTTTTCCATGAGTATGATTTGCATGCCGGGCTCCTTAGTGCAGGTCGGTGTAGGGAAGCAGCGCGAGGAAACGCGCGCGCTTGATCGCCACCGAGAGCTGGCGCTGGAAGCCCGAGGTCGTGCCGGTGATGCGCGCCGGGATGATCTTGCCGTTCTCGTTGACGAAGTCCTTCAGCACGTCGACTTCCTTGTAGTCGACCCACTCCACCTTATCTGCGGTGAAGCGGCAGAACTTGCGGCGCCGGAACAGCGCCTTCTGCCCGCGGTCTTTCTTGTCTTTCCCCTTGCCCTTGCCCTTGCCCTTGCCACGTCCGAAAGCCATTTAAATTGCTCCTTCCATGAATTCGATATTGGTTACGTGCAGCACCACTTTTGCGCTGCGCTGGCTCTTTGCCGCCAGGAACCCTTGTGCCCTGAGCGCGCTGCCAACACCCGCCGCGGCCACCTGCCGCGCGAGGATGTCGAACGCGACGGCGGGCATTTCGGCCCGCACCTTGCGCTCCGACCCCGCTTCGCGCTGGGCCGACTCGTGCAGGATGCGAAACTCCACCGCCGGCAGGCCGGCAGGCGTGTAACGCAGTGCGCCGAGTTCCACGAGTGTCCCGCTCAGGGTGACCTGGTTGGCGTCAGCCTCGCCCAAAGGGGCTCAGGCTTCTGCCCGCGGGGCCTCGGCCGGCGCGGCCGTGGGCGCCGGCACCGGCGTCTCGCCGGCAGGCTTGTCGCCACGCGACTCGCCCCGCTGTTCTCCCCGCTGTTCTCCCATCAAGGAGCGCGACTTCTCTTCCTTCATCATCGGGGAGGGCGAGGTGTGGGCCTTGTCCATCTTGACCACGAGGTTGCGCAGCACCGCGTCGTTGAACTTGAACGAGTGCTCGAGCTCGGTGAGCGTCTCGGCATCGCACTCGATGTTCATGAGCACGTAGTGCGCCTTGTGCATCTTGGCGATCGGGTAGGTCATCTGGCGGCGGCCCCAGTCCTCGAGGCGGTGAACCACCCCGTTGCGGGAGGCCACCAGCGCCTTGTAGCGCTCGACCATCCCGGCGACCTGCTCGCTCTGGTCCGGATGGACGATAAAAACCACTTCGTAATGTCGCATGCGTAAATCTCCTTGTGGGTTTGAGCCGCCCGCCATGCGTTAGCGGTGCGGCAAGGTCGGCGCCGGGATGAAAAGCCAGGCTCGGCGCCGGGGTTTCCGCGCTACGCCCAAGCCAAAAAGCAAGGGAATCGCGGAAAGCTTTGAATTATATCCTTAATTGGGCTCCCTGCTCAAGCCTCGGCCGGCTTCGCAGGCCGGCCTCGCGATTCACGTCGCCGAGGCCTTGCCCACCTTGGACCGCGCGCCGCCTGCCAGCCGTCGCCGCACCGACTCGAACAGCACTATCCCGGCGGCCACAGAGGCGTTCAGGCTCTCGACCTCGCCCTGCATGGGGATGCGCACGAGGAAATCGCAATGCTCGCGCGTGAGCCGGCGCATGCCCTCGCCTTCCGCGCCCAGCACCCACGCCACCGATTCGGGGAAGTCGGCCGTGAACAGGTCGTCCTTGGCATTCTCGTCGGTGCCGACGATCCAGATGCCGCGCTCCTTCAGCTCGCGCAGGGTGCGCGCGAGGTTGGTGACCTGGAAATACGGCACCGTCTCGGCCGCACCGCTGGCCACCTTGGCAACCGTGGCGTTGAGCCCCACGGCGCGATCCTTGGGCGCCACCACCGCGCTCACGCCCGCCGCGTCGGCGACCCTCAGGCAGGCGCCGAGGTTGTGCGGATCCTGGATGCCGTCGAGCACCAGCAGCAAGGGAGGCCCGGTGACCGCGTCGAGGGTGTCATCCAGGCTGCTGCTGCGCTTGGCCTGCTCGACCATGGCGACCACGCCCTGGTGCCGGCCGTGGCCGGCCAGGCCATCGAGCCGCTCGCCGGGCGCGACCATGACGCGCACGCCCTTCTGCCCGGCCAGCTTGAGCAGGTCGCGCATGCGCCCGTCTGCCCGGCCCGCCGCGGTATGCAGCTCGAGCACCGATTCGGGCCGCTGGCGCAGCAGCACGGTGACCGCGTGGAACCCGAACACCACGCGTGTGGGGCTCATTTCTCCACGGGCACGAGGTCCATCTTGCGCGTCTCGAGGTCGACGCGAACCAGCTTCACCTTGAGCCGGTCTGCCAGCCGGTAACGCTTGCCGGTGCGCTCGCCGAGCAGCACGTGGCGGGTCGCATCGAAGGTGAAGTAGTCGCGCCCGAGCTCGGATATGTGCACCAGCCCGTCGACGAAGTATTCGTCCAGAGTGACAAAGATGCCGAACCCGGTGACCCCCGTGACGCGGCCGCCGAAGGTCTCTCCCACGTGGTCCTGCATGTAGAAGCACTTGAGCCAGTTCTCGACGTCGCGGCTGGCGTCGTCGGCACGCCGCTCGGTTTCCGAGCAGTGGCGCCCGAGCGCTTCCCAGTCGAGGTCGTCATAGCGGCGGCCGGCGATGACCGCCTTGATCGCGCGATGCACGAGCAGGTCGGGGTAACGCCGGATCGGCGAAGTGAAGTGCACATACGCCTCGAACGCGAGGCCGAAATGGCCGGCGTTGTCGGGGCTGTAGACGGCCTGCTTGAGCGAGCGCAGCAGGATCGTCTGCAGCAGGTTGAAATCCGGGCGCTGGCGGATCTTGAGCAGCAACTCGGCATAGTCCTTGGGGCGCGGCTTGTCGCCGCCGGCCAGGTTGAGGCCGAGCTCGGCGAGGAAAGCGCGCAGCATGGCGATCTTTTCCGGCGAAGGCACGTCGTGCACGCGGAACAGCACCGGTTGCCGGTTCTCCACGAGGTAGTTGCCGGCGCACACGTTGGCCGCCAGCATGCACTCCTCGATGATCCGGTGCGCCTCGTTGCGCTGCTCGGGCACGATGCGCGAGATCTTGCCGCGCGCGTCGAACTCCATGCGCGTCTCGATTGAATCGAAATCGATCGCGCCGCGCAATTCGCGCGCCTTGAGAAGCACCCCGAACACGCCGTGCAGCGTCTTCAGGTGCGGCAGCAGGTCTTCGCGCCCGGGCTTGGCCTTGTCGATCGACAGCATCTCCCACACCTCGGTGTAGGTGAGGCGAGCCTGCGAGCGGATCACCGCCGGGTAGAACTCGTAGCGCGCCACCGCCCCCTTGGGGCTGATTGCCATCTCGCACACCATCGCGAGCCGCTCGACTTCCGGATTAAGCGAGCACAGCCCGTTGGAAAGCTTCTCGGGCAGCATCGGGATCACGCGGCGTGGGAAATACACCGAAGTGCCGCGCTCTTTCGCATCCACGTCGAGCGCATCGCCATGGCGCACATAGTTGCTGACATCCGCGATCGCCACCCACAGGCGATAGCCCTTGCCCTCACGCACCGCGTGCACCGCGTCGTCGAAATCCTTGGCGGTTTCTCCGTCGATGGTGACCAGCGGCAGGCCGCGCAGGTCCTTGCGACCCGCGTGGTCCTCTTCGCGCACCGCGTCGGGCAGAGCCTTCGTCTGGTTGAGCGCCTTGCGCGAAAATTCGTACGGCAGGTCGAATTTGCGCAACGCAATCTCGATTTCCATGCCCGGGTCCTCGCTGTTGCCGAGGACCTCCGCCACCTTGCCAATGGGCTGCGCATGCTTGGAGGGCTGCGCGATGAGTTCCACCGTGACCACCTGACCCGCCTTTGCCTTGCCCGCTTCGGCCGGCGGCACGAGGATGTCCTGTGCGATGCGCCGATCTTCCGGCACGAGGAACAGCACGCCATGCTCGGCGTGCAGGCGGCCCACCACGCGCCGGTTGCCGCGCTCGATAACGTCGACGATCTCGCCGGCCGGTCGGCCGCGCTGGTCGCGGCCGGTCACCTTCACGGTCACGCGGTCGCCGTGCAGCACCTGGCGCATTTCCGCCGGCGAGATGAAGATGCTCTCGCCCGGCTCATCGGGCACCACGAACCCGTGCCCGTCGCGATGGCCTTCGATGCGACCCGACAGGAGCGACAGCTTCTTCGCCACCAGCAGCGCCCCGGCACGATTGGTCACGATGCGACCGGTGGCTTCGAGGACTGTCAGCGCCGCATCGAATGCGGTGCGTTCGCGCTTCTTGAGTTCGAGGCGATCGGCGAGCTCGTCGGGCGTCAGGGGTGTAGCCGCGCGCGTGAGTTCGGCAAGGATTTCGCTCGCATAGCCGCCGCCCGCCTCGGCTTTCGCCGCAGGGCGCCCGGTGGCGACGTCCGCACTTCGTGCAGTTTTCTTGGGTCTTGGATTGCTGGGTTTGTTTTTTGACACGCGCAGGTTCAGCCTCTAGAATTCGCTCCCCTGCCGAGGTGGCGGAATTGGTAGACGCACAT
>JBDTRN010000187.1:0-4726 GCA_039931715.1 Betaproteobacteria bacterium
TGGTCATCTGGAACAGGCCGGCGAGGATGCCGATGCCCACCGCGCCCTGCCATGCAAGGTTGTAGTTGCCCGCCGCGCTCGATGTTCCCGCACCGGTGCCGACCAGCGCACCGCCCGAATCCGTCGCCCAGTTCTGGCGGCGCGTAGCCGGCGTCGACGTCACCCGGTGCACCCACTGCGGCCTGGGCATCCTTCAGCTTATTGCCACCGTCGCCCCACAGCCCCGGCCGCCACCATGAGCGCCACGCGCTTCCCGCCTATCTGCGCTACCGATCGCGTGCTCTCCCATGTCTCGCGAGCACCGCGCTCGCCCCGCACCCACACCGGATGGCTGCGTTGACCCCCATCGGACCCTCTGCCATAGCGCGAACACCACGTTGCGTATTCCGGCAAGCCGCGCCAACCTCCCATGCAGCCCCCGCCGCGTCCTTCCTCCCAGCCGCTTTCGCATCCAATTCCCAAGATCAGGCGCTTGCGCCCTGAATCCAGCGGTTCAGTCCAACTGGTTTTATCCACCCACCATGCGCTCGCACGGCGGATCAAAACCTGTTCGTTAGCGTGCACATGGACGAAAGTGCTAATCTATGAACATGAAGAATGAACTGGTCGCGGAGATCCTCTCTCTTCCGTTGGAGGAACGGGTGCAACTCGTTGAAGCTATCTGGGACAGCATCTCTTCTGTCCCCGAGGCCTTGCCGCTTACCGAATGGCAAAGGGAAGAGCTTGACCGGCGATTAGCGGAGTTCGAGTCCGATCCCGACGCCGGGTCGTCACTGGAAGAGGTCTTCGCCCGCGTTCGCCGGGCTTCATGACCCCACGATTTATCCTCCGTCCAAGAGCTGAAAGTGATATCCAGTCCGCCTTCGAATGGTACGAAACGCAGCGGCCCGGTCTCGGTGAGCAGTACTTGGGTGTCTTGCGGGAGAAGTTGGAATTCGTCCGCGAGCACCCGCAGGCAAGTCCGATCGTCTATCGCAACGTCCGACGAACTGTTATCACGCGGTTCCCGTACCTCGTCTTCTACGTAGCTCAGCCGGAACGGACCTCCGTACTCGCCATACTCCATCACGCACGCAGCCCTTCGAGTTGGCCAGGTCGACCGAGACGTGCCCGCTAACTGCAGGTGGAACGTACGGGCCGGCCACCAATGTGCGAAATGGCGCGCGGCTGCCTCGGCCCGCCCTTCACCAACTCGTCAAGATTTCGGAGGCTTCAGAAACACCGTTACAAACCAGTGCCCGGATTCTCCTGGTTTGGGGAGGGGGTAACGGGGGAACCGCAGGTGCCCCTGTTCCTACCCTTCCGGCCCCGGCGCGGGTCGGCCACCAGGCCGACCCTACGCCGGCACAGCCGCGCCAGCGCGTTCCTCGATTATCCGCTGCGAAGGCCGGATATTCATGGTCATCTGGAACAGGCCGGCGAGGATGCCGATGCCCACCGCGCCCTGCCATGCGAGGTCGTAGTTGCCCGCCGCGCTGTAGAGCAGCCCTCCGCCCCATGCGCCGATGAACGACCCGACCTGGTGGCTGAAGAACGCGATGCCCGAGAGGGTCGCCATGTAGCGCAGGCCGAAAAGGTGCACCACCAGGCCGCTCACCAGCGGCACCACGCCCAGCCACAGGGTGCCCATCGCCGCGGCGAACACCAGCGTCGTGGCCGGCGTGGGCGGCAGCATGAAATAGGCGGTGATTACGACGGACCGCAGCACGTAGATCCCGCCCAGCAGCAGGCGCTTGGAGTAGCGCCCCCCCAGCCAGCCGAACAGGTAGGAGCCGATCACGTTGAACAGCCCGATCAGCGCGAGCGCGTTGGCGCCCACCGACGGATCCATGCCGCAGATCGCGAGGTAGGTCGGCAGGTGGGTGGTGATGAACACCAGTTGCAGACCGCAGACGAAAAAGGAGACCGCCAGCACCAGGTAGCCGGGGTGCTTCATCGCCTCGCTCACCGCTTGCCCGACCGACTGCTGCACCCCGCCAGTCGTCTCGACTTCGATCCGGTCGGTGCCCCCGGCGAGGAACGCCGCCGGCAACATGACCGCCACCAGCCCGAGGAAGCCGACCATCGCCACCTGCCAGCCGCTGGTGGTGATGAGGGTCTGCGCCATTGGCGAGGCCAGCGTGAGGCCGAGCGAGCCGATCGCCGACACGGAGCCCATCGCCACCATCCGGTTGGCAGGTGAGGCCGTGCGCGCGGTCACGTTCATGGCGATGTTGGAAGCGGTGCACGAAAGCGCAAGCCCGACGCAAATGCCGGCACCAAGCGTGAACACCAGCGGCGAATGCGCGACGATGCTCAGGCCGATGCCAATGGCATATATGACGACGCCGAACACGGCCACCGGCCGCACCCCGTGCCGGTCGGCGAGGATGCCAACGAAAGGCTGGGTCATGCCCCACACGATGTTCTGGATCGCGATCGCGAGCGAGAAGTCGGCCGCCGTGAGGCCGATGTCGCGGATCATGTGCGGCTGGAACAGGCCCCAGCTCTGGCGGATGCCCATGGCCAGGCTCAGCATGACCGCCGCCCCGCCGAGGATGGTCAAGCTCTGCGCGCGCGAAAGTTCGTGGCGTTTCATGGCGGCAGATTATAAGGGCGCGGCCTGCCCGGTCTGCATCAGGTTCGCAAGGCCCGCCGAATCCCCTCAGGCGGGGGGGCCCATGCATTCGCGCCGGCGCTCGGCCATGTCGGCGACCGAACCCGGAGCGCCGCCAGCATTCAGGCAGGCGGAAATGCGCTGGATGCTCGACTCGCTCTGGCGCAGCAGCCAGGCGTCGAACTGTGGATCGGCCCCCGCGTTTGTGCGCGCATCGATCGGGGGTGCATCGGTCGTGGATGCATCGGTTGTGGGTGCATCGGGTTTGGGGGCCTCGGTGGTGCCCGCATCCGCCTGGGTCGCGGACCGCGCGCCGGGCTCAATGTCGCGCGCAAGCTGCGCTACGCGTTGCACCGATTCGTTCAGGCGCACCGTCCATGCGTCCTCAGATTGGGGGTCGCGCTTCACTGCGGCAAGGTGCCTGGCGACCCGTCCCGCCAGACGACCGGTGCGCGCCAGCAACGCGAGCGCGATCTCATCGGCTTCGCGGCGCTGGTCTTCGGCCCAGCCCGAGGTGACCGCACCCGAGCCGAGCGCCGAGGCCGCCATGCGAAGCAGCATCGCGACGGGCAACAGCGAGGTGACTGCCGACAAGGCGATGCTCGCGCCGGAGTCCTCTTCGGCGTGGCGCGCCATCACGTGGCCCATTTCGCGCGCCACAAGGAACGCGGTCACGTCGTCGTCCGGCTCGAGCAGCGCGAGGCCGCCACCGAGCACAATGCGTCCGCTGGCGCTCGACCCGGTGGAGGCGCCGAGGTCCGTGTCGACGCCAATGTCGAAAGCACCGATGCGCTCGAGCGTTTCCGGCGACACGATGCGGGCCGCAGCATCGAGCTCCGCGCCCACCCGCTTCACCTGCGATTCGAAGTCCCGTTCGCGCAATCGGCAGGCGTGGTCGCAGGGTTCGCCCAATCCCTGGCGCATCGATTTCGAACCCACGGCATAACGAAGCTCGGCATGCGCCTGTGCCCCCGGTAGAGCCACCAACTGGTCGCGGCCGGTGACCGGGTTGGTCGCGCATGCGCCCAAGGTCAGCGCAGCAAGGCCACCCAGGGCGAATGCGCGCCACCCGTTCATTGCGCTTGCATCGTTGTTGTCATGGCCTGCGCAGACGGAAGTCGGTCACCGCATCGGCTTACTGACTGACGACGGGAGCCCCGGAATAGCTGAAGGGCGTGGGAATGTCGACGCCCTGCTCGCGCGCCCTGTGGTACCAGTGCAGCGCCGTCTCGTAGTCGCGCGCCACCACAGGGCCACCGCTGATGTACAGGTCGCCGAGCTTCTTTTGCGCCGCTCCGTTACCTGCTTCGCCGGCCTGGAGGTACGCATCGAACGCGCCGCGCAGGTTACGGCGACGCTCGAGGAGCTGGCCTTCGCGGAAGCGCTGCGCCGCGGCTGCGGGCGACATCGTCAGGGCTGAGGCGACCGGGGCACGTTCCACAGGGGCGCTCGTCTGCGCAACCGCGGGAGTGACGGTGATAGCGAGGGCGGTGAACGCCAGGACGGCTGCGGCGACCAGCGGCCGTGCGCGTTTCGCAATGCGAGTGGCGGGAATCGGTGCGGAAGTTTTCATGGTTGCGCCTGGTGAGGGTATTCCGGGTCCACGACATACTATCGCCCGCGCCGCAATGATTCCGTGCGGTGCCGCGCTTACTCCCACTCCCTCCAGCCGCGCAGCATGGGGAAATACAGCCCCAGCCGCGCCGCGCCGAGCGCATCGCGATAGCGCGCGAGCTGGGGCGCGTAACGGGTGCGTTCGCTTTCAAGGAACGCCTCCACCCCGGCGCCTTCGTGGCTGCTGGTCTTGTAGTCGACGATCCAGCGCACGCCTGCGTCGACAAAGGTGCGGTCGATGACGAGCGTGCGCAGGCGGCCCGCCTTGGCGCTGCGCAGGCGCAATTCGCTCGCCGCGTGCTCGCGCGGGCCCAGCAGCCAGCGGCCGCGTTCGTCCTCGAGGATGTTGGCCAATGCGCCGGCGGCGCGCGCCGCGGCCGCGGCGCATTCCGCGGCGGGCACCCCGCGACGATGCAGGTCACGCGCGAGCTCGGCGTGCAACCCGGTCACACGCGCCGCGGTCCAGTCGTGCAGCGCGTCGTCGGCGATGCGCTGCAGCCAGCGGTGCACAACCGA
>JBDTRN010000188.1:0-4716 GCA_039931715.1 Betaproteobacteria bacterium
CTTCAAGCTCTTCTCCCATTGAAATCTTTGGCGCGCAGCAGTGGCGCGAGCCCGAGCAGGCCTTGCACCGGTCAGCGCGATGGCCGTCAGTGTAATCGCGAATCCGGCCGCGTCGGAGTGCGGTCGGGGGACGATCCCGGTAATCTACCGCCACTTCGTCGCTGCGTGAAATTCCGCGCGCACTCACATTGCTGGAGGCATCCATGGCCGCGCCCACCCCCGCCCCGTTCGAGCTGCACGTCCCCGACGCCGCGCTGGCCGACCTGCGCCTGCGCCTCGAGCGCGTGCGCTGGCCCGATGAGCCGCCGCTCGCGCCGTGGTCCACCGGCACCAGCCTCGCCTACCTCAATGATCTCGTCGCGTACTGGCGCACCGGCTTCGACTGGCGCGCGTGGGAGGCGAAGCTCAATGCTTACCCGCAATTCACCGTGCCGCTCGATGGCATCGACCTGCACTACCTTCACGTTCAAGCGACGCGCCGGGACGCGATGCCGCTGCTCCTGTCGCATGGGTGGCCCGGGTCGGTGTTCGAATTCCACAAGCTGATCCCGCTCCTCAGCGACGATTTCGAGATCGTTGCGCCCTCGCTGCCCGGATACGCGCTGTCGTTCAAGCCGGGGCAGAAGCGCTTCGGTGTGGAGGACATCGCGGCTACGTTCGCGCGCCTCATGACGCAGGTTCTCGGCCACCAGAGGTTCGGCGCGCAGGGTGGAGATTGGGGCGGCTCGATCAGCTCGGTGCTGGGCCACCGCCACGCGGAAAACCTCATCGGCATCCACCTCAACCTTCTCGCGGTGCGCCGCGACATGCCGGCCGAATCGATGGCGAGCGCCGAGGAAAAGGCGTATCACGCCGACCTTTCGGCGTTCCAGAAGGAGGACACCGGTTACCAGTGGATCCAGGGCACGCGCCCGCAAACGCTTGCGTTCGGGTTGTCCGATTCGCCCGCCGGGCTGGCGGCGTGGATCGTGGAGAAATTCCATGCATGGACCGATTGCGGCGGCAACCCGGAGAACGCCGTGAGTCGGGACGAAATGCTCGCCAACATCTCGCTTTACTGGTTCACCGGCGCGATCGGCTCGTCGTTCTGGCCGTATTACTCGCGCATGCACGGGCCGTGGCCGATCCCGCGCGGCGAAACGGTTGGCGTGCCCACCTGTTACGTCGAGTTCCCGCGCGAGATCATCCGGCCGCCGCGTTCGATCGCGGAGCGCACCTACACCGACATCCGGCGCTGGACCGTCGAAGCCCAGGGAGGCCATTTCGCCGCCCTCGAACAACCGGGGGTGCTGGCGCGCGAGATCAGGGCTTTTTTCGGCGCCCTACGCTGACCGCAGCCGCCGCTATCGCGTCTGCGCGCAGGCGACGCCAAGGAAGAATTCGTCCAGCGCGCCGGGGACGATGATTTCCCACCGGCCCGGCCCGTGCCCGCCTGCGGGGGAGATCACCCGCCCCGCGCCCATGTGCCCGGCGTAGTCGACATACGCGAGCAGCCGGACGCGCCGGCCGCGGCAATCGTATTCGCGCAGCACCACGGTGGACTCGTGCGGCTGGCCGTCGGCAGAGACATCGGCCATCAGGAAGTCGTACAGGCCGAGCATTTGCACACCATCGGCGCTTGGCTTCACGCTGGCCGGGTCGGCATAGGCGGCAAAGATGGTGCCGTCGCCACCGACCGGCGTCCAATCAGCTGCTGCGCTGCCGCAGACAAGCGCGAGTACCCATCCCAAAGCTGCGCGATCCATGCCGGCAAATTGCCTGAGGTGGGCCTGCCGGTCAACCGGGTGTCAGGGATTGTCAGGGCTCCCGCCGACAACGCAGCCGACGTTGCAGTCGGATGCCGAAGAAGTCACACTCTGGCGGGCAGAAATTTGCCGCAACCCCAGCACTTTGCGAGCCGAATCGATTCCGGCAGTGTCATACGCAGTGAAACCTGGAACCCAAATGCGCCGACCCGTTCGCGATGCCATCGCCTTAGCCATCCTGCTGTTCCTCACCCTGGGGATCGGCGCGCTCGATTGCATTTCCGGCCGTAACGCCAGCCTGTGGTTCCTGCACCTCCTGCCAATTGCTCTCGCGGCGGCCATCGGCGGTGGCAAGGCAGGGTTCGGGTTTTCTGTCCTTGCTGCGGCGCTCGTGGTCGCCGTGGGTGCGCGCGTGGGCCACCCGTTCCCGTCGTCGACCTATTTCTATTTCGAGGTGTTCGGGTATTTCTTCGCCTACCTCATCACTGTCGGGCTGGCGCTGGGCATCCGCGAGCGCCTTCACCGCGGTATCGGCGAACTGCTGCCCTCGGCCGAGGCGACCGAGGAACTGCGCCGTGTGGTGGCCCGGCAGCGCGAAGGCTCGGGCGCCGGAAGCTGAGCGCGCCCCCACGCGGGGATGCGCCGTAGTCCACGCTCAGTCCGCCGGCGCCAACCCCAGCAGGCGCCGCGCATTGCCTTCGAGGATCGCGTGGTGGTCGGTCGCGGCGATGAGCGGGTTGTTCACCACCACCTCCACCGGCTGCTCGTAGGCGACCGGGAAGCAATAGTCGCTGCCCATGAGCACGCGGTCCGCACCCACCTGTTTCACGAGGTACTCCACCACCGGGTCCGAATAGCCGATCGTGTCGTAGTGAAAGCGCCGCAGGTATTGCAGCGGGCTGTGGTGGATGTGCTGCAGGTCGGCGCGCTTTTCCCAGCCACGGTTGAGGCGCCCCACCAGCCACGGGAAGGCGCCGCCCGCGTGGGGCAGCACGATGTCGAGCTTCGGGAAGCGGTCGAGCACCCCGCCGAAGATCAGGTGCGCCGCGGCGATCGCGCTCTCGAACGGGTTGCCCAGCAGGTTGGTGAGGTAGTGCTTTTCCAGCCGCTCGTGGCCGATGACGAATACCGGGTGCAGGAGGATCGGCAGGCCCAGCGCTTGGATGGCCTCGTAGACCGGGAAGAACGCCGGATCCGACAGTTCCATGTCGAGCACGCGCGTGGCGAGGTAGAACCCGCGCACGCCGGGCAGCGCCGCCGCGCGGGCCACCTCGCGCACGGCGAGGTCGGGCGCCTGCATTGGCAGGGTGGCCAAGCCGATCAGCCGCCCCGGATGCAGCTCGTGCGCGCGCGCGAGCTCGTCGTTGTACACGATCGACAAGCGCTCCCCAAGTTCGCGCCCGGCCCAGTACGCCATGGGTTGCGAGAGCGACATTGCATGTACCGCCACACCCTGGGCGTCCATGGCCTCGAGGCGCGCGTCGAGGTCCACGTAGCGCGGGCCGGCCGGGCCGGTGCTCAGGTGCCCGATCTTGAACTGCGGACCCTTGCCTTCGACCTCCTTCCATTCGATCCCGTGCGCCGGGCCGTGCCGGGCGACAAGCTCGAGCCACTCGCGCGGGTACCAATGCGCGTGGACGTCGACCGGGTTGCCGTGGGCGTGCGAGTGCATTTTTTCGGTCATGGCTTGGGTTCGGTGAGCGCTGCGCGTGCGATGTTTCGCAGGGTTTGGCGCGGATCATAATCCATCTCGCGTAAGATTCACGCGACCAAACCGGAGTGCCGCGCATGGAACCGATGCCGATCGTTGACTTACTCGAAACCGCCCGGAAGCTGGGCGACAGCGGCCGGCGCGTGGACGTGTTGTGGCAGGAGGCCGAGTCGCTCGCATTCGTGGCGCGCGGGCGCGAATACCGCAGCGAATTCCACGTCAACGCAAGCGACGAGATGATGTACCAGATCAAGGGCGAGATGCGCCTGCACTACCGCACGCCCGAAGGCAAGGAGGAGGTGGCTGTGCTGCGCGAAGGCTCGGTGATCTACACCCCGGCGGGCACGCCGCATTCGCCGCGCTTCCCGCCCGATGCCTACGCGCTCATCGTCGAGCGCAAACGCCGCCCCGGCGAGATCGACCGCTTCCATTGGTACTGCCCGGCGTGTGACGCTTTCCTGCACGAGGAAACCTTCACCGTGCAGGACTACCGCGACGACCCGGTGTCGAAAGCCTACAAGCGGTTCTTCGACAGCGAAGCTTTCCGCACGTGCAAGCAATGCGGCACGGTCATGCCGGCGCCCGCGCCCGAAAGCGTCTAGGTGGATACGATGCCGGCAGGCGTAAACGTCGAAATCGACCGCGGCGCGTTTTTAGGCTGAGGGCTTGCAATGGGAATCATGGATACCGACCGCACGCTCCCGGCCAACCGGCTGGTGTTCGAAGTGCGCCGCGACCGGGCGTTGCGCGAGCGCTTCGCCAGCGACCTCGAAGGGCTCATGGCCGACTACGGCCTGTCGGAGGCGGAAAGGAAGGCGTTCCGCGAGATCGACCTGAAGGCGCTGGCCGCCCTCGGGCTGCACCCTTACTTTTTGCCGCAGGTGAGCCGCCTGTTCAAGGGCAGCGGCTATAACCACAACGAATCGGCGGCCGCGCAGTTGTACGCGACCAAGATGCTGGCCGCGAAGCCCGCGCCGGGAAAATCCTGATGGCCGAGATCGTTTCCGTCCTCGCGCTCGCGCACGCGCCGGGGGCCACCGGCTGGCTGGACAAGGCGCCTCAGCACGA
Organism: Betaproteobacteria bacterium; assembly: GCA_039931715.1. GTDB lineage: Bacteria > Pseudomonadota > Gammaproteobacteria > Burkholderiales > SG8-39 > SZAS-79. The sequence continues at coordinate 4,525 of JBDTRN010000188.1, forward strand.
GCAGGACGGCATCATCGCCGGCTATGCCGAAATGCGCAGGCGCTTCGCTGCGACCCGCCCCGACCTGATCGTCGGCATCGCCAACGACCACCTGCTCAATTTTCACCCTGCCAACGTGCCCGACTGGTGCGTGGGCACGGCCGCGCGGTGGGAAGGGCCGGCGGAGTGGTTTCGCGACTGGGTGAACGTGCC
>JBDTRN010000189.1:0-4646 GCA_039931715.1 Betaproteobacteria bacterium
CCGCCCGGTGCCGCCGGCACGATGAGGGTGACGGCCTTGGCCGGCCAGCCTTGCGCGCCGGCCGGCAGCGACCCCGCGAGGGCGCAGAAGAGTGTTGTAGCGAACAGGATGCGGTGTGCGGGCATGTCAGGAAGCCTCGGTCTTCGGCAGGTAACGTTCCGGTCCATACGCGGGATCGGGCTCGCCGCCGATCTTGAGGATGCCGCTGATGCGCGCGACCGGCGAGGCGTCGCCCAGCGTAATCAGTCCATGCGCGAACGCGAGGTTGCGCGTGGTGCGCAGCACGGTCACGCGTGCTTCGAGCCAGGTGTCGCGCGGCGCGGGCCCGAGAAAATCGCACGTCACACTGACCGTGGGAAGGAAGCGCGACAGTTTCGCCTGCACGTTGACGCCGATCGTGAGGATGAGGTCGGCGAATGTCATGATCATGCCGCCGTGGCACAGGCCGATCGAGCTGCAGTGGCGCTCCTCCACGCGCAGCCCCAGCACCATCTGCGCGCCATCCATCCTGGCGTAGACCGGCCCGTTGGCGCTCATGAAGGCGTTGGACGGAAGGTCGAGGAGCGTGAAACCTGCGGGGATGTCCATGCGGGCCTCGCGCGGACTCAGTAACCGGTCGCGGCGTCGACGAGGTTCGCCAGCCTGCGTCCGCGAGCGAGGCGGGCCGCATTGGCGAACGCGAGGTCGAGGGTCATCGGCATGTAGTCGTCGTTGTCGTCCGACGAGCAATGCGGCGATATGTAGACGTTGGGCGCGCCCCACAACGAGTGGCCGCGCGGCAAGGGCTCCGGGTCGAACACGTCGAGCACCGCGCCTGACAGGCGGCCCGAACGCAGCGCGGCCTCAAGCGCCGCCTGGTCGAGCACGGGGCCGCGGCCGATATTTATGAGACCCGCGCCGGGCTTCATGAGGCCGAACTCGCGCGCGCCGATCGCATGCTTCGTGGCGGGCGTGAGCGGGGTGGCGACCACGACGGTGTCGGCCTTGGGCAGAAGGCGATGCAGGTCCTTCATCGCGTGGACCTTGTCGGCATGGGGGTGCGGCTTGGGCGTGCGCCGGATGCCGAGCACGCGCATGCCGAGCGTGCGGCCGGCCCGCGCCATCGCTCCGCCCATGTCACCCAGGCCGACGACCAGCAACGTGCGGCCGCGCGGCGAGCCGGTGAACTGGGGTTGCCATTCGCCGCGCGCCTGCTGGGAAAAGATCAGCGGCACGCGCGCATTGATCATGAGCAGGCTCATGAGTCCGAACTCGTACACTTTGCCCACGTGCACGCCACTGTTGTTGGTGAGCCTGGGGCCGCCCTGCAGCCAGTCGAGCGGCAGCAGGCCATCGATCCCCGCGCCGATCACGTGGATCCATTTCAGCTGCGGCGCATCGGTGGCCAGCGTGCGCAGGGGGAAGCGCTTGTCGAGCAGGCTGGCCGACGAACACACGAGGCCGTTGGCGCGGCCGATCCAGCGGTCAATGCCCTCGAGATCCTGGCCGCACGAAACGCCCACCAGCGCCGCCGCATCGGGGTTGCGCCGGCGCGCGGCCGCAACACGTGCCTTGGTGATCCGGAAGACCGGCGGGCGCGTGCTGCCATCCTCGAAGTGGATGAGAGGCTTCATGTTCAAAAATCCTGTCGATGCTGGGGCGATGGCGGGCCAGTCTACAGGAGGCGGATGGTGCGCGAAGGTGTGCGTTTCGCATCCTCGGCTCAGGCGGTGGCGAGGGTAAGATGGCGAGAATCCACTCGCCCCACAGGATCCGCCATGGCCCGATGCCCGACCCGACCGACGCTGCGCGCTGCAGCGCATTTCGCCGCGATGACAGCGGTAGCGGCAGCGCTGGCAGGCTGCGCAACGTTCGAGCCCAAGCCCGCGCCCGACATGCCGCGCGCCGCCGAGATCGGCGTATATGAAGCTTTCCCGCCCATCGAGCACGAATACGTACTCGTCAAGCGGCTGTGGGGCGGGCCCTGGCGCAGCGCAATTGCGGTGCCGCGCTATGCATCGGTCGCAGCCGGCGCGGCCGACCTGCGCAACCACGCCGTGCTGCTGGGCGGCGACGCGGTGATGAATTTCGCCTGCTACCACGCCGCGGTCGATCCGAACTCGGCCTACTACTGCAATGGCAACGTGATTCGCTACGTGCGCTAGCCGGTGCTCCCTGCGGTCCAGCCCGCAGGGAGCGATTCGAGTCCGTAGATGGCGAGCTTGTGGTGGAAGTTGAGTTCTTCCACCGGGCGCAACGGCTTGAGGCCCGGTAACCTGCGCACCAGCGTGCCGATCGCCTCCTGCAATTCCATGCGCGCGAGCGGTTGCCCGACGCACTGGTGGATGCCGAACCCGAACGCGAGGTGGGCCTTGGGCTTGCGCGTGATGTCGAAGCGATGCGGGTCGGGAAACACCAACGGGTCGCGGTCGGCAGTCGACTGGTGCATGATGATCGCGTCGCCGGCGCGGATGGTCACGCCGCACAATTCGATGTCCTCGGTGGCAATGCGCAGGCGCCCCGAATGGGTGACGTCGGTATAGCGCAGGATTTCCTCCACCGCGCCGCGCAGCAGCGTGGGGTTGGCCTGCAGTAGCGCAAGCTGGTCGGGGTGATAGAGCAGCGCGGCCAGGCCCAGCCCCAGCGTCCCGGTGGTCGACTCGTGGCCGGCGGTGAGCATGAGGCGCGCAAGGCTCGCCACCTTGTGCTCGTTGATGACGCCGGCGCGCATCGGTTCGACGATCAGCCGGCTCAGCAGGTCGTCGCCGGGCTGGGCGGTCTTGCGCCGCACGAGGTCGGTCAGGTAGCCGTCGCAGAATTCGCGCGTCATCGCCGCTGCCTGCTCGTGGGTGATGAACGTCGAAGAAATCTGGCGCGCCCACCCCTGGATCGCGGCATGGTCGGATTCCGGCACGCCCAGCAGCGTGCAGATCACCTGGCACGGCAGCGGCGAAGCGAAGTCTTCCACCAGGTCGGCCGGCGGTCCCTTGGCGATCATGCGATCGACGAGGGCATCGATGAGGGCCTGCACCTTCGGGCGCAATTCCTCCACCCGGCGCACGGAGAATTCGCCCGACACCAGCCGGCGCTCGTCGGTGTGCTGTGGAGGGTCCATCTGCGCGAACACCTGGTAATCGCGGCGCACGAGGGCGAGTGCGGCGCTTTGCGCCGGATAGGCCGGATGCGAAGCGTCGGCGCTGGTGCGCGCATCGGCGAGCAACGCGCGCACGTTGGCGTAGCCGGTGACGAACCACGCCGGCGCGCCGTTCCATTGCGTGACGCGCCGCACTGGCTGGGTTTCGCCCAGGCGGGCGTAATCGTCGGGTGGATCCATGGGGCGCTGGCGCGGCAGCGGAAAGCGCGCACCGGTGGCCGCAGCGGGATCTTCGGCCGATGCACGCGCTGCACCCGCGTGGAAGGGGCATCCGGCGGTGGGATCGGTCATGGATTGCTCGTCGTCATGTGGGTGGGAAGCGCGGCCTGTGCTTGCGGTGGCGCGATCCTACGCAGCGACCGAGGCGCAAACTGTCACCTACTGAACAATTCGATCCTGGCCTTCCGGCCCTCGCCTTTTCCCCCCGCGCGGCACGCCCACGGTAGCGGCAGGCGTTAAGATCGAAGCATTCCGATCGCAGGAGCCGGGCCATGGCCGAGGTGTGGGACAACCCGATGCAGACCGACGGGTTCGAGTTCGTCGAGTATGCCGCGCCCGACCCCAAGGCGATGCGGGCGGTATTCGAGCGCCTCGGCTTCAAGGCGATCGCGCGCCACCGCCACAAGGACGTGACCCTGTTCAGGCAAGGGGAAATCAACTTCATCCTCAATGCCGAGCCCGATTCGTTCGCGCAGCGCTTTGCGCGCCAGCACGGCCCGAGCATCTGCGCGATCGCGTTCCGCGTGAACGATGCCAAGGCCGCCTACGAGCGCGCCATCGGGCTGGGAGCGTGGGGCTATGCGCAGCACGCGGGCCCGGGGGAGCTCAACATCCCGGCCATCAAGGGCATCGGCGATTCACTCATCTATTTCATCGACCGCTGGCGCGGCAAGAACGGCAAGCGCGAGGGCGAGATCGGCAACATCGGTTTCTACGACGTCGATTTCGAGCCGCTGCAGGACGGCGCGGGCACGGACTCGCTCAACCCGCCGGGACACGGCCTCGAGTACATCGACCACCTCACCCACAACGTGCACAAGGGGCGCATGAACGAGTGGGCCGACTTCTACGAGCGCCTGTTCAACTTCCGCGAGGTGCGCTATTTCGACATCGAAGGTCAGGTCACGGGAGTCAAGTCGAAAGCCATGACCAGCCCGTGCGGCAAGATCCGCATTCCCATCAACGAGGAAGGCACCGAGAAGGCCGGCCAGATCCAGGAGTACCTTGACCAGTACCACGGCGAGGGCATCCAGCATATCGCGCTCGGCTCGAACGACCTGCACGCCACGGTTGACCGCATGCAGGCCTCTGGCGTGCGGCTGCTCGACACCATCGACACCTACTACGAACTCGTCGACAAGCGCATCCCCGGGCACGGAGAAAACATCGCCGAGCTCAAGAAGCGCAAGATCCTCGTCGATGGCAAGGCCGGCGCCCTGCTGCTGCAGATATTCACCGAGAACCAGCTCGGGCCGATCTTCTTCGAGTTCATCCAGAGGAAGGGCGACGAGGG
>JBDTRN010000190.1:0-4386 GCA_039931715.1 Betaproteobacteria bacterium
TGATTTTTCGAGAACCGCGCCGTTATTGATGCTCCTGCCCATTCGTGTATCGGTACCGGTACATTTCGCGGGGCGCGTCCCGGGCTGCGGTGTCCCCGGCAAGGTCAGGGCCGCATCAGCTCCGGCGCGCTCCAGCGCATGGTCTGCCTGCCGTTCTTGAACGCGGCCAGCGGTTGCGAGATTTCCGAGATCGCTTGCAGCGGCGACTCGGCATTGATGATCACGACGTCGGCCGGGTTGCCCACCTTGAGGCCGTAGTCCTTGAGGTTCAGCAATCGTGCGGATCGTTCGGTCAGCATGTCGAAGCACGCCGCGATCTGCTCTGGGCGGTCGAGCTGGACCACGTTGGCGTACAGGTTGGCCATGCGGATCAGCGAGCAATCGCCGAAGGGGGTGGCCGGGTTGAGGATATTGTTGGACGACAGCGAGCAGTTCACGCCGTGCTCGCACAGCAGGTTGGCGTCGGCCACGCCGCGGCGCACGCTGTGGTCCTGGTCGCGGCCCATGAGAAAAAGGTCGGTCGCGGGCAGCACCGTCACGGCCACGCCCGCATCGGCCAGGCCGCGGGCGATCCTGGCGACCTCATCGGGCGGCAGTAGCGAAAGCTTGGCCATGTGGCCCACCACCACGCGACCGCCGCGCTTGTACTTCTCGGTCAGCTCGCGCACCTGGTGCACGTACATGCCCTCGGGCGTCGGGCCGACGTCGAGGTGGATGTCGATGTCGGTGTCGTACTCGCGCGCAAGCTCGAAGATGCGCTCGATCTGCGCCGGGCCGTCGGTGTCGTAGCGCGGGGCGCCGCCGATCACCTTCGCGCCGCGCTTGAGGCTTTCGACGAGTAACTCGTCGGTGCCCGGGTAGTTGGTGAGGCCTTCCTGCGGGAACACGCACATCTCGAGGTCGATGGCCCACTTGTAGTCCTTGGCGAGCTGCTCAACCGCGTCGAAACCGCGCATGCCGATGCCCGGATCGACTTCGGTCTGCGCGCGCATTCGCGTCGTGCCATGGAGGATGGCCTGCTGCAGTGTCTTCTCGGCGCGTTTGTAGGTGTCCTCGAGCGTCATGGTGTCCTTGATCGGCGCGACGCCCTTTACCGGCGAATAGGTTGCGCGCGGCTGCGGCGCGCAGCGGCCGATGATGCGCGACTTGTCGATGTGGATATGGGTTTCCACCAGGCCCGCGCACACGAGGCAGCCATTGGCATCGAACCCGGGGCCTTGCCCCGGCAGCGAGCGCTCGATGGCTGCGATGCGCCCCTTTTCAAAGCCGATGTCGACCGTGGACGCGGTCGTTGTGCCCGCGGCTGGTCCTCCGGCGCTCCCCAAGGCCGTGGCTTGGGCGATGCGGGCATTGCGAATCACGAAGTCCATGCGCTTTTTTTCCTGTTCCGTGTGATGTGCCTGACAGCATAGCTGCAAGTGGGCTACGCTTGAGCGACAACAATCCGAGGGAGTCCCGTCATGCCTGTCCTGTTTCGCAGAAGCGCGCGCGCGCTGTTTTCCATCGCACTCTTCGCACTCTTTGCCTGCGCGCTGCTCGCCGCACCCGTCTCGGCGCTCGCCCAGACGTACCCGACGCGTGCGGTACACGTCATCGTTCCCTTCCCACCCGGCGGCGCGGCGGACCTGCTCACACGCGCGCTCGGCAAGAAACTGTCCGAGTCGCTCGGCCAGCCCGTGGTGGCAGACAACCGCCCCGGTGCCGGCGGCAATATCGGCGCCGAGGCCACGGCCAGGAGCGCGCCGGACGGCTACACCTTGCTCATGGGCGCGGTCACCACGCATGCGGTGAGCATGAGCCTGTACTCGAAGCTCGGCTACGACCTCGAAAAGGACTTGGTCCCGGTCAGCCTGGTGGCCAACGTGCCGCACATCCTCGTGGCCAACCCGGCCGTGCCGGCGAAGAACCTCGTCGAGGTGATCGCATGGCTCAAGGCGCAGGGCGGCAAGGCCAATTTCGCCACCCAGGGCAACGGCACGCTGTCGCACCTCGAGTTCGAGCTGATGAAATCGATGGGCGGGTTCAGCGCCAACCACGTGCCCTACAAAGGCAGCGCGCCGGCGATGCTCGACCTGCTCGCGGGCACCGTGCCGCTGCTGTTCGACAGCATCCCCTCGTCGCTACCCCACGTGCGCTCGGGCAAGCTTCGCGGCATCGCGGTGGCCTCGTCGCGGCGCTCGCCGGTGCTGCCCGACCTGCCCACGATGTCCGAGGCGGGCCTGCCCGGGTTCTCGGCCGACAGCTGGTTCGGCGTAATGGCGCCCGCAGGAACGCCGCGTGACATCATCGCCAGGCTCAACGCGGAAACGATCAAGGCGCTCGACGCCACCGAAGTAAAGGACATCATCACCCGCCAGGGCGGCGAGGTGATGGGCAGCACGCCCGAGCGCATGGCCGCGCAAATCCGCGGCGACCGCGAGAAATGGGGCCGCGTAATCCGCGATTCGGGCGCGAAGATCGAGTAGGCTGCACGCGCGCCGGACCGCGCCGCAAGGCGCGCCGCGTTTCCCCGGGCTTGCTTGCCGGATGCGCGCGTCGCCGTGTTCGGCGGCGGTTTCCGCCGGGGTTATTCCGCCTTTACGCCCGCCGCCTTGATGACCTTCGCATATTTCGGGATCCCGTCGCGGATCATCGTGGCGAGGTCCGCGGGCGTGCCGGTCAGCGGCTCGGCGCCAGCCTTGTCGAGCGCCTCGCGTGTCTGCGGGGTTGCGATCAGCGCGACGATTTCCCGGTTCAGCCGCTCGATGATGGGCTGGGGCGTGCCCGCTGGCGCCATGAAGGCCAGCCACAGCGAAGCGTCGAATCCCGGGTAGCCCGATTCAGCCACTGTCGGTACGTCGGGCAGCGAGGGCGAACGCTTGGGTGTGCCCACCGCGAGCGCGCGCACCCGCCCTGACTTGGCGTGGGGCAGCAGCGCGGGCAGGCTGCCGAACAGCATCTCGACCTGGCCGGCAACCACGGCGGTGCCCGCGGGGCCGTTGCCGCTGTAGGGAATGTGCAGCATGTAGGTGCCGGTGGCGGCCTTGAGCATTTCCATGGCGAGGTGGGTGGTCGAGCCGATGCCCGCCGAAGCGTAATTGAGCTTGCCCGGGCGGCTCTTGGCGAGCGCCACGAGTTCCTTCAGCGACGCGGCTGGCAGGCCCGGATTGACCACCAGCAGGTAGGGCGACACCGCCATGAGACCGATGGGCGCGAAATCCTTGATCGGGTCGTAGTCGAGCTTCGCGTACACACCGGGCGCGACCACGTGCGTGCTGGTCGAGGCGACCGCGAGGTTGTAGCCATCGGGTGCTGCCTTGGCGGCGGCAGCGGTGCCCAGCGTGCCGCCGGCGCCGCCGCGGTTTTCGATCACCAGCGGCTGGCCGAGGCGCTCGGAGAGTTTTTGCGCGACGATGCGCGCGACGATGTCGGTGGACCCGCCAGGCGGGAAGGGCACCATGATGCGGATCGGTTTGGTGGGCCACGCCTGCGCGAGCGCGGCGCCCGCCGCCAGCATCGATGCCGCGCCGAGCGCCGCGGCGAGCAGTGTCCTGATTTTCATTGTCGTCTCCCTGTAGGCCGGGCAGGGTAAGGGCGCGGCGCCCCGGGGTCAACGATGCCGCCTTAGGCTTTGTGCGCGCCGGGCCGGCCGTCCTCGACCACGAACTTGGCCCGCGTGCTGCAGGCGGAATCGCGCCTCGCGGCGCTGTCCAACCCGCGCAGTTCGACGCTCATGTGCGCAGGTGTGACCTCCACGCGCGTGTAGCCACGGTAACGCGCCTCGGCAAAGCGGATGTGTGGGTTGTCCGGCAGCAGCCGCTCGACCGAAGCCTGCGAGCGCGCCTGCGAGGAGATCGAAGTGCCGACGAATTCGCTCGCCACCACGGGTGTGGCGGGCTGGTCGAAGTCGCGCCGCAGGTCGTTCACGAAGGCCATGTGCACGTCACCGCCGATCACCACCGGATTGGCCACCGCCGGATCGCCCAGCGCATCGATGAGCCTGCCGCGCGCCGCCGGGTAGCCGTCCCAGCCGTCGGTCCACGCCGCGCGGCCGGGGCCGGCCTGCTGGTCGAGTTGCGCCATCGTGGTCTGCTGCGCGAGCACGTTCCATTGCGCGCGCGAACCTTTGAGTCCTGCCTCCAGCCAGCGTTCCTGCGCGGCGCCGAGCATGCTGCGCCCGGGGTCGGCCAGTTCGGCGCAGGTAGCGGGATCGACCACGTTGGCGCCGCCGCGACCAGGGCGCGGACACGCCTGCGGCGAGCGGAACTGGCGGTCGTCGAGCAGGTGAAAATTCACCAGGCTGCCGAACGCCATGCGTTTGTACAGGCGTGCGTTCGGTCCCAGCGGCACCATCTCAGGCCGCAATGGCATGTTCTCGTAGTAGGCCTTGTAGGCCACGGCGCGCCG
>JBDTRN010000191.1:0-4198 GCA_039931715.1 Betaproteobacteria bacterium
GCCGGGCCGGCCTCAAACGCTTGCCTATTTGGTGTTGCTCCGGATGGAGGTTGCCGCGTTTCACCCCCGTCCCTTGAAAAATGACTCAGGTCGGCTTGCGCCGACCGTCGTCCAAGGAACGGGACTCGTCTCTGTGGCCCTGTTCGTCACCTCACGGTGCCCGGCCGTTAGCCGGCATCCTGCTCTGCGGAGCCCGGACTTTCCTCCAGGCCCCGGAGTTGCCCCCGGGTCCCAGCGGCTGTCTAGCCGACTCCCACCCGCATTCTACGTTACCGCCTGTCGTTACCCCCTGCGGCCGCCCAGCTCGAACGCCTCGGCCAGCCGTTCGTACGATTCAAGCCGTGACGCGTAATCGCCGGTGATCGTGAGCACCATGAGCTCGTCGACCCGATAGCGCTCGGCGAGCGCTGTGAGGTCGTCGCGGCATTTTTGCGGCCCACCGATTACCGCGCGCGGGCGCTGGCTGTCGACGTAAGCCTGCTCTTGTGGCGTGAACCGATGCCGCTCGGCTTCGGTCAGTGTCGGCACGGGCGAGTCGATCCCCTGCGCCATGTGCAGGCGGCGCAGGTCGATTGCGCGCGCGAGGCGCTCGGCCTCGGCGTCGGTTTTGGCGCAGATGACGAACACGCACGAGATGCCATGCGGGGAATGTTCGCGCGGCGAGGGCTTGAACCGGTCGCGGTAGGCACGCATCACCGCATCTCCGCCGTGGGCATTGATGAAGTGCGCGAACGCAAAGCGCAGGCCGAGTTCGGCCGACAGCAGGCCGCTGTAATCGGACGAGCCCAGCAGCCAGACTTCGGGCGCGGTGGTGACCTCTGGCATCGCACGCACGTTCTTGTGCGGATGGTCGTCGGGTAGCGTGCCGTCGAGGTGGCCCACCAGTTCCCACACCTGCTCCGGAAAGTTTTCCGCGGTGGGAGCGCGGCCGCCGCCGACCGCGCGCGCGGTCTGCATGTCGCCGCCGGGGGCGCGGCCGATGCCGAGGTCGACCCGCCCGGGATACAGCGCCTCGAGCATGCGAAAGGTCTCTGCCACTTTGAAAGGGCTGTAATACGGCAACAGCACGCCGCCGGTTCCGATGCGCATGGTCGAAGTCTCGGCGCCCAAGCGGGCCAGCAGGATCTCGGGGCAGGGGTCGGCCAGCGCGCCGATCGCATGGTGCTCGGCGAGCCAGTAGCGCGAATAGCCGAGTTTCTCGGCCACGCGCGCGAGCTTGAGGGTTTCGGCGATCGCTTCGGAGGCGGTATGCCCGCTGATGATGGGGGACTGGTCGAGGACGGAAAGGCGCATGTTCAGGTGGTGGGTTTGGGTTGCGCGAATGCCCAAGGCCGCATGACCGCGAGCGAGAGGGTCCACAGCATGGCGAATCCGCCGAGCACGTAAAAGCCAGCCGCCAGCCCGATGTGGTCGGCGAGGTAGCCCATCGCCAGCGGCGTGGTGAGGTGGGAAAAGCCCCAGCCCAGGCCGCCGAGCGCTAGCGCCGAGCCGCGCTCGGCCTGCGCGGTGTAATCGCTCATGGTGATCTGGAAGTACAGGGTCATGATGCCCGAGCCCAGCCCGACCACCATCATAAGGAACCCGATGAAGAACGCATCATTGAGCGCCGGGGTAAGGCCCACCGCCAACGCCACCGACACGCCGGCGATGATCGGCGACAGGCTGGCGGCACCGGTCCTCACGAAGCGCGCTGCGGCGAGGCCCGCGCCGATCGAGCCGACGGCGCGCACGGCGATCAACACCCCGGAGGCCTCGGAGTCGTACCCGTAGTCCTTGAACAGCAGCGGATAAAAAGACATCGACAGTGAAAATGGCAGCGCGGACAGGTAGGCGCAGGACACCGTGTACCAGATCACCGGACGGCGCAGCAGGGCGGCGTAGTTGGCGAACAGGCTGCGGCCGGCCTCAGTTTCCTTGCGTGGCAGTTGCTGCGCCGGCAGGCCGGCGAGCAGCGACACGAACCCCATCGCCGCGAGCGTGAGGAAAGAGGCGGTGAATCCCGCGGCGGCGAGGATGAAGCCAGCCGAGACGGTGCCGGCGATCTGGCCGATGTTGGTGAGCGCGTTCAGGCGCCCCATCTGCTGGCTGCGTGGGCCGGGCAACTCACTCGCCAGCGCCCACGTCGCGGGCCAGAATGCGGCGCGCGCGAGGACGAACAGCACCTGCCCGGCGAACAGCATCCAGAATCCGCGCGCGAAAATGAACTCGACCGCCCCCAGCGCCAGCAGCAGGCTCGACCCCAGCATGATCTTGCGCCCGCCGATGCGGTCGGTATAGGCGCCACCGATGAGGTTGAACACCACCTGCACGAAGACCGGCATCGAAAACAGGAGCCCGATCTCGACCCCCGACAGTCCCTGCGACGCGGCATACAGGGGGACGACCACATAGGTCATGCCCAGGCCGTAGTTCCAGGTAATCGAAACGAGAAAGATCGGGAGGGATGACACGGGAGGCGGCATTGTAAGGCCGGTGCGCGGCCAGGCCGCAAGCGTAAGGGTTTTGGCCCGCCAAGCGACAACAGGGAGTGAAACGGGGTGGCGCCACGGACGCAATAAGATTGCAATCCGGGTTGCCAACCCTACCTGAAACCTGCTGACATCCGGGATTCCCGATGCGAGTCTTTCCATTCCTTGCCGCAGCCGCGCTGTCCTGCGCGCTGAGTTTTCCCGCGGCGGGCGCGCAGTGCAGCGCCCAGAGCGGTGAACGCACCGCCGTATTGGTCGAGCTCTACACGTCGGAAGGGTGCGACAGCTGCCCGCCCGCCGATCGCTGGCTGTCGTCTTTACAGTCGCAGGGCTACACACCGGACAGGGTGGTGCCCTTGGCGCTCCATGTGGACTACTGGGACTACATCGGCTGGAAGGACCCGTACGCCAAGCGCGAATTCGCCACGCGGCAGCGCCGGCAGGCCGAGCTCAAGCGAGCTCGCATCGTTTACACGCCGCAGGTGCTCCTGCAGGGGCAGGACTTCCGCCGCTGGGGGTCAGGTGAGTTCGCCGCCGCGGTGGAGAAAATGAATGCCCAGGCGCCGCGCGCTAAAGTCAGCCTCACGCTGATGGCGATGGGCCGCACGAGCGTCGACGTGGCCGTGAGCGCCGAATTGCTGGCCACCGCCGAGCGCAAGGACGCGGCGCTGTACCTGGCCGCGTTCGAGAACAAGCTGACGAGCCAGGTCGCAGCCGGCGAGAACAAGGGCAAGACCCTGCCGCACGATTTCGTGGTGCGCGAATGGATCGGGCCGCTCGCGTTCGACGCCGACTTGCGCGTGGCGGACAAGCGCACGTTGCCGCTCCTGCCCAACGCAAACCCGCGCCAGTCGGGGGTGGCGGCCTTCGTGCAGAACCGCGCCACGGGAGATGTGCTGCAGGCGCTGATGCTGCCGGCCTGCGCCGGGTGAATGTACCGGTTCCGGTAAAAAATTTCCCCGAAAGCCGCGCCGACGCTGGGGTTTAGAAATAAATGTTTATGAATTGCCGCTAACCGCCGACGCCTTGGTAGCGTCGCCGGGTGCGGCAGCGGCAGTCATACGGCGCCTTCCTGGGCGAGTTTCTCGATTGCGAGAGTGTCGTAACCCAGCTCGGCGAGGATCGCTTGGGTGTGCTCGCCCAAGCCCGGCACGGGGCCGATGGAGGGCTCCAGCCCGGCGATGTTCAGCGGCGGCAGGAGTGCGTCGACCTTGCCGCCGGGAGAGTCGACCTCGCGCCAGCGCTCGCGCGCAGCAAGCTGCGGGTGGCCCCAGAACTCCTGCATGGTGTTCAGGCGCGCGTTGGCGATGCCCGCCGACTCCAGGCGCGCGGTGATCTCCGCTACGGTCGAGGCGGCGAAGATCGATTCGATCAGCGCGTTCATCTCGGCGCGGTTGGCATTGCGCGCCGTGCTCGACGAAAAGCGCGGGTCCCCCGCCAGTTCGGGCCGCAGCAGCACTTGCTCGCACAGGCGCGCGAATTCGCGCTCGTTCTGCACGCCGAGGAACACCGTTTTGCCGTCCCCGGCCTTGAACGGGCCGTAGGGGACGATGGTGGCGTGGGCGGCCCCGGTGCGCGGCGGCGGCGTGCCACCGTACGCGGTGAAATACCCCGGGAACCCGAGCCATTCGCCCAGCGACTCGAACATCGAGATGTCGAGCGTGGCACCTTCATTGGTCTCCTTGCGCCGGTACAGCGCGGCGAGGATGCCGGAAAACGCATACATGCCG
>JBDTRN010000192.1:0-3820 GCA_039931715.1 Betaproteobacteria bacterium
CTGCGCGTAGGCCCCCTGAACGGCTAACGAGAGCGCCGAGGCGATGAAGGCGGGGTACGCCCTTTTCGCTTGATAGAAGGCCCGGACCGAGCGGTTGGCTAAGCGACGGTTTTTGTTCACGAACACCCCCAAAAAAGCGTGTACGACATCGCGAGGACGCAACGTCGGCAAAATACCTACAACTGGCAGGTGATATATAACACGCGGAGCGTCAAAATGTTTCGGTCGCCGCTGTGCATAGTTCTCACATTGCGGTCCGCCTCGCCCAAAGGACTGCGTCTATGCTGCAGCGCAATAGAAAGGCGCGGCCGGCGCATGAAGTTCCAACCTCCGCAAAGGAGCGCTCCGCGAGGCTGAACCCCTGGGGGGCAAACGCAACTGGGGGCGCCGAGGCCGGCGCCGTTGATTCCGCTAGCTCGCCGTCCCCATCTGGCTTTGCAGGTAGTTCTGCAGGCCGACCTTCTTGATGAGGTCGATCTGGGTTTCGAGCCAGTCGATGTGCTCCTCCTCCGACTCGAGGATGTCCTCGAACAGTTCGCGCGAAACGTAGTCGCCTACGCCCTCGCAGTGCGCGATTGCCGCCTTTAGGTCGGGGTGCGCGGCCAGCTCCATCTTGAGGTCGCCCGCCAGGGCCTCGGGCACGTCCTCGCCGATCAGGAGCTTGCCGAGGTCCTGCAGGTTCGGCAGGCCGTCGAGGAACAGGATCCGCTCGATCAGCCGGTCGGCGTGCTTCATCTCGTCGATGGACTCGTGCTTCTCGTAGTCCTCGAGTTTCTTCAGGCCCCAGTTGCCGAACATGCGGGCATGCAGGAAATACTGGTTGATCGCAGTGAGTTCGTTGAAGAGCACCTTGTTGAGGTGCTGCAGGACTACCTTGTCGCCCTTCATGCCCATGCCTCACGATTCGGAAAGTGCTGCCAGTCTAGCACCGCGACCGACCGCCCCATCGAACGCCGGCGCTGCATTCGGCTAAGCTTTGCCGATGGTCAGACGATACGTTTTATCGCGCTTGTCGCACACGAGCCGCGCCTTGGCCGTCGTTGCTTTTTTGGTGGTGACGGCCTGCGCCGGACTGCCACCGGATACGGGTCGCGAGGCGGTTAATCAGGCAACTGCCCAGGACCGCATCTTCGACACTGCCGCGGGGCGCGAAATAACGCGTGCCGGGTTCATGACCAGTGCGATGCTCGCCCGGTTCGTCATCCTCGGCGAAGTGCACGACAACGCCGAGCATCACCGCGTTCAGGCGGAGATATTCGCGGCGCTGCTGCGAAACGGGCGTAAACCCGCGCTGGCGATGGAGCAATTCGACCGCGAGCATCAGCCTGCCCTTGACGCTGCGCGAGGCCGAGGCGAGGGGAACGCCGAGCGACTCGCCGACGCAGGCGCGTTCGACCGCAAAGGATGGCGCTGGGCCGACTACAAGCCGCTGGTCGAACTTGCGCTGGACGCCGGCGTCCCGATCCTCGCCGCCAATTTCTCCCGCGCCGACGCGCGCGCGCTGATGCAATCGGGGAAAGTCGCGCCAGGCCTTCCCCCTGTGAGCGCGGAGACCGGCACCGCTCTCGAGAAGGACATCGTCAGCGGCCATTGCGGCCACCGTCCTGCGCCGACGGTGCTGGCCGGCATGGTCCAGGCGCAGCGGGCGCGCGACGCTGCAATGGCCGGTGCGCTCCAACACGCCGGAGCAGGCGGCGCGATCCTCATCGCTGGGGCGGGACATGCGCGCCGTGATCGCGGCGTGCCTGCCTATATGCCGGCGCAGATGCGCGACGACCTACTGAGTGTCGGATTTGTCGAATCCACCGGGCCGGTGGACTTGCGAGTCTATGCGGGGATTTATGACTACGTCTGGGTGACTACGGCGCCGGAGCGAATCGATCCGTGCGAAAGCTTCAAGTCACGCTGAACCGTTGAAGCTCAAATAAACGGGCCAGGCCCCGGACATGGGTCTTAGCCTTGGGCTTTGGGCTAGGCGTGAACTTCGGCCGGACGGGCGACCTGGGATTGTGACTCGGCCAGGATTTCGGCCGCCGCGTCACGGCAACGGCCGCAACTGGCACCGACGCCGAGGCTGCATTCGAGATCGCGCAGCGAGCATCCGACCGCAGTCTTTGCGCAGTCGCGGATCGCTCTGTCGGTGATGCCGTTGCAGATGCAGATATACATGCGAATCATTATCATTCAAATGATAAAAAGGTGCAATAGGGCGAAAAGTTAGCAGTCACTCCGGCGAAATACTCCCTATGTCAGGGTTCATTGACAATGCAAACGATAACAATTATCGTTACCGAATGAGCCCCGAGTCCCTTTCGCTGGCCACAGCCGCCGAATGTTCCAAGCCCGATTTCGACGAGTCACTGGCCGCCACCCACCCACCGCGACGGATCTCCAGCGAGACGCTCCTGGGGTCGCAACGCGAGCTGGTGATTGTGCACAACGGCCGCGAGTACCGCCTGCGGCTCACGCAGAACGGGAAGCTGCTCCTGACTGCTTAGCATCCGCGCAAGCCTTAGCATCCATGCAAGCATTCATCTCGCAGGCGCAACTTAGTCGCCTCCCGCCCATCCAACTGGGACGGAGTCCGGAGATTTCCCACAGGCCTGCCTTGTCCGCTGTACTTTCAAGCCGCTATACCCCACTGCGCCCCACGGGCGGGCCCCGCCACGCCGGTGCGGTCATCGCCATTGCGCTGCACGTGGTCGCCGGATTGATCCTGCTGAGCTACGAACCGACGCGCACCGCGCTCATGACTGCGGCCCCCATCATGGTGGAGTTGCTCAAGCCGCCCCCGCCGGCACCCAAAGTGGTCGAGCCTCCCGTGGAGTTGCCCAAACCGCAGCCGGTCGCCGTCAAGCCGCGGCCGGTCGCAAAAGCCACGCCCACCCCGACGTCCAAGCCTGCCCCGGCGCAGCCGATCCTCGTCGCGCCCCCCACAGCGCCCTCGCCGATAGCTGCGCCCGCGCAGCCGGCTGCACCCATCGCCGCGGTTTCGACGGAAGGCCAGCGCGCGACGCTTCCCACGGGCGGCACCACCGGGTCCGCCGGCACCGCGCAGACCGACCCGATCTTCAATGCCGATTACCTCGAGAACCCGGCGCCCGCCTATCCGTCCTTGTCGCGGCGTGCGCGCGAGGAGGGGAAGGTAATGCTGCGCGTGCTCGTCAGCCCTGCCGGGCGCGCCGACGAGGTCCAAGTGCGCGCCTCGAGCGGCTCGCCGCGCCTGGACGAGGCCGCTCGCGCCACCGTGCTGCGATGGAAATTCGTGCCGGCAAAGCGCGGCAGCGAAGCGGTGGCTGCATGGGTATTGATCCCGATTACTTTCCGACTGGAAGGCTGACCTCATGGAACCCGTACAAACCCTGGGCTTCGCGAATTTCATCGCGCAGGCCGACATCCTCGCCCGAGTCCTGCTCGTTCTCCTGGTGGGAATGTCGCTGGCCACCTGGTACCTGATCATCACCAAGGCGATCGCGCTGTTGATCGAAAACCGCAAGAGCAAGCACTTCTTGCAGATGTTCTGGGATGCGCCCTCCTTGGCCGCAGTGGAAAAGTTCATCGGCGCAGGCCACCCTGAAGAGCCCTTCTCCCACCTCGCCAAGCACGCGCTGGCGGTATCCCACCACATGGACCGACCCGGGGCGCGCAAGCTCGAAGAGGCCGGCTCGGCCGCTGAATTCCTCACGCGCGCGATGCGCCGTGTGATCGACGAGGACACCGCGCGCCTCGAGTCGGGCCTCACCGTGCTGGCCTCGGTGGGCTCGACCGCGCCGTTCATCGGCCTGTTCGGCACGGTGTGGGGCGTGTACCACGCGCTCAT
>JBDTRN010000193.1:0-3671 GCA_039931715.1 Betaproteobacteria bacterium
CGCATCCACAGCGCCGCCGAGGCGCGGCGCGCGATCGGCATCGCGCAGGAGAATTTTGCCAACATCAACCTCGACCTGATGTACGGTCTGCCTTCGCAAACCCTCGCCCAGGCGCGCGCCGACCTGGAGGAGGGCATTCGCTGGGGCACCTCGCACCTGTCGGCCTACCAGCTGACTCTAGAGCCCAATACGGTTTTCTTCAGCCACCCGCCGCGCCTGCCCGGGCATGACGACGCCGCCGCGATGCAGGAAGCCGCTGAGGAACTGCTGGCGCAAGCCGGCTTCGCGCACTACGAGACCTCGGCTTTCGCGCGGCCGGGCATGCGCTGCCGGCACAACCTCAATTACTGGCAGTTCGGCGATTACCTCGGGCTCGGGGCGGGGGCGCACGGCAAGATCAGCTTCCCCGACCGGATCGAGCGCCACGCGCGGGCCAAGCAGCCGCGCGAGTACATGGCGATGGCCCCTGGAGGCCGGTCAATCGTCGAGCAGCGCACACTTGCCGCCGCCGAAGTGCCGTTCGAATTCATGCTCAATGCGCTGCGGCTGGTGGAAGGTGTACCGGTGGCGCTGTTCCGCGAGCGCACCGGGCTCGACGCCACGGTGCTCGAGGCCGCGCTAACGAAGGCCGAGGAGATGGGACTGCTCGAGCGCGATTGGAAAACCATGCGCCCGACCTTGCGCGGGCAGCGCTTCCTGAACGAACTGCTGGAGTTGTTCCTGCCCTGATTTTAACGAATTCATTTTCGTAGACTGGCTCCCCGATTAGCTTTCATGGCAGTTTTTGTACTGGTACCAGTACATTCATGGCTTGCGACGGAACACCAGGTCGCGCACGCCGTGTCCCAGCCTGAGGCCGCGGGTTTCGAACTTGGTCTCCGGACGGTAGGCCGGGCGCGGGGCGAACCCCGGCGCGGAATTCGCGAGCAACGGCTCGGCCGACAGCACCTCGAGCATGTGCTCGGCGTACGGCTCCCAGTCGGTGGCGAGATGGATGTAACCACCGGGGGCGAGCTTCGACGCCGCCAGTGAAACCAGCGGCGGCTGGATCAGACGGCGCTTGTTGTGGCGCTTCTTGGGCCACGGATCGGGGAAAAACACATGCAGGCCGGCAAGAGATTCATCGGGCAGCATTTTCTCCAGCACCTCCACGGCATCGTGGCGGATCACCCGCACGTTGGGCAAGCCTTCGGCGTCGATGGCCTTGAGCAGGCTGCCCACGCCCGGCAGGTGTACCTCAACCGCGATGTAGTCGGTTTCCGGGTGTTGCTGCGCGATGACAACGCTGGTTTCGCCCATGCCCGAGCCGATTTCCAGCACGAGGGGAGCGGTGCGCCCGAACACCGCCGCCGGGTCGAGCGGCTGTTCGACGAATACGATGCCGTAGCGCGGGTAGAGCGTGTCCCACGCGCGTTGCTGCGCGTTCGAAACGCGCCCCTGGCGCAGGACGAAGCTGCGGACCGTCCTGCGCGGCGATTCCACGCCGGAACCTAAGCTGCCTTGGTCTGCACCGAAGCGCTGATCATCCCGCCGGTGGGCGAGGAGGGCGCAGCCGAGTAGAGTTTCTTCGGCATGCGTCCGGCGAGGAATGCCTCGCGGCCCGCTTCGACGCCCTTCTTCATGGCGCGCGCCATCATGACCGGGTCGCGCGCCGCGGCGATGGCGGTATTCATGAGCACGCCGTCACAGCCCAGCTCCATTGCGATGGCCGCGTCCGATGCGGTCCCGACGCCCGCGTCGACAAGCACCGGCACTGAGACACGCTCGATCACGAGCTGCAGGTTCCACGGATTGAGGATGCCCATGCCCGAACCGATCAGCGAGGCGAGCGGCATCACCGCGACGCAGCCGATGTCTTCCAGCATTTTGGCCTGGATGGGGTCGTCGGAGCAGTACACCATGACCTTGAAGCCGTCGGCCACCAGCGTCCTCGCTGCGGCGAGGGTCTCGGGCATGTTGGGGTACAGGGATTGCGGGTCGCCGAGGACCTCGAGCTTGACGAGGTCGTGGCCGTCAAGCAACTCGCGCGCAAGGCGAAGCGTGCGCACCGCGTCGTCGGCCGTGTAGCAGCCGGCCGTGTTCGGCAACAGGGTGAACTGAGAAGGCGGCAGCGAATCGAGCAGGTTGGGCTCGCCCGGATTCTGGCCGATGTTGGTGCGGCGGATCGCCACGGTGACGATCTGCGCGCCCGAGGCGTCGATGGCTGCGCGGGTTTCGGCAAAGTCCTTGTACTTCCCGGTGCCGACGAGCAGGCGCGAGGCGTACGATTTGCCGGCAATGACGAGGGTGTCCTGCATGGTCAGCCCCCGCCTACGGCCACGACGATTTCGAGGCGGTCGCCATTGGCCAGGCGCGTGGCGCCATGCGCGCTGCGCGGCACGATTTCGCCATTGCGCTCGACGGCGATCTTGCGCCCTGCGAGCTCCAGCCGCTCGATCAGGGCGGCCACGTCGAGCGCCTCGTCGAAACGATGCGCGGCGCCATTTACAGTGACTTGTATCATGGGCGGAATGATACCGCGCTGCGTAACGCGCCGCGAGGCCGGTCGGACGAGCCGTGGCTTAGAATGCACGCCGAGGGAGCCCAAAAAATGCCAGCCGCCGGAATGCCCAGCCCGGAAGACCCGTTGCTCGCCGCGCAGAAGGAGTTGCGCGACGTCCAGCGTGCCGTAATCGCCCTGCGTGGGGAGCTCGAACTCGCGCACGCCAGGCGCGAAGACGAGGTGCAGCGTGCCGTGGCTGCCGGCCAGGACGAGATCAAGCTGTTGCGGGCGACGGCCGCCAGCCTGCGCGATGCGCTCGAACAGGCCGCCATCAAGCGGGACGCCGACGTGCAGGCCGCCCATGTCGCGGGTGCCAATGAGATCGCCCAGTTGAAAGCCACCTCGGCGGCGCTGCGCGAGCAGCTCGAGCTCGAGCGCAACTCGGCAGAGGGGCGCGTCCAGGCCGCGCATGCCAGCGCCGCGGCCGAGATCGGCCAGCTCAAGGCCACTGCGGGGGCGCTGCGCGAGCAGCTCGAAATGGTCCGGATCGCGGCCGAAAACGGGGTCCAGGTTGCCCGCCAGGCGGCGCAGGACGAAATAGCGCAGCTGCAGGCTTCCATCGTCGCCATGCGCGATTCCATGGAAAGGCACACCGCACGCCAATGAGCGAACAAACGCTTTCCGCGCCCAAGCGGCGCACCAAGCCCGCGGCCAACGACAAGCGGGGTGCGGTTTCGATCTCGCAGAAGCGCCGCCTTCGCGAGGCCGAACTGTTGCTCGAAATTTCGCGCAAGATGTCGGTGACCGATTCGCTTGACGAGGTCCTCACCACGCTGCTCGACGCCACGACGGGCGAGCTCAATACCGAACGCGGCACGCTATTCCTCAACGACGCCGAGACCAACGAGCTTTATTCGCGCGTTGCGCAGGGCTCGTTCCGGCGCGAAATCCGCATCCTCAATACCACCGGCGTGGCCGGCCACGTCTTCACCACCGGGCAGGGCACCATCGTCCACGATGCCTACGCCGACCCGCGCTTCAACCGCAGCGTCGACGAGCGTACCGGGTTCGTGACGCGCGACCTCCTGTGCGTGCCGATCCGAACGGCGAAGGGGCTGGTCATCGGCGTGGCGCAGTTGCTGAACAAGCGCAAGGGCAAGTTCACCGCGGCGGACCTCGCGCTGCTCGG
>JBDTRN010000194.1:0-3597 GCA_039931715.1 Betaproteobacteria bacterium
TGGCCGCGATGCGCTTCGCCGGCTTCGCGCACGTCGAACAGCGCGAATTCCGCGGCGCGCTCGCGCAGCGCGACGAGTTCCGGCACTGCGATCGACGGGGGCGGCGAAGTCATGGGGCGAGTATTCGGCACGCCCCCCGGCCTTCGCAACGGCCGGACACGAACCAGTGGGCTAACTTTCGCATACTGAAATGTAGAGCCATTTTGCTGCTATGCGGCACTGGGTGTTGCGTTTCATTGCGCGAACGCTTGACTCGAATCCTTGACACTCCCCGCAGCGGCTGTCGATGATCGCCCCATTCCCCTCATGAGGACGCCGCATGGCCAGCTACGTGCGTTATATCGACAAGACCCGCGACTACTACCTGTCCCAGGGGTACGCCAAGCCCTACCAGTGGGCGCACTTCGAAGACGTGCCGTTCACGCCGCTCACCAAGCCGCTGGCGCAGTGTCGCGTGACGCTGGTGTCGACCAGCGAGATCTCGATCAAGGGCGGCGAGCACGTCGAAGACGAGACCAAGATGGGCATCGTCGGCGGCACGTACACAATCGCCTCGGACCTGCCGGCAGGCCAGCTCTACAGCCCGTCACGCAGTTTTGACCAGGTTGCCACCACCCTGGAGGATGTCGACGCATTCTTCCCGACCACGCGACTGCATGAGGCCGTGGCAGCCGGCCGCATTGGCAGCCTGACGGCGCGATTCCATGGTGTCTTCAATGCCTACAGCCAGCGGCGCACGCGCGAGCGCGACGCGCCCGCCGTGCTGGAACTGTGCAAAGAGGATGGCGCGGACGTGGCGGTGCTCGTGCCGGTCTGCCCGGTCTGCCACCAGACCATCAGCCTGGTTGCCCGTCACCTGGAAGCCAACGGGATTCCCACGGTGGTGCTGGCCGCCGCTCGCGACATCGTCGAGCACGTGGGCCTTGCGCGTGTCGTGCATACGGATTTCCCGCTCGGAAGTCCCTGCGGCGAGCCGCACAATCCCGAGCAACAGCGCGCGATCCTCGAGATGGGCTTCAAGCTGCTCGAAAGCGCCTTCGCACCGCGCACCACGCTGCAGACCCCGTTCCGATGGAGTCAGGGTGAGCAATGGAAGGATCTTGTATTCACGCCCGAGCAGCCGTGGAAATCCGGCGAGGTCGAGCAGGATTGGCTGCGCAAGAAGGAGGCCTACAAGAAGCTCAAGGCCGAAGGCAAGGTTTGAGATGCCCACCCAAGTGACCGTGTACTCCACGCCGCTGTGCGCGCCGTGCGAGCGATTGAAGCAATACCTCAAATCGAAGGGCGTTCCCTTCGAGGCGAAGGACCTGATGATGGACGAGGAAGCCGCCGAGAAAATCGAGGATCTCGGAATCCGATCCTCCCCCGTGCTCGAGGTCGACGGGAAATTTTATTCCGGCGCACAACTCACGCCGGAGGCGCTGACCGGAGTGCTGGGCCTGGCATGAGTGGGAGCGGTCCGCTGGAAGGGGTGCGCGTCCTGGATTTGTCGACTGTGCTCATGGGCCCGTATGCAACCCAGATCCTCGGCGACCTCGGCGCCGAAGTGATCAAGGTCGAGTCGCCGGAGGGCGACGTGACCCGGCAGCTGTGGCCCTACCGCAATCCCGGCATGGGTCACATGTTCATGAACGTGAACCGCAACAAGCGCTCGCTTGCCCTCGACCTCAAGCGCCCCGAGGCGCGCGACGCGGTGCTGGCGCTGGCGCGCGATGCCGACGTGCTGGTGTACAACATCCGACCGGCGGCAATGGCGCGGCTGAAACTTTCCTACGAAGAATTGCGCGAAGCGAACCCGCGCATCATCTATGTGGGGGCATTCGGTTACAGCCAACGCGGACCCTATGCGGCGAAGCCCGCGTACGAAGACCTGATCCAGGGCGCGATCGGCCTGCCAACGCTGTTCCAGGTGCAGGGTGCCGACGAACCTCACTATGCGCCGATCAACCTGGTCGACCGGGCGGTGGGCCAGCAGATCGCCGGCGCAGTGAGCGCGGCGCTGTATTTTCGCGAGAAGACCGGCAAAGGACAGCGCATCGACATCCCGATGTTCGAGCACATGCTGGCAATGGTCATGGGCGAGCACCTCGGCGGGGCCGGGTTCGAGCCGCGCGTGGGCGAACCGGGATACTCGCGCATCCTCGCAAAGGAGCGCCGCCCGTTTGCGACCAGCGACGGCTACGTCTGCATCCTGGTCTACAACGACAAGCAATGGCGGGCGTTTTTCGAGCTCGTCGGCACGCCGCGCATGATGGACGAGGATGCGCGCTTTTCGAGTGCGGCGGGGCGCAGTCGCAACTATGCGTCGGCCAACCAGCTGCTGGCCGACGAACTGCGCAAGCGCAGCACCGGTGAATGGCTGGAAGCCTTCGAGCGCGCCGACATCCCGGCGCAACGCATGAACGGCCTCGAGGACATCCTCGCCGACCCGCACCTCGAAGCGATCGGCTACTTCTCCGAGCACGAGCATCCGACCGAGGGGACGATCAGGACCACGGCGGTGCCTTCCGAGTGGTCCGAGTCGGCGCCCGGGTACCGGCGCCACGCCCCGGGATTGGGCCAGCACACGCGCGAAGTGCTGCTCGAAGCGGGGTTGGGATCGGCGCAGATCGAAGCGATGCTGGCCAGCGGCGCCGCCAAGACGAGCTGAGCCTTCCCTCCTCCGCTACTCGGTGTCGAGCGCGACCTCGATCGAACGCACCATGTGCGCCAGGCGCGGGCCGAGGTCGCCCTCGAGCGCGCCCTTCGCTAGGTTGTCCACGCGAACTGCGCAGTTGAAAACCATCACCTGGTTGAAGCCAGGACGACGCATGGGGACCGCGACCGTGTGCGTGTTCGGGTCGTAGTCGCCGCGCCCGACGCAGAATCCGAGTTCGAGATAGTCCTGCAGTCCCTGCTCGACCTGTGGGGAGTGCGAATTCCACAAGTCGGGCGTCTTGACCTGCAGTTCGTTGATCATCGCCTCGCGTTCCCGCGCGGGCAGTGCCGCGAGGTAGGCGCGGCCCATCGCCGAAACCACCATCGGGAAAGTCTGCCCGATGTCCGGTTTGACGTTGCGGGTGCCACGTGAACGGGCGGTTTCGATGTAGACCATGTTCAGGCGCTCGCGGATGCCAAGCGATACCCAGCCGCGCGCGTGATCGGCCAGCTCCTTCATCGGCAAGCGCGCCACCTGGCGCACGCTGAGGTTGGCCAGGAGGGGATGCGCAAGGGAGAGCACCGCATTGCCGAGTTCGTACTTACCGTACTTACCCAGGTGCCGGTGATGCTGCAGGTAACCCATGAGTGTCAGCGTGTAAGTCAGGCGCGACACCGTGGGCCGCGCGAGGCCGGTACGCTCCGCGATGTCTTTGTTGGTGAGGACGGGTTCGGCTGCGCTGAAGCTCGACAGCACCTGGAGGCCGCGTGAAAGCGTGGTGGTGAACTGGCGGTCGACACCGCGTTCTTCGCCGCTTGGGCGTACCGGTTTCGATTGCTTCGTCATGGGGTTCCTTCGGGCCGGGGCGCCGCTCGTCGACGCGCTTGGGAATGCGGGCGGGAAGAGCGCTGCGCTGGAGTTCGCTGGCGGAAGACAAGGCCATGGGCGTCCCTGCCCTC
>JBDTRN010000195.1:0-3253 GCA_039931715.1 Betaproteobacteria bacterium
CGGGCACCTCGAGCTCGAACAGCTTCATGATGAATTCCGGCGCGGTGCGCGACAGGATGAGCTGCGGGCCCCGGGCCGAACGGTCGATCTTCATGACCCAGGCGCGCACGCGGTCGCCAACCCGCAGGTTCTCCTTGGGGATCATGTGCTCGCGCGGCAACAGGGCTTCCATGCGGCCGGATTCCACGATCGCGCTGCCGCGCTCCATGCGCTTCACCGTCCCCGTAACCAGTTCGTCGCCACGCGACAGGAAATCGTCGAGGATCTGCTCGCGCTCGGCGTCGCGGATGCGCTGCAGGATCACCTGCTTGGCGGTCTGCGCGCCGATGCGCCCGAACGGCACGTCCTCGACGCGCTCCTCGATGTACTCGTCCATCAGCGCATCGGGCTTCTTTTCCTGCGCCTCCTCGAGCGAAGTCATCTGCGCCGTGTTGTACTCGGCCGTGTCGTCCGGCACCACGTGCCAGCGTCGGAAGGCCTCATGCGCCCCGGTGTTGCGATCGATGGCAACCCGTATGTCGACGTCTTGCGTAAAGCGCTTTTTCGTCGCCGAGGCGATAGCCATCTCGAGCGCGGCGAACACCGTGTCGCGGTTGACGTTCTTTTCGCGCGCCAGCGCGTCCACCAAAAGCAGAATTTCCCGGCTCATCTTCCCACTCCCACCTTTGCTTACAGGTCCGGAACGAGCTTTGCCCGATCCACACCATCGAGTTCAAGCGCAACCCTGGCGCCATCCACTTCCATCGTTACCACCGCCCCGTCGACGCCCTGCAGCACGCCGATGAAGCGCTTGCGGCCATCGGGCCGCGCCTGCGACATCCTTACATCGGCCATCTGCCCGGCAAACCGGGCAAAGTCCTCGGCCTTGCGCAACGGCCGATCCAGCCCCGGCGAGGAAACTTCCAGCCGGTCGTAGTCCACGCCTTCCACCGCCAGCACCCTCGCCAGGTGCCGACTCACGTCGGCACAATCGTCCACAGTGATCCCACCCGGCTTATCGATGAATATGCGCAAAAACCGCCCGTGGTTGGCCGCCTGCGCGTCCACCAGTTCGTAGCCCAATCCCGCGAGGGTAGGCTCCACCCTGTTTGCCAAAGGCCCCATCGAGAGTTCCCAATCCCTTTCCTGTCGGCGTACCCAGCCTTCATTCGGGCGACGGAAATAAAAAATGGGCCAAAAGCCCATTTCCAGTCGATCCGCCGACTCGATCAATAAATCATTGGAAGTATAACGTATTTTGGGTCACTAAACAACGCCCGTGGGGTTCAGGAACTCTCCCCGGCGCCCTTTCCGGGCGGCAGGCTGGCCAGTAGCGCGGCAACCCCTTGCGGGGCGAGTTCGCGCCACTCCCCGGCGCGCAAATCCTCCGGCAGCACCACCGTGCCGTAGCGCAGGCGCATCAGGCGCGTAACCTGCTTGCCGAGGGCCTCGACCAGGCGCCGGACTTCCCGGTTGCGTCCCTCCTTGAGGCTGACCCGGTACCAGCGGTTGGCACCCTCCCCGCCCGCGGAGGTGACCTTGCCGAAGGCGGCCAGCCCGTCGTCGAGCCGTATGCCGCTGCGCAAGCGGTCCATTTCCTCGTTGTTCAGGCCGCCCAGGATGCGCACTGCGTATTCGCGCTCGATGCCAAAGCGCGGGTGCATCATGCCGTTGGCCAGTTCGCCCGAGCTGGTGAACAGCAACAAGCCGCTGGTGTTGAAGTCCAGCCGCCCGATCGACATCCATTTGGCACCCTTGATCAGCGGCAGCCGCGTGAACACCGTCGGCCGCCCTTCCGGATCATGGCGCGAAACCAGTTCGCCCTCGGGCTTGTGGTACATGAGGACGCGGGTTTCCTCCGGCGGGCGCTCGAACACCAGCGCCTTGCCGTCGAGCTCGATGCGGTCGCGCGGCGTGGCGCGGTTGCCCAGCTGTGCGAGCCGCCCGTTCAGGGTGAGGCGACCACCGGTGATCCAGTCCTCGATCTCGCGGCGCGAGCCGAAGCCCGCCTGCGCCATCAGCTTCTGCAGCCGGACCGGCTCGGCGAGCGCGGCGGCGGCAGCCCGGCGATGGACGGCAGTCTGCGTGCGGGAAGGGCCTGCGCCCTCGTCCGCCTCCGGGCGTTTCCTATGCGCCGGCTGCGTCCGCCTCGGCGGGCGCAGCGGCGAGTTCGGGCGCGCCTTCCTCGTCTGGTTGCTCGAGCGCCGGCTGGGTTTCGACGGCGGTTTCTGCGGGGGTTGTTGACTCAAGGGGCAAGGTCCTCGCGACTTCCTCCAGCGGCGGCAGTTCCTGCAGCGAACGCAGGCCCAGATCGTCGAGGAAGGACTTGGTGGTGGCATAAAGCGCCGGGCGACCCGGCGCTTCACGATGGCCGACGACGTCGATCCAGCCGCGGTTTTCAAGCGATTGCACGATCTGCGCCGATACCGCGACGCCACGGATGTCTTCGATGTCACCGCGCGTAACCGGCTGGCGGTACGCGATGATGGCGAGGGTTTCCATTACTGCCCGCGAATAACGCGGTGCCTTCTCCGGCACGATGCGATCGACGAATTTCTGGAACTCCGGCCGCGTCTGGAACCGCCAGCCGGTGGCGAGGTTCACGAGTTCGACGGCGCGGCCCGACCACTCTTCGCGCAGCTCGCCGAGCAGGCGCCGCAGCGTGTCGGCACCGATATCCTCGTCGAACAGCCGCCGGATGCCGTTGAGCGGCACGGGCTCCTGCGAAGCGAGCAACCCGGCTTCGATGATGCGTTTGGCTTCAGTGGGATTGAGCATGGGCCAATTTTACGTAAATCGGGGCGAAACATTCCGACTGGGTGATCTCCACCAGCGACTCGCGCACCAGCTCGAGCAGCGCGATGAACGTGACCACCAGGATGGGCGCGCCGCGCGCCGGGTCGAACAGTTCCCTGAACTCGCGCAGGCCGGATTCGTTCAGCTTGCGCAGGATGATCGTCATGTACTCGCGCACCGACAACTCCTCCTTGGTGACATGGTGGTGGGCGGAGAGCCGCGCCCGGTGCAGGAGCGAGCGCCACGCATCGGCCAGGTCCTGGGGGTTCACGTCGGGCAGGCGATCGACGACGGCCTTCTCAATCCACACCGACACCGCCAGCACGTCGCGCCCGACCTGCGGCATTTCGTCGAGCTTCCTCGCGGCCTTTTTCATCTGCTCGTATTCGAGCAAGCGGCGCACCAGCTCGGCACGCGGATCCTCTTCCTCGCCGGCGGCCGACGGCGGGCGCGGCAGCAGCATGCGCGACTTGATCTC